>NZ_SMKM01000061.1 GCF_004348665.1 Actinomadura sp. GC306 | reverse complement strand
GCCCCAGCCGACCGACGCGACTGACTCACCGACTCCGCCCCCTCACACCCGGCTCCCATCGCCGGGCAAACGCCCAGGTCGTCGGCCCGTCCCGCGATGCGCAGGTTTCTGCAAGCACTCCACCGGTCTTGGTCGCACCGCGCTCTGAAGGAGAGCGATGTAATGGACAGCTCAGTCAGAGCTGCCCAGAGGGCCTGTTTCGGGGAGCCTGGTGGGTGACGCCTCCTCCTCTATGGGCTCTCGGTTGGCTGGGCGGGTCTCGTGCGGGGGGACGCCCGGTTCTGTTGCGGCAGCCACATGGGCCTGGACGGTCACGGCTGGGAGACCGGCCGCCGCAGGTGGTCTGACGGACACAGACACGTCCACGTGGACGGTGGCCCCGTCTCGGCTTACCCGGACCATGGCGCCCTTCGGGACTGCCTCCGCCACGCGTTCGCGCACGGCGGCCAGGGACTCGCCCCTGGCTGCGGCGCGGGCACCGGTCCGGGCCGCGTCCGTGCAGGTGAGCTGGACGGACGCGGCCATCAGACCCCAGAGCGCGATCGCCGTGACCAGGACGAGCGTGGGGAGCGCCACGGCGATCTCCGCCGTGGCCATCCCGCGATCCTTCAGCCCGCCAGGTTGAGCGCCTTCTCGATGATCTGTAAGAGCAGTTCCTTCACCTGCGGACTGGTCACGATCTTGAACAGGAGGCCGGCGAACGCCGCCGCGGCGATGGTGCCGACCGCGTACTCGGCCGTGGACATGCCTCGGTCTCCGCCCGTGCCCGTCCATCGCCGCTTCACCTTCTGGATCACCCGCATGGGGCTCCTTTCGCTTGAGGTTCTCCCTTAAGGCTGCTGAGCCGCCGGGCGGAGTGATGAGGGAACGCCGCATTGTGGATAACTCCGGTTCACCGCGGGATGAGGATCGTCGAGGCGATGCCGGCGATGGCCGGGACGATGCCCAGCAGGACGAAGGCGGGAAGGAAGCACAGGCCCAGCGGAGCCAGCGCGCGGATGCCGGCCGCCCGTGCTCTGGCCGCCGCCGCAGAGCGCGCTACGCGCCGTTGATCTCGCGCGAGGCGGCTCAAGGACGGCGCCAGCGCCGCCCCGGTGGTGGTCGCGCGTGTGGCCGCGCGAGCCAGCGGAGCGAGCATCGGTTCCTCGGCGAGCGCGAGCCATGCGGCGGCCGGGTCGGCCCCTAGGCGGATCTGAACGGAGACGGCGGTCAACTCGTCCCCGAGCGGACCGCCTACCGCTTCCGCAACCGCTGCGACCGCGTCATGCCACGGGGCCCCTCCGCGCAGGCAGGCCGCGAGAAGGTCCACTGCCACGGGCAGGTCGGCGACGAGCTGGGCCCGCCTGCGTTTGCGTTCGGCGTTTCCTAAGCGGCCGAAAAAGAACCAGACGGTTGTCGCGGCCAGTGCTCCGATGAGCGCGCCGGACAGCCCGCCCAGCGTCAGGAAGCACAGCAGTCCGATCGAGCCTGCTGCTACGCGCCGTAGGAGGACGTCGCTTCGCCGTGCCCCTGCCGCTGCTTTCTCGGCACCGCGCTTCCCAGTGGCAGCCGACCGCCCGGGGCGATGGCCCGGCAACTCGTCCGGTCGGGAGGTTCGGGATGTGGCTTCACCTGCAGCGACGATGGGTGGCGTCCGTCCTCCAAGCGCAGCGTTCACGCCCCTGAGGCCGGACGGCGGGATCTCGTCCCTGGAGGCCGACATGGTCCGCTCATGGGTGGCGGGCCAGTCAGCTTTGCGCCCGCCACCCACGCGGCGAGGTGCTCGTAGGAAGCGCTTGTGGGTGCGGAACTGGTGTCTCAGGCGTTGTGCGGCTGGGGCTGGAGCTCGCGGAAGCAGAAACGCCGACACCGCCGCACACAACGCGGCCATGAGCACCGTCATGCGGTCTCCTTGGTGATTGGGTCGGTCGGGGATTCGGCGGATCGGGCTAGGCGGTGGGTCCAGTAGAGGCCGACCAGGTTCAGGGTCGTGCCGGTGAGGAGGCATGCCAGGCCCGGGAGGGTGCCGAAGAGGAAGGGAATCGGGTGCGCTCCCAGGGCCGCTGCCATGGCCAAGCCCAGCAGGGGTAGCGCGGCGAGGAGGCGCGCTGTTGCGCGGGGGCCGGCCAGCTGGACGGAAACGTCCTGGCGCTGTGCCTCCTCGTCGCGGAGAGCAGCGGCGAGACCGTCCAGGACGGCCGCCAGAGTGCCGCCGCGTTCGGAGCCGATGCGCCAGCACGCCGCGAGGAGGCGTAGCCCTTCCGCTCCTGGGCGGGCCGCCAGCTCCTCCAGGTGATCGGGGGGCGGGCGTGGGATGTTCAGTAGTTCACGGGAGATGTGCGGATCCAGGACGGTCGCGGCCGCTGTGAACGCCTCGTCCGGGGTTCGGCCTGCGGCCAGTTCGGCGGCCATGGCGTCGCATAGTTCGATGACGGACGTGCGCCATCGCTGCGGACGCGTCCTGCGTTCCCTCAGCGCCTCGACTTGGGATCCAACGGCGTGGAGCGGATTTCCGGCCGGGCGGGCTGCGAGGCGATCCAGGCGGATGACGGCAGGCGATGGGGTCATGAGGGTCCAGACGGCGGCCGCCGAGCAGAGGACCACGAGACCGTTGATCACGTGGTGCCTCGCAGCCTTGTGAAGAGGGCCTCGGCCTCGGGTGCCTGGACGATTTCTCCGGATGGGGTGAACGAGACCGCGGGGACGACTCCGACAAACCCGTCGGACGCTCGGCGGAGTCGGCAGATCTCCGCCACGCGACGGCGGCCTCCGCCCGGGTCGCGGACCAGGTGCACCACGAAGTCCAGGGCTGCGGCGAGCTGGCTGTGAACGGCCTCACGGGTGAGACCCGCCGCGCAGGCCAGGGCTTCGAGGCGGGCCGGGACGTCGGCGGCCGTGTTGGCGTGGAGGGTGCCGCACCCGCCCTCGTGCCCCGTGTTGAGCGCCTGTAGGAGATCCACGACCTCGCAGCCGCGGACCTCGCCGACGACGAGGCGGTCGGGGCGCATCCGGAGGGCTTGGCGGACGAGGTCGTTCAGGTCCACGCCCCCTGCGCCTTCCATGTTGGGCGGCCGTGCCTCCAACCGGACCACGTGCGGATGGGACGGTCTCAGCTCGGCCGAGTCTTCGACCAGAAGGATCCGTTCCGCCGGGTCGACCAATGACAGCAGGGAGCTCAAGCACGTGGTTTTGCCCGTCCCGGTTCCCCCGGTGATGAGGAAGGCGGCTCGGGACTTGATGAGGCCGGCGAGCAGTTCGGCGCCCTCGGGCGGGACGGTTCCGGCCGCGACCAGCTCGTCCAGCATGAATGCGCGGCGGCGAGGTAGCCGCAGCGAAAGGCAGGTGCCGGTCGCGGCCACAGGTGGGAGGACCGCGTGGAGTCGCACTCCACCGGGGAGCCGAGCGTCGGCGTAGGGGGCGGAGTCGTCGAGGCGTCGTCCGGCAGCGGCGGTGAGGCGCTGGGCCAGGCGGCGCAGGGACGGCTCGTCCGGGAAACGCAGGGAGGTGCGGACCAGGCCGGAGCCCGTGTCCACCCAGACCTCGTCCGGGCCGTTCACGAGAACATCGGTGACGTCCGGGCTGCGGAGTAACGGTTCCAGCGGCCCCGCGCCGACGAACTCCGCGTGCAGTTCGTCGGCGAGCGTCAGGACCTCGCGATCACCGAGGAGCCTCTCCTCAGCGCGCAGAGCCGCGGCGACCCGGCCCGTGGTCGGTTCGGCTCCGGAGTCGGCCAGCCGATCCCGGATGACATCAGACAACCTGGTCATACGCCCTCGTCTCCTGATACTCGGGTCTAGGTAGTGGTTCGCGCGGCGAACGCCCCCCGGTCCCGGCCGCTGACCGTGGTGTTCTGTTGTGCGAACCACTGGCCGTGGTCAGGTCACGGGTAGATGCACTCGCCCCGCGCATCGCCTCCTGGTGGGGTCAGGCGGCTTGTTCTCGGTAGGCGTAGGGCTGTAGGGACAGGTCGGCGAGGATCTGGCTGCAGAGGTCGGTCAACGGGCCGCGGCGGCAGGCTCTGGGGAGGTCGCCTTCGTCTATGGCGGCGGGGAGCCGGCGGTCGCGTTCGTAGGTGCCGGCGGTGGGCAGGTCCAGTGCGCGGGTGACGGCGTCGGGGGTGAGGCCGCCGGGGGCCGGGCCCTGGACGACCAGGCGGACGTCGGCGGTGTCGCGGCGGAGGGTGGCGGCCAGGCCGTCGGCCGCGACCGTCGCACGGACCTCGGCGGGGACCAGGAGCAGCGTTGTGTCGGCCGAGCGGAGCGCCGCGCGTCCTATGTCGCCCGGGTAGCGGGGGACGTCCGCCACGACCAGGTCGAAGCCGCGGACGGCTGCGTCGAACAGGGAGGTGACCGCGTCGCCGGAGACCGGCACCGGTTCCCCGCGGCGCCACGACAGGACGGACAGGTCACCCGAGCGCGGCAGCGTTTCCCGTAGCGTCGCGGTGCTCAGGCGGCCGCGGCGCTCGGCGAGGTCGTGCCATCGGACGCCCTCATGACTCTCCAGCCCCAGCATGAGGTCGATGCCGCCGCCGTACGGGTCGGCGTCCACCAGGAGGGTGCGCAGGCCCTGGCCCGCGGCGGCCAGGCCGAGGGCGGTGGCGAGGACACTGGTTCCGGCGCCGCCGCGGGAGCCGGTCACGCAGAGTGTGGTGGCCCAGCCGCTCTCGGGTTCGCCGGCGGCGGCGAACGCGTTGATCAGCCAGTCTTCGTGGTCGGGCAGGAGGGCGACGTCCTGGGCGCCGGCCTCGACGGCGAGCCGGTAGGGGTCGGACGTGGCGTCGCCGGTGACGAGGACGACCCCAGGGCGGCGCTGGAGGCCGGCTGAGGCGACGTCCTGCGCGGAGTCGGCGCCGACGAGGATCAGGGACGGCCACGTCCAGGCGGCCCTGGCCTCGGCAGCGCCGTAGGCGACCTCGGCGTGGGCGTCGGCGGCCGCCGCCAGCCGGAGCAGGCCGTCGGCGAGGGCGGGGTCGCCCGTCACGATCAGTGCCGCGAGATTCATCGGTGGCTCCTTCAGACGTGGGGAGACACCAACTGTGCGACGCTGCGTGATGGCGCGGAAGACGTTCCGTCAACTGTGGATAACTTCGGCGCCTCGGTCGGCGGCGGGGCGGTGGCGATGGGGGGTATCTCCACCGCCCCGGCCGCTGACGCTGGGCGACCCCCGCCGGGGGGGATAGCGGGGGTCGCCGGACGGTCCGGCTCCGGGGGGGTAGAGCCGGCCCGTTTTCCCAAGAAAGCTCGGGGGGAGTTCGGCGTAAGCCGTGCGCAAGCTCGCCCTATAGGGAAGGCAAACTTACTGACTCCAGTCTAGGCAGTTACAACATATGCTGCCCAACGCTTGGGAGTTCCGTCGAGATCGATCGTGCCTCGTGCGGTGACGATTTTTCTCATCAGGTTGGGATGATCCAACCTGAACCGTACCCGCAGGGCGCCGTCGCCTTGACAGAGGGTCCCGTTCCCGCGAGCACAGGGAGTGCATCGGGACGGGAGTGGGAGCGTACAGGAGAACTAAAGATCTTTGCGGGCACATCGCGGATCCCGGTGCAAATGAGAGCGATCACGGTGCGTGATCAATTCCGTGTCCCGAGCCGCGGTTACGGATAGTCCGGAATGGCGGGCTACATCCCGAGTTGACCCCACGAGGCAACGGACGTCCCGTCCGGCGCGCCAGTGGGGCGCGGGACGGGATTTGCGAATGCGGGGCTTGTCATCAGGCCAAATGAGGCGTAGACAGGTCATACGGACCAAGTTGTCCGAGCACGGCAGCCGGGCACCCACGCGCGATCAGCCGCGGGAGGCGCGTCGAGACGGGCTTGACCCGCTCCGACGAATACAGGTGCACGCTTGGTAACCCGGTGTGACGTGACTGGCGGCGGCGCTCTTCAGCAGAGCGCCGTTCGCTTTGCGCCAGAAGCGCTAGTCGCGGACGTCCACTCGACGAACAGAACGCTTGCGTGTTCCTCGCCCGTCAGATCACGGGAATCCCAGTTCGCCGAGGAGATGGTCGTCTCGGTGGGCGCCGGCCGTCGATGCATGCCTCAGCCGCGCATGAGCGCTTCGCAGATGGCCTGCGAATCACGTGCCGCCGCGGCGACCGCCTCCGCGCAATGCCCGATCCACTGGGCCACGCCCTCGGAAGTGCCGGACGAGTAGCCGCGGAGTGCTTCGGCATAGGCGTCGGAGAGTTCCAGGTGACCGACCTCTGGGGCGACCAGTGATTTGGGGTCCAGACCACGGGCGACGTAGGTGAGCCTCTGGGCGGCGCGGGCGACGATCCCGTCCCCCCAGCCGAACGGACGCAAAGTGAGCAGCTCGCCGTGCACGATGGCGCCGACCACCAACGCCGGTGCCTTCGTGGATTCCGTCAGCAGCCCGCTAAGCGCGTCCAGGCGCAACGCCACTTCGGACGGTGACGGTGCCTCGCCGAGGCCCAGCACGTCCTTTACGGTCCCGCCTGCTGAGCGCGGGCGTCCGAGTTCGGTGCTGTCCACCGCGTCCGCCGCCGCGAGCACGTGGAGTCGTGCGAGGGCCTGCCGGGGTGCCTTGCGCCAGGTGTCCGTCAGCGTCCCCAGTTCCGCCGAGACGCGCAGCGCCCCCTGGACGGCGGGGTCGGACGGGTTCTCGGTGGTGCGCAGCTCGTCGAGCGTGACCGTGCCGCCGTCCAGGACGGCCGAGGCCCGCGCGCCGCGCAGGGCCGACTCCGTGGACACCTCCGAGCTGCGCCGCCGCAGGATGCGGTGGCCGAGCAGCCGGTCCACGGCGCGGCGCGCGTCGTCGACGGCGTCGGCGACGCCGGGCAGGTTCGCTACAGCAGCAAGGGCATCGGTCACGGCCCGACTTTATGCGGTCCCCCACCACGCCTCTGCAAGACCCCACGACCGGCGACCACGAAGGCGATTCCGGAGGGACAGCCTGGGAAGTGGAGTATCTGAATCAGACAAGACCGTCCACCGGTCACACTGTTCTCCGCTATCCGGAAGCGTGGCCTTGTGGGACCGGGGACCTTCCTGGTGAAGTGGGGATGCCGGGCGACCCCGCTTCAGCTAGCAAGGAGTGCGCGTTGAGCCAGAGCCAAGAAACACTGTCGAACCTGCTGCAGGAGACACGGCGCTTCTCCCCGCCCGCAGAGCTCGCCGAGTCGGCCAACGTCAAGGCCGACGCGTACGAGCGGGCCGCGGAGGACCACCTGGCCTTCTGGGCTGAGCAGGCGGACAGGCTCACCTGGACGAAGCGCTGGGATCAAGTCCTGGACTGGAGTAACCCGCCGTTCGCCAAGTGGTTCGTGGGCGGCGAGCTGAACGTCGCCTACAACTGCGTCGACCGCCACGTGGAGGCGGGCCACGGCGCGAAGGTCGCCTACCACTGGGAGGGCGAGCCCGGCGACTCCCGTACCCTCACCTACGCCGACCTCCAGCGCGAGGTGAACAAGACCGCGAACGCGCTACTGGAACTGGGTGTCCGCAAGGGCGACCGGGTCGCGATCTACCTGCCGATGATTCCGGAGCTGCCCATCTCGATGCTCGCGTGCGCGCGCATCGGCGCGACCCACTCCGTGGTGTTCGGCGGCTTCTCGTCCGAGGCGCTCCGTACGCGCATCGACGACGCGCAGGCCAAGCTCGTCATCACGGCGGACGGCGGGTTCCGGCGCGGCAAGCCGTCCGACCTGAAGGGGATCGTGGACGAGGCCGTCGCGCAGACGCCGACGATCGAGCACGTCCTCGTGGTGCGCCGCACCGGCGAGCAGGTCACGGAACACGACCGCGACCTGTGGTGGAGCGACGTCGTCGAGAGGCAGAGCGACCAGCACACCGCCGAGCCCATGGACGCCGAGCACCCGCTCTACATCCTGTACACGTCCGGGACGACGGGTAAGCCCAAGGGCATCCTGCACACCACGGGCGGGTACTTGACGCAGTGCGCGTACACCCACTGGGCGGTGTTCGACCTCAAGCCGGAGAAGGACGTCTACTGGTGCTCGGCCGACATCGGCTGGGTCACCGGGCACTCCTACATCGTGTACGGGCCGCTCGCCAACGGCGCGACGAGCGTCATCTACGAGGGCACCCCGGACACGCCCCACAAGGGCCGCTGGTGGGAGGTCATCCAGAAGTACAAGGTGTCCATCTTCTACACCGCGCCCACGGCGATCCGGACGTTCATGAAGTGGGGAGACGACATCCCCGCCCAGTACGACCTGTCGTCCCTGCGCGTGCTGGGGTCGGTCGGTGAGCCGATCAACCCCGAGGCGTACGTCTGGTACCGCAAGAACATCGGCGGTGACCGGACCCCGGTCGTCGACACCTGGTGGCAGACCGAGACCGGCGCCATCATGATCAGCCCGCTGCCGGGCGTGACGGAGTGCAAGCCGGGCGCGGCGATGCGCCCGCTGCCCGGGATCGCCGCGGACGTGGTGGACGACCAGGGGCAGCCCGTGCCGAACGGCGGCGGCGGGTTCATGGTCGTCAAGGAGCCGTGGCCGGGCATGCTCCGGACGATCTGGGGCGACGACGAGCGCTACATCAAGACGTACTGGTCGCGCTTCGAGGGCCTGTACTTCGCCGGCGACGGCGCCAAGAAGGACGCGGACGGCGACATGTGGCTGCTCGGCCGCGTGGACGACGTCATGCTCGTGTCCGGGCACAACATCTCCACCACCGAGGTCGAGTCGGCGCTGGTGGCGCACCCGAAGGTCGCCGAGGCGGCGGTGGTCGGCGCGACCGACCCGGTGACCGGGCAGGCGATCGTCGCGTTCGTCATCCCGCGCGGGGACGCCGGCGGCGACGTCGAGGGCGAGGACTTCCTCAAGGAGCTGCGCGACCACGTCGCCAAGGTGCTCGGCCCGATCGCGAAGCCGCGGCAGATCATGATGGTCCCGGAGCTGCCCAAGACCCGCTCCGGGAAGATCATGCGGCGGCTGCTGCGGGACGTCGCGGAGAACCGCAGCATCGGCGACGTGACCACGCTGGCCGACAGCACGGTCATGGACCTGATCTCCGAGAAGCTGCCCGCCGCCAAGTCGGACGACTGACGCCCGCGGGCTGATTCCGCGAACGACGGCGGCCCGCGTCCGGTCGGCCGACCGGACGCGGGCCGCCGTCGTGTGTCACCCGGTATGCCGTCGCGTGTCACCCGGTATGGCCGTTCCACGTCCTGCCTGGGACTGTTTCCGCCGCCGTGTGGCCCTCGGTGTGCTAGTGCGACCGATGATCGGTAGGTTCTACTACCTGCACCGGTATGCGGCCCCGGAGGCCGTGGTCCGCGCGAGGGGGCGGGTTCCACCGTTTCGCTGCTGATCGGCGGTTTGGCCTATACCGACCCGTCACAATTCGAGAGAGTGACGATCCGGAGAAGGTGCGCCCGCGCGCACACGGGGCTAAGGAGAAAGCGATATGTCGGAGGCTTCACCGGGCGAGCGCATCGAGGACCAGTCCCTCGGCGCCCTGGTCGCGATGGCGTCCAAGAACGTCTCCAACCTGGTCAGGGCGGAGATAGACCGGGCGAAGATAGAACTCAAGGCCGACGCCAAGAAGGCCGCGATCAGCAGCGTGATGTTCACGATCGCCGCCGTCATGGGCGGGCTCGTCGTCATCCTGCTGTCCATCTCGCTCGCGTACGGCCTGGTCGCGCTCGGGATCTGGCACTGGTTCGCGTTCCTCATCGTCGCGCTCGTCTACGCGGGCCTCGCGGTGATACTGATGCTGATCGCGAAGCGGTTCATCTCGAAGATCGAGGGGGCGAAGCGGGCCGGCAAGAGCCTGAAGGACGACATCGCGACCCTGCGGCACCGCGGCGACTCCGACACTCCCGAACTGACGGCCTGATCCCGCGCCATGGCAGGCAACGACACATCACCGATCGAGGTGGACGGGCCGTGGACCCACCGGCAGATCAGCGCCGGCGGGACGCGGTTCCACGTCGCCGAGGCCGGTGAGGGGCCGCTCGTCCTGCTGCTGCACGGGTTCCCCGAGTTCTGGTGGTCGTGGCACAACCAGCTCGTGTCGCTGCCCGCGGCGGGCTACCGCGCGGCCGCGGTGGACCTGCGCGGCTACGGCGGCAGCGACAAGCCGCCGCGCGGCTACGACCTGGTCACGCTGGCCGGGGACGCCGCGGGGCTCATCCGCGCCCTGGGGGAGGCGAACGCGGTCGTCGTCGGGCACGACTGGGGCGGGCTGCTGGCGTGGACGATGGGCGTCTACCACCCGAAGGTCGTGCAGCGGCTGGCCGTGGTCAGCGCCCCGCATCCACTGCGCCTGCGGCAGGCCATGGCGACCGACCCGCGCGGCCAGGGATGGGCGTCGCGGCACACGTTCGGTTTCCAGTTGCCGCTGTGGCCTGAACGGCGCCTTGTCCGCGATGACGCCGCGCTTGTGGGGGAGCTCCTGCACGACTGGTCCGCCCCAGGCTGGCCGGACGAGCGCACAGAGCAGCTCGTCAGGAAGGCCGTGCAGATTCCCGGGGCCGCGCACAGCGCGCTGGAGTACCACCGCTGGCTCGTCCGGTCGCTGGTCCGCCCGGACGGCATCCGCTACGCGAACCGTATGCGCGCCCCCATTCAGGTGCCCACGCTCCAACTGCACGGTGCGCTCGACCCGTGTACGCTCCCGGCGAGCGCCCAGGGCTCCGGCCGCTACGTGGCGGCCCCCTACCGGTGGAAGCTCATCGAAGGCGCTGGCCACTTCCCGCATCAGGAACGTCCCCGGGCGTTCGACAATCAGCTCCTCGGCTGGCTCGCCGACCCCGAACCCGAGTACTGAGCTGTATTTCCTGCAGTAACGCCCCGCTGCGCTCGCCTTGCGGCCCGCTACGCGACCGCCCTTGATGTGAGCGCTAATCGCTTCGCAGTCTTCCCGGTGGGGCTCGCTCCGGCATCGCCTTACCGGCCAGCCGGCACGCTCACGTGCATGGCCGGGGTCACTTGGTGAGGTGGAGGCTTATCGGGCCGGTCTCGGGGTGGGCGGCCAGGTCCCGGGCGCGGCGGATGACTCCCTGAACGTCGATGCCGTGCGGAGCCGCGGTCTCGTACGGGACCAGGCGTTCGGCCGCGCGGCTGAGGAGCGCTTCGGCGCCGCGTGCGTTCCCTCTTCGCAGGTGGGTTACCCCTACGGCGACCTGCGCCAAGCCTCGCCAGAGTTCGCGTTCAGGCTCGGGAGACGCCTTCCAGACCGCTTCCAGTACCTCGTGTGCATGGAACGGACGGTCTGCGTCCAAGAGGCGCTGTGCCTCGACAAGCGCCTCTGCGGGCGGCATGTCGAGGTCCTCCGGCATCGTGGGTATGCCTGATGTGCCGTGAGGCAGAGGACGTCCGTACGCGTCGCGTGGCCGTGCGTTGCGTGGGCGCCCGGACTCATCCCGATCCCGCATTCCTCCACGGTACGCGGTGCCGTCCTCCTCAGTCGGACTCAGTCGGAGCACCTCTGCGTGGACACCGGCTGGGTGGCGTTGCGCCCCGCACGCACGTCTGGGGCGACCTCGTCCGCGGTCAGGGCGTACCCCGTCGTGGGGCTGTCCAGCGCCGCGGCGAAGATGACGCCGTAGACGCGGCCGTCCGTGGTCAGCAGCGGCCCGCCGGAGTTGCCCGGCTCGACCTTGCCGCGGATGGCGTAGATCTCCCGGCTGACCTGGCCGGTGTGGTAGATGTCCGGCCCGCGGGCGGTCTGCCGGGCGCGGATCCGGGCGGCGTCCACGGTGAACGGCTGGTTCTTCGGGAAACCGGCGATGATCGCGTCGTCGCGGACGCGGGCCTCGTCGGCGAACTTCAGCGCGGGCGCCCGCAGCCCCGGCACGTACAGGACGGCGATGTCTCGCTTGGGGTCGTACAGCACGACCCGTCCGCGGCCCGTCTCGCCGTTCACGGTCGCCACGTTGGACGGGCCGCGGGCGCCGGCGACGACGTGCGCGTTGGTCATGATGTGCTCCGGCGCGAACACGAAGCCCGTGCCCTCGATCCGGCGCTGGCACTGCGGCGCGGTGCTGACGACCTTCACGATACTGGCGCGGGCGGTCTTCACCGCCGCGTTGTTCAGCACCGACTCGTCCGGCGGCGGCACCTGCACCACCGACTCGCCGCCGAGCCCGTTGAAGACCTGCGGGAACTCGCTGCCCTTCACGAACCCCTGGAACGAGGTGAACCACGTCTGCGCCCGCTCGGGCATCACGTCGTCGATCGCGCCGATGACCGTGGAGCCCTTGACCTGCGTCCGGACGGGCTTGAACTCGGAGTTGGCGACCAGCGTCCCGAAGAACCACGCGACGATGAGCAGCGACAGCGCGCTGACGAAGGTGCCGCCGACCGCGTCGGCGGTGCGCGCGTTCAGCCCGGTGACCCGGTTGCGGAGGACGGCGCCGAGGGAGGAGGCGGCGAGCTGCCCGAACGTGGCGGACAGGAAGGCGATCACGATGGCGAGGAGGGCCTGCTGGGCGGCGCCGTCGACCGCGGCCTCCGCGATCGGCGGTGCGATCAGCACCCCGGCGACGCCGCCGCCGACGAAGCCCGCGAAGCTCAGCAGGCTCACGATGAAGCCCTGCCGGTAGCCCGAGACTCCGAACAGCACGACGAGTACGAGCAGGATCAGATCGAGAACGTGGTCGTGCAGCACCGCTCAACCGTATAGTGCCGCACACCCCGAAAACGTCCCCTCGATGTACCAGATCGGGGTGCGCGGGATAGCCGTGAAGGGTGACGCCGGACCCGCGCCCCCGCGGCCCGTGCCCCCGAGCCGGCCGAAGCCGCCCGACCTGCGCGGGAGCGGCTCAGCCCCGGGACGCGAGGCTCAGCACGTGCGGCGGCAGGTCCTCGACGCGGTCGGTGTCCCACGGCCGGTTCCAGCCGCCGGCGTCCAGGACCTGCGTGAGCAGCGCCGCGGTGAACCCCCACACGAGCATGCCCCGCACGTCGAACGCCGGGCCGAGCTTGACCCCGGACGGGTGCCGCACCATCATCCGGTTCGCCGGGTCGACGAGCTCGCCGATCGGGACGCGGGCGACCGCCGCGACCTCCCCCGGGTGGCCGGGCGCGACCTCCGACGGCTCCCGCCACCAGCCGGCGACGGGCGTGATCCGGTACGCGCTCCGCGCCAGGTACAGCTCGGGCAGGGAGCACAGGACGTCCACGCCGGACGGCTCGACGCCCGCCTCCTCCCACGCCTCGCGCAGCGCCGCCGAGACGGGGCCGTCGTCCTCGGGGTCGATGCGGCCGCCCGGGAACGCTGGCTGCCCGGCGTGGTTGCTCAGCGTGGCCGCGCGCTCGGTGAGCAGCACGTCGGGGCCGTCCGGCCCCTCACCGAAGAGGATCAGGACGGCGGCGTCGCGGGCTGCGGACGCGGGCCGGAACATCGGCGGCACCTGCATCCGCGGCCCCTCCGCGCGGAACTTGGCGAGCCACGGAGGGCAGCTGATGGCGTTCTCGGTCACGTCCGTCCCAACCTCGGAATCCCCGCGTTCCTTCCCGCCAGGTCACGCCGCACGCCCGCTCCCTTACGAGAAGGGGCCGGGCTTGACGAGCTTGCGCGCCGTCTCCTCGTCGGTCGGCCCTTCACCGAACGACGGGCACAGCCGTGCGAGCGGGCACGCGCCGCAGGCGGGACGGCGCGCGTGGCAGATCCGGCGGCCGTGCCAGATCAGCCTGTGGGACAGCATCGTCCACTCCTTGCGCGGGAAAAGCGAACCGATCTCCTGCTCGACCTTGACCGGGTCGTCCTCGGCCGTCCAGCCGAACCGGCGCGCGAGGCGGCCGAAGTGGGTGTCGACGGTGATGCCGGGGACGTCGAACGCGTTGCCCAGGACGACGTTGGCCGTCTTGCGCCCGACACCGGGCAGGTCGACGAGGTCTTCGAGCCGCCCCGGGACCTCCCCGCCGAACCGGTCGCGGAGCGCGGCGGACAGCCCCATGACCGACTTGGTCTTGGCCCGGAAGAACCCGGTGGGCCGCAGGATCGCCTCGACGTCCTCGGGGTCGGCGGCGGCGAGGTCCTCGGGGGTGGGGTACTTGGCGAACAGCGCGGGCGTGGTCAGGTTGACCCGCGCGTCGGTGGTCTGCGCCGACAGGACGGTCGCGATGAGGAGCTGGAAGGGGGTGCCGAAGTCCAGCTCGCAGTGCGCGTCGGGGTAGGTCTCGGCCAGGATCCGGTTCATCCGCCGCGCCCGCCGCACGAGCGCGAGCCGCGTCTCGGGCTCGCGCGAGGCCCCGCCCGCGCGCCCGCCCTCGGATGTGCCCCCGGCCTTCAGGGCCGCGTTGGTCGCCATGCCGCCAGGGTAGGCCCTCCCTTAAAAGAACGAGCATGTTCTTTTGTGTTAGGGTCTTCCGCATGATTTTCGACTCCTCCCGGTGGACGGCGACCCTCGCCGGCCGGCGCGTGCTGATCACCGGCGGTGCCCGCGGCATCGGCGCGGCCCTGGCGAAACGGCTCCACGAGCGCGGCGCGCGGGTCTCGCTCGCCGGGCTGGAGCCCGATCTGCTGGCCGCCGTCGCCGCCGAATGCGGCGACGCACCGTGGTGGACGTGCGACGTCACCGACCGCGGCAGGGTCGAGGAGGTCGTGAACAACGCGGTGCAGGAGCTCGGCGGCCTGGACGTGGTCGTCGCCAACGCCGGGGTGGCCGCGCAGATGCCGATCGTGGGGGGCGACCCCTCGATCATGGAACAGCACATCCGTGTGAACGTGCTGGGCGTTTACAACACCCTCCGCGCGGCCGGACCGCACATCAGCCATGAGCGCGGCTACGCGCTGGCGGTGGCGTCCCTGGCGGCGGTCGTCCACGCACCCCTGCTGGGCGCCTACAGCGCGTCCAAGGCCGCGGTCGAGGCGCTGGGCAACACGCTCAGGGCCGAACTGCGTCCCTACGGCGCGAAGGCGGGCGTCGCCTACTTCGGCGAACTCGACACCGACATGACGAGCCGCGGCTTCGGCACCGAGGCCGCCTCCGCCCTCATGAACGCGGGCCCAGGCGGCAGCTTCATCTCCAAGGTCGCGCCGCTGCACCTCGGGATCGACGCGCTCGAACGCGGGATCTCCCGGCGCTCCAAGCGCGTCTTCGCCCCCCGGTACGTCGGTCCGCTCCTGCCGATCAGGATGCTCGCGCAGCCCGTCGTCGACCGCGCCGTCCAGCGCGGCCTGAGCGAGATCCTCGAAATCGCCCGCAAGGAGCAGGTGGAACTCACCACGCCGCAACCGGAGTCGCACCGGTGACGGCACCCCGCGCCACCCCCGGCGGGCTCCGCGAGGTCGGGGTGGTGAACTGGCTGATCTGCCTGGCCCTGGGCAAGGCCGCCGGGACGGGCCCGCCCAACCTGTTCACGACGCTCGCGCGCCGCCGCGGCCTGTTCCGCGGCTGGCTGCTGTTCGCCGGGCGGCTGATGCCCGGCGGGACCCTGCCGCGCCGCGACACCGAACTGGTCATCCTCCGCGTCGCCCACCTGCGCGACTGCGGCTACGAGTTCGACCACCACGTCCGCCTCGGGCGGCGCGCCGGCGTCCGCGAACAGGACGTCGAGCGCCTCAAGGAAGGGCCGGACGCCGACGGCTGGAACCCCCGCGAACGCGCCGTCCTCACCGCCGCCGACCAGCTCCACTTCCGCCAGGACATCGACGATGACGCCTGGACGCGGCTCCGCACCCACCTCACCGAGGCGCAGTGCGTCGAACTGACGATGCTCGTCGGCCACTACGAGATGCTCGCCACCGCGATCACCACCCTGCGCGTCCAGCCCGACCGCCCCGCCCGAGGCAAGGGCCACTGACCTCCGGGCGCGTTCAGGCGTCCAGGGCGCCCGAGCGCAGCAGGAGGCGCACGTGCTCGACGACCGGCGGGCCGACCGCCCGCAGGGCCTCCATGTCGCCCGCGGCGACCGCGGGCGTCACCATCGCGCCCACCGCCGACACGACCATCTGGCAGGCGAACCGGGCGCCGTCGCCGCTGAGCCCCATCAGGCCCGCGAGCGCCCGGGCGAGGTCGTGCTGGGTCTCCGCCCGCCGCTGGATGGCCACCGGCCCCGCCGCGTACACCTCCACCAGGAACAGCCGCGCGTAGCCCGGTTCGGACGCGAGCGCCTCCAGGTAGGCGGTGAAGGCCCGCTCGAACCGCGTCGCCGGGTCGCCCCCGCCCTCCGCGGCGCCCTCCAGCCGGCGGCGCAGCAGCGCGCTCGCCTGGTCGAACGCCGCCATGAAGCAGTCGAGCTTGGACGAGAACAGCCCGTAGAAGCTCTGCCGGGACACCCTGGCCCGCCGCAGGACGTCCTCGACCGACGTCCCCACGTAGCCCTTCTCCGTCATCGCGGCCGCCATGGCCGCGCAGAGGCGGTCGCGGTGGACCCGCTCGACCTCCCCGCGGGACAGCGCGTGACGCCCTCTGGGGAGCCTGCGCGGCGACGACTGGACCACCCGATCAGGTTAAGGCACCGCCGCCGCACCTCCGGCGTTGTCCGGTAAGGGGTGATGAGACCGGTGTGATGGCATTCACCGAATGGTCCGTACACTGGGCGAACGGGACCGCGGCGGCCCGGGAGACCGGACTTGCCCGGTCCCGCGTTTCGGCGCGCCGTGACCCTGCCTTCACGTACGCGGTGGGACGTACGTCACACTATGCATGTAGGTGTTCGAGGAGGAGAAGCGTGACCGATCGCGACGTGGACGTGCTGAGCAGAGCCCCGCTCTTCGAGGCCCTGGACGAGCAGGGCGCCAAGGCGCTCCGCGCAAACGTGACCGAGGTGCGTCTCGCCCGCGGTCAGACGCTGTTCAACGAGGGCGAGACCGGGGACCGGCTCTACGTCGTCCTCGAAGGCAAGATCAAGCTGACCCGCACGTCGCCGGACGGCCGGGAGAACCTGCTGAGCGTCCTCGGCCCCAGCGAGATGTTCGGCGAACTCTCCCTGTTCGACCCGCGTCCCCGCACCGCCAGCGCCATAGCGGTCACGGAGGTGCGGCTCGCCGGGCTGGGCCACGACGACCTGCGGCCCTGGCTGACCGGGCACCCCGAGGTCGCCGTCCAGCTGCTCCGCGCGCTCGCGCAGCGGCTGCGCAAGACCAACGACGTCATGGCCGACCTCGTGTTCACCGACGTCCCCGGGCGCGTCGCCAAGGCGCTGCTCGACCTCGCGGAGCGGTTCGGCCAGCCGTCCGAGGCGGGCCTGCACGTGCACCACGACCTCACCCAGGAGGAGCTGGCGCAGCTCGTCGGCGCGTCCCGCGAGACGGTCAACAAGGCGCTCGCCGACTTCGCGCAGCGCAACTGGCTCCGCATCGAGGCCCGCGCCGTCGTGATCCTCGACATCGAGCGCCTCCGCAAGCGCTCGAAGTAGGCCCCCGCCCCCCCGCTCAGCGGCGGCCGTTCAAGTAGTCCAGCTGCGCCTGGACGGACTGCTCGGCCGCCGGCCAGAGAGACTTGTCGACGTCGGCGTAGACGCGTTCGACGACCTCCCGGGCGGTGGTCGCACCCGCGGCGACGGCCGACTCCACCTGCGCGAGGCGCTCGCGGCGGTGGTCGATGTAGTGGTCGAGGACGGCGATCGGGTCGTCCAGCTTCGGCCCGTGGCCGGGGAGGATCGTCGCCGCCTCGACGTCCGTGGCGAACCTGCGGAGCCGGTCGAGCGAACCGAGGTAGTCGCCGAGGCTGCCCTCCAGCACGGTCGTCCCGTACCCGAGGATGGTGTCGCCGGTGAGCACGGCGCCGTCCGCCGGGAGCCAGAACGTGAGCGAGTCGTCGCTGTGGCCCGGCGTCTCCATGATCCGCAGCTCCAGGCCGCCCGTGGTGACGACGTCCCCCTCCGCGATGCCCTCGTCGCCGAGCCGGTGCCGGGGGTCGAGCGCGCGGACCTTGACCGGGCCGCCCGCCAGCTTCGCCAGCTTGCCCGCGCCCGCGGAGTGGTCGGGATGGCCGTGGGTGAGCAGGATGAGGCCGATGCGGCGGTTCTGGGCCTCGACGGTGTCCAGGACGCGCCTGAGGTGCTTGCCGTCCTTGGGCCCCGGGTCGACGATGACGGCCTCTTCGGAACCGGGCTCCGCGATGATCCAGGTGTTGGTGCCGTCCAGCGTCATGGCGGAGGGGTTCTCGGCGAGCACACAGGTCGCCCGCTCGGTACCCATCCCGTCAATCTTGGTCATATCCCCCATCCTGCCCGACGCGCGATCCGGGTGGCGGACCGGGTTCCAGCCGAGTCTTTCCAGGTGGCGCAGTGCCGACGTGCCCGTCAGCCGCCACATCAGCGCCCTGCCGCCGCGCACGCTCCGCTCACCCGCCCGGGTAGGGCGTCGCCGACTCCGGCAGGACGAGGTACGCCTCGCCGTCGATGATCTCCGCCTCCGGCTCGTGGACGACGATCTCCCGCCGCGCGGCCAGCACGTCCGCGACGGTGTCGAACTCGGCGAGCTCGGCCAGCGTCGCGATCGTCGGCGGCAGCATCATCCACTCGCCGCGGCCCGCCCGCTCGGCGGCCTCCGCCGGCCGCACCCACGCCACCCGGTCCGCCTCGGTGCTCACGTCCCGGGCCCGCTGCCCCTCCGGCATCGCCGCGACGAAGAAGCGTGTGTCGTAGCGCTTCGGCTCGATCTTCGGGGTGATCCAGTGCGCCCACGGCCGCAGCAGGTCCGCCCGCAGGACGAGACCGCGCCGGCCGAGGAACTCGGCGAACGACAGCGACCGGTCGAGCAGCGCCTGCCGGTCGGCCTCCCAGTCGTCGCCGCGCGTGTCGTCCACGACCGTCTCCCCGGTCGGGCCCGCCAGCAGGACGAGGGTCTCCTCGAACGTCTCCCGGACGGCCGCGCACACCAGCTCGCGGGCCAGGGTCTCGTCCGCCTTGAACGCCGTCCCCCACTCGGCGGGCGGACGGCCGGCCCACGCCGGCGTCGCGTCCCCGTCCCGCGGATCGACCGCCCCGCCGGGGAACACGTACGCCCCCGGCGCGAACGCCATGGACCGGACGCGGCGCAGCAGGAACGCCTGCAACCCGTGCCTGGGGTGATCCCTGAGCACCGCGACCGTCGCCGCGTGCCGTGCGGGGGCGGGCTCGGCCCGGCCCGCGAGGATGTCCTCGACCCGCTCCCGGAACTCCGCCGGCAGTTTGAGCCCGTTCACCATCGCGCTACCGTCCTCCAGCCCCGCCCGCCACCACACGCGGCGACCGAGCTCCGCCTTGCATCCGTCCTTGCTGGCGGCCCATTCGGACATACCGAACGTCATTCCGTCAAGGCCCCGCCACCCGGCGCGGTCGCGGAGATCAGCCGATCTCGGCGATCAACTCCACCTCGACGGGGACGTTCCGCGGCAGGACGGCGACGCCCACCGCGCTGCGGGCGTGCTTGCCCGCCTCGCCGAAGACCTCCACCAGCACATCGCTCGCCCCGTTCATCACCTGGGGCTGGCCGTCGAAGTCCGGCGCACTCGCGACGAACCCGACGACCTTGACGATCCGCACCACCCGCGACAGCTCGCCGACCTCCGCCTTGAGCGCCGCGATCGCGTTCAGCGCGCAGATCCGCGCCTGCCGGGCCGCCTCCTCCGCACTGACCTCCGCCCCCACCTTCCCGGTGGCGCCCAGCTCGCCCTTGACCAGGGGAATCTGCCCGGCGGTGTAGACGAGCGACCCCGTCCGCGCCGCGGAGACGTACGACGCCACCGGCGCTACCGCCTCCGGCAACTCGATCCCCAGCTCACGCATCCGTTCCTCGGGCGTGCTCATCGCCACTCCTCCTCGTCGAGGGACTGCTCGTCGTCCACCTGCACTTCGCGGGGCCCGCCCCGCCTAGGACTGGACCTCACGCTTGAAGTAGGCCACCAGGTTCTCCGGGTTCGGCCCCGGCAGCACCGTGACGAGCTCCCACCCATCCTGGCCCCAGTTGTCGAGAATCTGCTTGGTCGCGTGCACCAGCAGCGGAACAGTCGCGTACTCCCACTTCGTCATGAGGCTCAGCCTATTCATTGCATTGCCCTTGGCGTCGGCCCTGGGGGGCCTCCTTCGGCGGGCAATGCGCGCGATCGCTGCATCGCTCCGAACTCGCCCTGGGGGCTCGCTCCGCGATCAGGTTTCTCGCAAGCTCGAAACCTGCCTTCGGACGCGATCGCAGGCGTTGAGGTCGTTGCGTGGTGCGGCGCGGGCTGGGGTGTGTGGTCACCAGCCCCGCTTCAGGACTTGTACACCTCCTTCCGACGCGATCGCAGGCGTTGAGGTCGTTGCGGGGTTGCGGTGCGGGCTGGGGTCAGTGCTCACCTGCCCGCTTCAGGACTTGCGCGTCTCTTTCGGCCGTGCGCGCAGTACGCGCGCTTGCTTCGGAGGTGAGCGCGGTGGTCTTGGTCGTGGCAGGGACATGGGCTCTTCGCCGTGTCGCGTTCGCCGGGCTGTCTAGGAGTCGGGGGATTCCTCGTGACGGGTGCTTGAGATGCCGCGTGGCTGGTCTTCCTGGGGGGCCGAGACGCCGGGGGCTTCTTCGCGCTTGGGGTCTTCCAGGCCGATTACCGGGGGGACGTCGTCCGGGGACTCCAGCGTTGTTTGCTCCGCCGCCTTGGCCAGTTCCTCCTCGGCCTTGGCCAGGCGTTCGCCCAGGGCCAGGCGCTCCTCCTTGTCGCCCTTGCTCTCGCGGGTGGTGCCGCCTGCGGCGCGGTCGAAGAAGCGCAGGACCTCGACGGGCAGCGGCATGATCAGTGTGCTGTTCTTCTCGGCGGACACCTCGACGACCGTCTGCAGCAGGCGGAGCTGGAGGGCGGCCGGGTCCTCCGACATGATCTCCGCGGCGGCGGCGAGGCGCTTGGACGCCTGGAACTCGCCGTCCGCGGTGATGATCCGGGCGCGCCGCTCCCGCTCGGCCTCCGCCTGCCGGGCCATGGAGCGCTTCATGCCCTCGGGCAGCGAGACGTCCTTGATCTCGACCCGCTCGATCAGCACGCCCCACGGGCCCTCGGTGATCTCGTCGATGATCTCCCGGAGATAGGCGTTGATCTTCGCGCGCTCGCCGAGCAGCTCCTGCATGTCGGACTGGCCGATGACCGAGCGCAGCGACGTCTGCGACACCTGCGAGACCGCGTAGCCGTAGTGCTGGACGTTCACGATCGCCTTCACCGGGTCGATCACGCGGAAGTACACGACGGCGTCGACGCGGACGCTCACGTTGTCCTGGGTGATGCCGTCCTGCGCCGGGACGTCCAGGGTGATCGTCTGCCGGCTGACCTTCTGCATCCGTTCGAGGACGGGGATGATCGCCGTCAGCCCGGGGGCCCGCACGGCGCCGGGGCGCAGCTGCCCGCCCCGCTGCACCTTGCCCAGCCGGAACACGATGCCGTGCTCGAACTGCTGCACCACGCGGATCGACGACAAGAGGAACATGCCTGCGACGCCGAGGACGACGAGCAGGATGATGAGTATCAAGCCTTCCATTGCGGGCACCTTTCACGCCGTGGGTCACCGGGACCCGCCCGATACCCGCGTGGGGCGCGGCGGCCCCGCCGAGGACCAGGTCCGGTCACGGTCGGTACACGTTTCCCAGCTAACCCCGCGGGCAGGCCGAAGTACAACGTCCGCCGGACGATCTCCATGGGAGGGCGACATCGTGTCAGGGATCACTTGCATGAGGCCGTCCGCACTCGGAAGTGTTTGACGAGTGAACGATATGGTCGATCGGGTGAGCGCGAGAGACACCGACTGGGACGGCGTACGCCTCCATGTGGTCACCGGCAAAGGCGGCACCGGCAAGACGACCGTCGCCGCGGCGCTCGCGCTCGCGCTGGCCGCCGGCGGCCGCAGGGTCCTGCTCGTCGAGGTCGAGGGACGGCAGGGCATCGCCCAGCTCTTCGACTGCCCGCCGCTGCCCTACGAGGAGCGGCGCGTCGCCGTGGCGCCCGACGGCGGGGACGTGTACGCGCTCGCCATCGACACCGAAGAGGCGCTCATCGAGTACCTCGAGATGTTCTACAGCCTGAAGCGCGCCGGGAAGGCGATGACCAGGCTCGGCGTCATCGACTTCGTCACCACCATCGCGCCCGGCCTGCGCGACGTGATCCTCACCGGCAAGACCAGCGAGTCGGTGCGGCGCAAGAAGAAGGACGGCTCGCACGTCTACGACGCCGTCGTCATGGACGCCCCGCCCACCGGCCGCATCACGAAGTTCCTGAACGTCAACCACGAGGTGTCGGGCCTGGCGAAGGTCGGGCCGATCCGCAACCACGCCGACACCGTCATGAAGGTCGTGCGCAGCCCCGAGACCGCCGTGCACTTCGTCACGCTCCTGGAGGAGATGCCCGTCCAGGAGACGATGGACGGGATCCACGACCTCACGGAGGCCGAACTGCCCGTCGGGGGCGTGTTCATCAACATGGAGCACCCGCCCGTCCTGTCCGAGGACGACCTCGCCGCCGCCGCGGCCGGGACCCTCGACACCGACGAGATCGTCCGCGGGGTGAAGGCGGCGGGGCTGGAGCACGACGCCGAGTCGATCGCCGAGACGCTCGCCGCCGAGGCCACCGACCACGCGCTCCGCACGTCCCTGCAGCGCCGCGAGAAGGAGCGCCTGCAGACGATCGACCGGCCCCGCTACACGCTGCCGCTGCTGTCGGACGACATGGACCTCGCCGGCCTCTACGACCTGGCCGCCGCCCTGCGCGAGCAGGGAGCCGCATGACCACCGAGGAAATCCGATGACGACCGGTAAGACCCCGCCCGCGCTGGACGTCGACGCGCTGCTCGACGACCCGCGCACCAAGATCATCGTCTGCTGCGGCTCCGGCGGCGTCGGCAAGACGACCACCGCGGCGGCCCTCGGCGTCCGCGCCGCCGAGCGCGGCCGCGACGTCGTCGTCCTCACCGTGGACCCCGCCCGCCGCCTCGCCCAGTCGATGGGCCTGTCCGAGCTCGACAACAGCCCGCGCAAGATCGAGATCGAGGGCGACGGCGAGCTGCACGCCATGATGCTCGACATGAAGCGCACCTTCGACGAGATCGTCGAGGCGCACGCCGACCCCGACCGGGCCAAGCAGATCCTCGCCAACCCCTTCTACCAGTCGCTGTCGTCCAGCCTGTCCGGGACGCAGGAGTACATGGCGATGGAGAAGCTCGGGCAGCTGCACCGGTCCGGCGCCTGGGACCTGATCATCGTGGACACCCCGCCGTCCCGGAACGCCCTGGACTTCCTGGACGCCCCCGAGCGCATGGGACGGTTCCTCGACGGCCGCTTCATGAAGATCCTCGCCGCCCCCGCCAAGACCGGCGGCCGGTTCGGCGTGAAGGTCATCAGCGCCGGGTTCGGGATGTTCACCGGCGTCATCAACAAGGTCCTCGGCGTGCAGCTCCTGCGCGACGTGCAGACCTTCATCGCCGCGTTCGACACGATGTTCGGCGGGTTCCGCGAGCGCGCCGAGAAGACGTTCAAGCTGCTCCAGACGCCCGGCACCGCGTTCCTCGTCGTCGCCGCCCCGGAGCCCGACGCGCTCCGCGAGGCGTCCTACTTCGTGGAACGGCTCGCCGAGGAGCGGATGCCGCTGGCCGGGCTCGTCGTCAACCGCGTCCACGAGGCGGACGGCGGCACCCTGTCCGCGGCGCGCAGCCAGGCCGCCGCCGAGACGCTGGAGGAGCGCGGCGAGCACGCGCTGACCGCCGCGCTGCTGCGCCTGCACACCGACCGCATGCAGCTCGCCTCCCGCGAGGAGCGCCTCCGCGACCACTTCGCGTCGACGCACCCGAACGTCCCGGTGACCGCCGTTCCCGCGCAGGCGGAGGACGTCCACGACCTGGACGGCCTGCGCCGGGTGGGCAAGGACCTGGCCGGGGCGACCGTCCCGTCCGCAGCGGCCTAGCGTGGTGTCCACGAAAGTCGGCCGGGTCGATATCCGCTGACTTGCCGCGTGTCGCCCTTCCCGGCGTGCTCACTCGTCGAGTGCTCGGTCTGGCGGGACGTCGGTCGAGTCGGCGGGCGGCACCGTGCCGCAAGCCGACGCACCCGGTGGACCTTGGTGGACACCGCACTGGTCCCGCCGGTCGCCGGCGGTCGCGGGAGGGAGGTCGATGGTGCCGATGCCGCCACCGTCCGCCGGCCGGGCGCCGCGCATCGACGAGATCGACGTGCTGCGCGGGTTCGCCCTGTTCGGCATCACGCTCGCGAACACGATCGACATCACCGGGATGCCGACCGGCGAACCGGGCGCGGCGTACTGGGCCCATGAGACGCTGCTGAACCAGCGCTTCTTCCCGATCTTCGCGTTCCTGTTCGGGGTGAGCTTCGGCCTGTTCCTGGACGCCGCCGCCCGGACGGTCCGCGACCCGAGGGCCGTCATGGCGGCCCGGCTGGGCTTCCTGATCTTCTTCGGCGCGGCGCACCGCCTGCTGCAGCCCCGCGAGATCCTGCTGGTCTACGCGGTCATCGGCATCGTCGTGCTGCTGCCCGCGTCGTACCTGCCCCGGCGCTGGCTTCTCGTCCTCGGCGGGGTCACCACGGCGGGGGCGCTGGCGCTCGACGGCAGCATCGCGCTCATCCCGGGCCTTTTCCTGCTGGGGTACGCGGTGCAGCGCTACGGTCCCGGCAGGCTGCTCGGCCTGCCGACCTCCCGGCTCGCCATCGCCTGCGCCATCGGCACGGCGCTGGCCCTGCTCCTGAACGCGCTGCAGATCGGGACGGACGCCGGAGCCTGGCTGGGCGCCCTGGCCGGCCTCGTCACCGCCACCGCTTACCTGGCGGGCCTCCTCCTGCTGCTGCGCACGCCCGCCGAACGCGTCCTGCGCTTGCTGGCCCCTGTCGGCAGGATGGCTCTGACCTGCTACGTCGGAGCCACGGTCCTGATCCTCGCCGCCGACCGGCCGCTGAAGCTGGGCGAGGCGCCCGACTACGCGGCTGCCATGGCGCTGGGCCTGTGCGTGTTCGCCGTCGAGCTCGCGTTCAGCGTCCTGTGGCTGCGGTACGCCCGCTACGGCCCGCTGGAATGGCTGTGGCGCTGCCTGACCTGGTGGAAGCTCGTCCCGCTCCGGCGGGACCGGCCCGCCGGCGGCCAGGAGCGCTGAGCATGGGCGTAGGCCCGCGCCGGGGTGACCGGTGCGGGCCTACGTGCCACGCTTCTTATTCGGGCCTTGGTCGGCCCGTGAACCTCTGCCGGGTGAAGCCGCTTCGGCGGGCGGGTCAGCTGGCGACGAGTTCCTCCTCGTCGGCGTCGACCGACCGCTCGTACTCCTCCTTCGCGGTCTCCAGCAGCGCGCGCCACGATCGCACATCCGGCCGACGCCGCAGCAGAGCACGACGCTCCCGCTCGGTCATCCCGCCCCAGACACCGAATTCGATCCGGTTGTCGAGGGCGTCGGCGAGACACTCCGTCCGCACTGGGCAGCCGCGGCAGATGAGCTTGGCTCGGTTCTGCGCTGCTCCCTGCACGAACAGGGCGTCCGGATCCGCGTTACGGCAGGCGGCGCGGGCGGTCCAATCCGTGATCCACATCTTGGCCCCACTCCCCTAGGGTCTGTGTCGATTTGCGCTCCTTGGCCGGACGGGCGCGGACGTCAGGCCGCCAAACGAAAGCCGTGGGGAAGAACTTACGGAAGCGAGGGACGTTTCAACAGTCCCCGGAGGGCCCATTCTGGATATAGCCCACCGGGGCCATACCGCCGGAACGGACTAGTTACCTGTCGTTGACGCGCCAGACACGGCGCAGGTTGCCATCCGGAGGGCATAACGGACGAACGCCCCGGTCAGCGGCCCAGGAAGCGGGCGGCGCAGGGGGACCTGTCCCGAATGCACTGCTCGTCCCGCGTACCCTAGACCACGTGCGCGTTGCTAATTCGGACCGGGTCAAGGCCGCCTCCACTCTGTTCAGACTGCTCGGGGCGGGAGTCGTCGCAGGCGTCATCGTCGCGTTCATCGCACTGCCCGCGGTCGGGAGCGCCGGCATCACCGCACGCGACGCCGCGAACAACTTCGAGGAGATGGACGGGCAGCTGGAGACCACGCCGCCCTCCGAGAAGACCGTGGTGTACGACTCGGACGGCAAGCCCATCGCCACGTTCTTCGACAAGTACCGCGAGTCCGTCCGGCTCGACCAGGTCGCCCCCGTCATGAAGACGGCGATCATCGACATCGAGGACTCGCGCTTCTACGAGCACGGCGCACTCGA
The DNA here is from genome assembly GCF_004348665.1 of Actinomadura sp. GC306. Classification (GTDB taxonomy): domain Bacteria; phylum Actinomycetota; class Actinomycetes; order Streptosporangiales; family Streptosporangiaceae; genus Spirillospora. Next base: position 1,936 of record NZ_SMKM01000061.1, on the reverse strand, counting down.
CCTCAAGGGCACCCTCCGCGCACTGGCATCCAACGTCGAGTCCGAGACGACGCAGGGCGGGTCCACCCTCACCCAGCAGTACGTGAAGAACCTCCTCGTCGACGCCGCCAGGACGAAGGAGGAGTACCGCGACGCCACCGCGCCCACCGTCGGGCGCAAGGTCCGCGAACTCCGCTACGCCCTCGACATCGAGGAGCGGCTGTCGAAGGACGAGATCCTTGAGGGCTACCTGAACATCGCCTACTTCGGCGCGGGCGCCTACGGGGTGCAGGCCGCGGCCAAGCGCTACTTCAGCGTCCCCGCGTCCGAACTGAAGCTCGGGCAGGCCGCACTGCTCGCCGGCATCACCCAGAACCCCACCGCCTACGACCCGATCCGCAACCCGCGGGACGCGCGGAAGCGGCGCGACATCGTCCTGTACCGGATGGCCCAGCTGGGCCACATCACCAAGGCCAAGGCCGACGCGGAGGCCGCCAAGCCGATCGAGCTGAACCGCACCGACCCGGTCGGCGGCTGCCAGGTCAGCAAGGTGCCGTTCTTCTGCGAGTACGTGAAGTACGACGTGCTCGACATCCTCTCGGACGGCAAGTACTGGCAGATGGAGCCGGACGAGCAGCAGAACATCGTCAACGAGCTCAACCGGGGCGGCTACACGATCCGCACCACGCTCGACGCGAAGGCCCAGCGCGCCGTCGACAAGACCCTGCGTTCCACCGTGGACCCCCTGGGCAACCGCGTCGCCGCCGAGGCGATGGTCGAGCCCGGCACCGGCCACGTCAAGGCGATCGGGCTGAGCAAGCCGTTCGGCCCCGGCAAGGGCAAGACCACCATCAACCTCCCGGCGAACCGCCACCACGGCGGCGGCACCGGCGTGTCGGCGGGCTCCACGTTCAAGGTCTTCACCCTCGCCGCCGCCATCGACCAGGGCATCCCGGTCAACACGACGATCAACTCGCCGCAGACGATCACGATCGGCGGCTTCCAGCCGTGCCGCTACACCGGGATGCTCGACGGCAAGATGGTCAAGAACAAGATGGTCGGCGGAGCCGACTCCTGGACCGTCTCCAACGCCGGTGACAGCGAGAAGGGCAACTTCAACCTCAAGACCGGCACCTGGCACTCGGTCAACACCTTCTACGCCGCCCTGGAGAAGCGCGTCGGCGTCTGCAACGCGGTGAAGATGGCCGAGAAGTTCGGCATGAAGCAGGGCAACGGGAACCCCCTTCTGCCCTACGCGACCCAGGTGCTCGGCACCAACGACGTCGACATGGTGAGCCTCGCCTCCGCCTACGCGGGCTTCGCCGCCCGCGGCAAGTACTGCCCGCCCGTCTCCGTCACGGAGGTCATCGACAACCAGGGCAAGCGCATCGAACTGCCCAAGCAGAAGTGCGAGCAGGTCCTGGACGAGGACGTCGCCGACAAGGTCAACTCGATCCTGCAGGGCGTCATCAGCCAGGGCACCGCCCGGGGCCGCAGCATCGGCCGTCCGGCCGCCGGCAAGACCGGCACCTGCGAGAAGTTCACCTGCGCCGTGTTCGCCGGCTTCACCCCGAACCTCGCCGCCGCCACCGCCTACTGGGACTTCCGCAGCCCCTGGAAGTACAAGGTGTACGGCGTGTACGGCGCGGGCATCCCCGGCGGGATCTGGCAGTCGTCCATGCAGCGCGCGCTCGCCGGCGAACCCGCCCCGAGCTTCCGCAGCCCGTCCCGCGACTTCGGCGACACCACCGAGGTCCCCGACGTCGAGGGCCGGACCGTCGCCGCCGCCACCGCCCGCCTCAAGGCGGCCGACCTGCAGGCCAGGGCCGCGTCCGGTTCCGTCGACTCCGACAAGCCGAAGGGGACGGTCGTGTCCACCTCACCCGCCGCCGGCAGCGAGGTCCCGCCCGGCACCACCGTCATCCTCTACCTGAGCAGCGGCCGGGAAGACGACGAC
>NZ_SMKM01000060.1 GCF_004348665.1 Actinomadura sp. GC306 | reverse complement strand
AACGCTGGACCGCACTCAAGCACACCACGCTGAGCCCCGGCAGAATTGGCGACCTCGTCCGCTCCGCGCATGTCCTCACGCTCTTCGAGCACCGCCGGATCAGCTGAAAGTCGCTGACAAAACCTCAGTGGACTGTAGAACGCGTCATCCCAGTAGCCGTTCCACCTGTCGATTCCTTTGTTCAGCAGGTTCGGCGGTGCCTCCTGGGCAGCGGCCTGAGCGGGCCTGAACTCGATGCTCCTCGTCTCGACCTGAGTGACATCGATCGTGACCGTCCGGTCGCGGACCTGGACCTTCGTCGTACCGTCCAGGGTGGCCTCGAACTCGCCCGCATGCCCGCCGAGATCATAAACCTCGTCGAAACCGACTGACCGGTCCCGGAGCACCACACGGATGGCATCGGCAGGCCGCCGAGGCAGCGAGTACTTGGCACCGATCGAGAACTCCCCCAGCGGCGTCACGACCGACTTGTCGCCGGTGACAACCATCCCGCTCCCCGGACTATAACTGATCTTGAAGGGAAGGAACGTCGGCTTGTACGACCCCTGGGCACCGCCACCGTTGCCGCATCCCGCAAGTCCGAACAGAACAAAGATCAGCAGCGGGGCGATGACGAGCCCAGTACGGCGAGCCATATCGCCGGAGCCTAGGGTGAAATACGCCCAACGACCATGTCAAACGACACAGACACGAAGTCTTTCGGAGGCGTGTCTTCCCATGCTGCCGGGTGCATGCTCACCACTCGATAGATGATCATTAAGGAGGGACATACGTGCCCGTGGCATGGTGAGATGACGTACAGCCTGCGGCCCCTTGAGGCAGGCCTCGGCTTGGCTGAGTGGACGATCGCCAAGTGCATCCCGTCGGTTGTTGGAAGGGATGATGGTGGTCTCGGTGGAGCCGATGACGGTCAGGTGGTTGCGCTAATCGGCGGAGGTTGACGGCGCCCGGGTGGTGCGAGGATGCGGTCATGGCCGACCTCCGTAAGCGCGAGCCCCGGACGATCAAGGCGCATCTGGCCACGGTGACCTTGCGCGGCGACCGCGTGGAGATACGCCGAAGCGGCTTGGCACGCATAGCGGCCGAGCGGCACACGGTGATCCCCTTGGCCGACATCGTCCAAGTGCAATGGAAAGATCCCACGATGCTGGTCAACGGGTGCGTCTTCATGGCTACAGCCGAGGATGTCAAGACCGTGAAGGCGCTGGGGACGACCAAAGAGACGGCGATCGGAGGCAACTCGCACACCGTGCTGTTCACCGGGTATCAACGCAGGCGCTACGCAGAACTGCGTGCCGCGCTGAAGGCACTCCTGCCGGACGTCCCCACGGCACCGGCGGGATAGGCGCCTTCTGGCACCTGCTGGATCCAGCCTGCCCGCAGAGAACACGGCCGGGAGGCGTGCCGGCGGTCTATTCGAGGTCGAGTTGCGCGATGATGTCGCGGACGGCGTCTCGGGCGGTTCTGGCAGAGCCGACCAGGGTCGCCGAGCCGGGGCCCGTCCAGTCGCCGTAGCCGAGCAAGTGCAGCCGAGATTCGGCCAGTGCGCGGGTTCCCCCGCCGGTCGGTATACGCCCCGTCCCGTCACGCAGGCCGAGCGGCGTGAGGTGACTCAGCGCCGGGCGGAAGCCGGTGCACCAGATGATCGCATCGCAGTCCTCGATTCTGCCGTCGGGCCAGGCCACGCCGGTTGGGGTAAGGCGGTCGAACATCGGCTGGGCGCGCAGAACGCCCCGATCCCGGGCGTCCCGTACCGCAGGCACGGCGACGATGTCGCCCAGTCCGCCGATGCCGCCGGAGTCGGCGTGCCCATCGCGGAGCTGGCGGATACGGCGAGTGGCCAACTCGAAGAGGGCACGTCCGTCGAGGTCGTCGGGGAGGAAGCGCGGCGGGCGCAGGGTCGTCCAGATCGTTGTCGCCCGCGACTGCAGGTCTGCGGTGATCTGGGCGGCGGAGTTGCCTGCACCGACCACCACGACTCGCTGCTCGCGGAAGTCATCGGGCGTGCGGTACTGCGCGGTGTGGAGCTGACGGCCTTGGTAGTCGCCGCGTCCGGGGTAGTAGGGCAGGTAGGGGCGCCACCAGGTCCCTGTCGCGCTGATGACGTGCCGGGCCCACCAGGACGCGGTCGCGCTGTCCAAACGAAGGAGATCGCCGTCGCGGTGCACCGCCTGGATGCGCACTGACCGGTGTATCGGCAGGTCATAGCGCTTCTCGTAGGCGGTCAGGTAGTCGACGACGTGGGCGGCGGGTGGGTAGCCGTGGTTCCAGGGCGGCATCGGCCAGCCTGGGAGCGAGCTGTAGCGGGCGGGTGAGAAAAGCCGTAGCGACTCCCACATGTGCGGCCAGGCTCCGCCCGGCTCTTCCTGTGCGTCGAAGATCGCGAACTCCCTGTCGCTGCGGCGCAGGTAGAAACCGGCGGCCAGACCCGCCTGGCCGCCGCCGATGACGGCGACGTCGAGAACATTGGTGGGCATGTGTCATTCCTCGTTCCTGCGCGGTGCCAGGCGCGGGGCGGGCATGCGTGCTGCCGATGGTGCGGCCGATGGTCGGCGTCCTGTGGTGCGGGCCGGTGCGGTACCGGCGGCGAGTACTGCGGCCAGGACGGCGATGACGGTCAGCACCAGGAACATGCGGGAGTAGCCGCCGAGTCCGGCGGCGATGGCGGCTCCGGCGAAGGGCGCCACGGCGGTGGCGGTGGTGATGGGAGCGGCGAGGATGCCCGACAGGGCGCCGTAGGACGCGGTGCCCCAGCGGTCGGAGACGGCGGTCGCCTGGAGCAGGGTGGCGATGCCGCGGGTCGTGCCGGCGAGGAAGGCGACGGCGATGAGCAGCGTCACGGGTCCGGGGATGGCGGCGAGGGCGGCGGTGGTGGCGGCCGACAGGGCGAGGATCCAGACGGTCCGTGCGCGGACGCTGGTGCGGCGGACGAGGGCGCCGTAGCCGAGGCGTCCGGTGACCTGGCCGATGCCGCCGAGGCCGAGTGCCCAGGCGGCGGTGCTGCCGCTGGCGCCGCGGGAGGTGAGCAGCGGGATGAGGTTGATCATTACCGCGTACATCGCGAACGCCGACAGGGTGAGCGCGGCGGCCAATAGGAGGAACGGCCTGCTGCGCATGGTGGCCGACACCTCGGACCCGGTCTGCTCGTGCGGGCGGCTGGGCTTGTCCGCTGAAGCCTGGGGTGGCGAGGGCCAGGGGCGGTGCAGGGCCAGCAGGTGCAGCGGGACGGTTACGGCGGCCAGTACCGCGGCCAGCACGAGGTAGACGCCGCGCCAGGTCAGGTGGGCCGACAGTGTGTCAGTGAGCGGCGCGAAGACCGTGCTGGCCAGGCCCGCGACCAGCGTGAGAGTGGTCAGGGCGCCGAGGTGGCGCGGCGCGTAGTAGCGGGTGAGCGCGGCGAAGGCGGGCTGGTACAGCACGGCGGACATCGCGACGCCGGCCAGCAGCCAGGCTCCGGCGAACGTCCAGAGGGCGGGCGCGGCGGCCACGGCCAGGACGGCGAGCACGGCGAGCGCCGAGCCGCCGGTCATCAGGACGCGGGGACCGTGCCGGTCCAGCGCGCGCCCGACCGGGACGCCGGCCAACGCGGCGACGATGAGCGAGGCGGAGAACGCGGCGGTGATGGCCGCGGTGGACCAGCCGGTGTCGCGAGTGATGTCCTGCGCGAGGACGGGGAAGGCGTAGTAGAGCACGCCCCAGCTGGTGATCTCGGTGACGCAGAGGGCGAGCAGCGGGACGCGGGACACCGCGCCGGGGCCGGCGGCGGAGGTGTCCGCCGCCGATCCCGGTGCGGGAGTGCCACGGCTCATCAGGTCGTCGCCCCGTCAGGCACCACTGTGTTCGGCCTCTCCGAAGTAGCCGTGCACGTGCCCGGTTGCAAATCCCAGGCCAGCGGGGACTCCGATGCCGATGCTGACCGGTTCGGGGGCCGCGGGGCCGCAGCATGACCCGCCGTCGGGTTCGGACTGGGCGGCAGGGGCAGGCGTCGCCTCGGTGGAGCACGAAGTCCCGCAGCCGTCATCCTGGCCGGCGCTCGGGTTGGCGGCGCCCGGTAGCAGGTCGTCGGTGACCAAGCTGGTGGAGCACACGCCGGTCTCGGGCAGGTCGAGCTGGACGGTGTCGGCTGCCTCGCGGTCGCCGGCGAGCGCGGCGACGATGGAGCGGACCTGCTCGTAGCCGGTGGCCATCAGGAACGTGGGGGCGCGGCCGTAGCTCTTCATCCCGACCAGGTAGAAGCCGGGCTCGGGGTGGGCAAGGTCGCGTTCTCCGTGCGGCGGGACGGTCCCGCAGCTGTGGAAGTTCGGGTCGATCAGCGGGGCGAGCTTGGCGGGTGCCTCGGTGGCGGGATCGAGTTCGACCCGTACCTCGCGCAGCATGTCCAGGTCGGGCCGGAACCCCGTCGCGGCGACCACGATGTCGGCGGACAGGACGCGCGGGCCGTCCGGGGTCTGGCCGTTGACCTGGACGGATCCGGCTTCACCGTCCGGGGTGGCGACGCCGGTGATGGTGAAGCCGCGGACCAGGTCGATCTCACCGTTGTCCACGGCCGCCTTCAGGCGGGTGCCGAGCGCGCCTCGTGCGGGGAGGCCGTCGGCGTCGCCGCCGCCGTAGAGCCGGGCCACCGATGCGCCACGCACGGCCCAGGTGATGCGGGTGCCGGGCTCGTTCTTGGCGAGTTCGGCCAGGGCGAGGAGGGTGTTGGCGGCCGAGTGCCCCATCCCGACCACCAGGGTGCGGCGGCCCGCGAAGCGGGACCGGTCGCGGCCCAGCACGTCCGGCAGCGGGCCGGTGATGCGGGCGGCTGCCTGCTCCTCGCCGGGCGCGGGCAGGCCGGAGTGGCCGAGCGGGTTGCTGCGGCCCCAGGTGCCGGACGCGTCGATGACCGCGCGGGCGGCGATGTCGTCCACGGCTCCGTCCGGGCCCACTGCGCGGACCAGCAGCGGGCGCTCCTCGCGGCCGACCGTGCGGGTCACGTCCACGCCGTGGCGGGTCACGGCCACCACACGGGTGCCGGTGCGGATCCGTCCGGCCAGCGCGGGGACCTTGGCGAGCGGTGCCAGGTAGTCGCGGAGGAGTTCGGCGCCGGTCGGCAGGGCCTCGGGGTCGGGCAGACGCCACCCGGTCGGTTCCAGAAGCCGCCGGGCGGCGGCGTCGGTGTCGTATCGCCATGGCGAGAACAGCCGGACGTGTCCCCACTCTGAGATCGCCGCGCCCACCTCTTCCCCGGCCTCCAGGACGAGGAAGTCCTGGTCGCGTTCGGCCAGATGGGCGGCGGCGGCCAGCCCGACCGGTCCGGCGCCGATCACCACGACCGGCAGCCCGTCGAGCGGCCCCTGCTCGACGCAGCCGCAGCCGGCGTCGGTCTTGGCCTGCTGGACGGTGGCACCGGGGTCTACGGCCTGCTCGGCGTCGGTGCAGCACGCGCTGACACCGCAGCAGCTGCTTGCGCTGGCGGGGGCGTCTGGGGAGGCTGCTGGCTCCGGTCGTCCGGTTTCGTCGTTCACGATGACTCCTTTGTCGGTTCGGTCATGGGTGTCGGGCGCCGGGGAATGTTGTCAGAGGCGGGTGCGGTAGGCGGCGGTCGTCACGCGGTCGATGTGTGCGGCGGAGCGGCATGTGGGCGTGCAGACCTGGCCGCAGGTCTCGCAGAAGGACACGGCCTTGACGCGCCGGGCGGTGATCCGGGCGAGCAGCGTCTTCATCTCCGACTCCTTGTTTAGATGCTTGTCTAAGCAGGCGCCAGTTTGCATCGCTGGATAGATGGATGTCAAATTAGATGTATGTCTAAGATGCTGGGGCTTGAGGACGTGACCGACCCGGCCTGCTGCGCGCCATTGAGCGGTCCGGCGTTGAGCGAGGCGGAGGCCGCTGAGCTGGCCAAGGTGTTCAAGGCGTTGTCCGATCCGGTGCGGTTGCGTCTGCTGAACATGATCGCCTCGGTGGACGGGGGCGAGGCGTGCGTGTGCGACCTGACCGGCGCGTTCGAACTCACCGCGCCGACCATCTCCCACCACCTGAAGGTGCTGCGCCAGGCCGGGCTGATCGAGGGCGAGCGGCGCGGCACGTGGGTGTACTACCGGGTGGTGCCGGACAGGCTGACACGCCTGTCAGGTCTGTTCGCCCTGCCGGCTCTCGTCCCGGCCTGATTCCACACGCCGTCCCGCTCCGGAGGCGGTCATCGGGTCGATGTCAGCGCGCCATCAGGGGTGCGGGTCTGCTTGCGCAGCCGGGTGAGGACGTGCCGGGCGTCGGCGGCGACTCCGCGCAGGGTGGCCGAGGCGAAGGAGCGCTGCCATTCCAGCCCGACGTATCCCAGGCCCGGATGGGTGGCCGAGACTCCGCCGCGGTGGCGGGGCTGCCCGTCGTCGTCCAGTGCGCCCAGCGGGGCGAGATACTCCACGCCCGGCCGGAACCCGGTGGCCAGCAGTACGACGTCGATGTGTTCGCGGGTTCCGTCGCTCCAGAGGACCTGGTCGCCGTCCAGGCGGGTGAACATCGGGCGGCGGTCGGGGTTGCCGGTGGCGATGGCATCCCGGTAGGTGCCGGTGTCGAACACCGGGGTGCCCTTGCCGCCGGTCAGCAGCGGACGCGCCCACCCGGCGGCGTCCAGCCCGGTGCGCTGCAACCAGATGTGCATATCAACCCCCAGCACGCGCTGGGGGATGAAGCGGAGCGGGTGCCGGGTCGCCAGCGTGACGTCGGCGACCGCGGCCAACTCGATCGCGATCTGCACCGCCGAGTTCCCGCCTCCCACGACCACGACGCGCTGGCCGGTGAACGGGCCGGGACGCCGGTAGTCGGACGAGTGCAGCACCGTGCCGGGGAAGCCGTCCAGTCCCGGCAGGTCCGGGCGGTGGGGGCGGCTGAATCCGCCCGTCGCGGCGATCACCAGCGGCGCGGCGAAGACCTCGCCGCTCGTCGTGACCACCTCGAACCCCGGTCGTGCGCCCTCCTTGGCAGCCACGACCGTTTCGACTCGGCGACCGGTGCGGATGTCGGCGTCCATATGGGCGGCGTAGTCGGTCAAGTAGGCCACGACCTCGTCCCGTGTGGGGTAGCCGTCCGGATCGCCGGGGAACCCCGCTCCGGGCAATGCACTGCGCCGGGCCGGTGAGAACAGGGTGAGGCTGTCGTAGTAGTGCGGCCAGGACCCGGCCGGCTGGCCGGCCGCCTCCAGGACGATGGGCGCCAAGCCCAGGGACCGGGCAATGCGGGCGGTGGCCAGACCGGCCTGGCCGCCGCCGATGATGACGAGTGGTGCAGTAAGCATGAGGCGAACATATCAACACTTCATAAAATAATGAAGTGTTGATATGTGGCGTATGCTGGGCGCACACCTCGGGGAGGAGCCAGTAGCGATGGTCGAGCCGGTAGAGAAGGTGACTCCGGCACCGGGCGGTTGCGGGGCGGCGCCGGCCGCTCAGCTCGGCGCCGGCGCACGCGAGTTCCTCAAAGCGCTGGCCAGCGAGCAGCGGCAGCAGATGCTCGAACTCTTCGCCGGCGGTATCGAACTCACCGTCGGCACGGTCGCCGAGCGGCTCGGGGTCGGCCAGTCCAACGCCTCGCAGCAGCTCGCGCTGCTGCGGCGAGGCGGCCTGCTCACCTCGCGCAGGGACGGCAAGCAGGTCTTCTACCGCATCGACTCCGCCGCGGTCGACCGGTCACTCACCGAACTCCGCGCCTACCTGCACACCTGCTGCCCACCCGACAACTGAGCCCCCTGGCGCGGCTGTCACCGTACGTCCGGGACGGACCGGCTCTGGAGCAGCCAGACCGGGCAGAGCACACGTTGCCGAGGACGTCACGCCCCCCGCGCCGGCTCGCCCTTCTTCACTTCTCCGATAGGAGCCCGCTGACCAGGTTCTCGATGCGCTTGCGGATCTCGTCGCGGATCGGGCGGACGGCGTCGACGCCCTGTCCGGCAGGGTCATCGAGAGTCCAGTCCAGGTAGCGCTTCCCGGGGAAGACAGGGCAGGTGTCGCCGCAGCCCATGGTGATGACCACGTCGGATGCCCGGACGGCATCGACCGTGAGCACCTTGGGGGTCTCGGCGGAGATATCGATACCCTCCTCCGCCATCGCCTCGACCACCGCCGGATTGACCTGGTCGGCGGGCGCGGACCCGGCGGAGCGCACGTCGATCCGGTCACCTGCCAGGTGGGTGAGGTAGGCGGCGGCCATCTGAGAGCGTCCGGCATTGTGCACGCAGACGAACAGGACACTGGGCTTGGCAAAGCGAACCTGATCAGGCATCGGCGTTCCTTCGCTGTTCGAGACCGGGCCGGTCGAGGGTGGTGAGCAGGTCGGTGACGAGCAGGTCGAGTTCGTCGCGAATGCGGCGGATCTCGGCCAACGGTTGATGGGCCGGGTCGGGGACGGCCCAGTCCAGGTACCGGATGTGCGGCAGGAGCGGGCAGGCGCCGCCGCAGCCCAGCGTGACCACCAGGTCGGCGGCAGCGACCAGTTCGTCGGTCAGCGGTTTAGGGAACTCACCCGACAGGTCGACCCCGATCTCGGCCATGACATCGACAACGGCCAATTCCAGTTCCGCCGCCGGCGCGGTGCCGGCCGAGCGGGCGTGCAGGCGTCCACACCCACGGGCCATGGCGAGCGCGGCCGCCATCTGGGACCGGCCGGCGTTGGCGTCGCAGACGAACAGCACCTCGGGGACCCGTTTGTCGAGCCGTCCCTCGGCTTGGGCAAGGGCGGTGAGCCGCGCGGCAGCGAACCGTTCGGCCAGCACCACCAGGTGGGCGTCCACTCTGGCGGTGGCATGCAGTTGCCGGTAGGAGTCGGTGACCAGGCGGCGGGCGGTCTCGACAGAGACTAAGCCATGGAACCTGGCGGCCAGCCGCGCCGCAATGCGATCGAACAATCCCTCGCCTGGTGTGCAGGTCACCGTTCGCCTCCCCGACACATCTGGAGGCCAACACTCGAAGCCGTCACCGGCCAGCGGCCCCTACTCGCCACTCGAACCGGACCGGCCCGCCTGGTACGGCTTGTGAAGAAACTCGGTTCGCGAGCCTCACAGGCGGCGGTCATCGTCGGGTCACCGCCCGGCGGGTTGGAATCGGCGACGCAGCCACAACGACACGTACACCAGCCCGACCAGGACCGGAACCTCGATCAGCGGCCCGACCACACCCGACAGGGCCTGCCCGGAGGTGACGCCGAAGGTTCCGATCGCGACGGCGATGGCCAACTCGAAGTTGTTCCCCGCGGCGGTGAAGGCGAGCGTCGCGGTGCGCGGATAGGGCAGCCGGACGGCGCGTCCGAGGGCGAAGGACCCACCCCACATGAGCGCGAAGTAGGCCAGCAGCGGCAGCGCGATGCGGGCAACGTCGGTGGGCTGGTTAGTGATGGTGTCGCCTTGGAGGGCGAACAGGATGACGATGGTGAACAGCAGCCCGTACAGCGCGACGGGGCCGATCCGGGGCAAGAACCGCTCCTCGTACCAGGCACGGCCGCGGACCCGCTCACCCAGGCGGCGGGTCAGGTAGCCGGCCGCCAGCGGGACGCCCAGGAACACCAGCACGTTGACCACGATCTTGCCGACGGAGAAGTCCGCCTCGTCGGTCGCCAGGCCCAGCCACCCGGGCAGGACCTGCAGGTAGAACCAGCCGAGCGCACCGAACGCGATGACCTGGAAGACGGAGTTGAGCGCGACCAGGACGGCGGCGGCCTCCCGGTCGCCGCAGGCCAGGTCGTTCCAGATGATGACCATCGCGATGCAGCGAGCCAGCCCGACGATGATCAGACCGGTGCGGTACTCGGGCAGGTCCGGCAGGAAGATCCAGGCCAGCGCGAACATCACCGCCGGGCCGACCACCCAGTTCAGCAGCAGCGAGGCCAGCATGAGGCGGCGGTCGCCGGTGACGGTGTCGAGCCGGTCGTAGCGGACCTTGGCCAGCACCGGGTACATCATCACCAGCAGGCCCAGCGCGATCGGCAGCGAGATCCCGCCGGCCTCGACCCGGGCCAACGCGTCGTCCAGTCCGGGGACGGCGCGTCCCAGCCCGAGACCGAGCACCATCGCCGCGATGATCCACACCGGCAGGAACCGGTCGAGGGTCGACAACCCGGCCACCACCCCCGCTTCCTGCGGGTGTGCGGCGGCGCCGGAGTCTTGCGTACTGGTCACGTGCACGGCCTCTTCCGCTGATGAGTCCGGGACTCCCGGGCGGCGGCGGCCAGTTCTCCGAGTTCGGCGGCCAGTTGCTCCAGCGCCTCGGGCCGCAGCCGGTAGTAGGTGAACCGCCCGCAAGGCTCGGTGTCCACGAGCCCAGCTTCGCGCAGTGCCCGCAGGTGGTTGGAGATGTTGGTCTGCTTAGCGCCGGTCTCCTCAACGAGGTGGCAGTTGCACAACGCCTCTTCAGCCAGTAGCGACACGATCTGCGCACGCAGCGGGTCGGCCAGCAGCCTCAACACATCAGTTTGAACTGACATCACGCCCGAATGATACATAATAGCCAGGACAAGTCCATTCGGACGCCTGCTGCAGCGAGCGTCGTGATACTTAGCCAGCACCAACGACGTGGTCACCTGGAGCCGCCAACTGCGTGCCTGATTGTGCGAGCGCCATCACTGTTGGTAGCCAAGTGTCGTGATCACGAACTCGCCAACCCCGCCGGAAGTGCGGGTGCCGCCTGAGCTCGATGAGCCATGGCGTATCCGTCCGCGCCGCAGACACCGGCGCCCTCGCGACCGACGCCGCTGAGCGCCGCCTGTGGTCAGTGCCGGGCTGGCCGCCCTTGGCACCGTGGCCGTCTTCCACTTCGCGGGGGCGCCCGGGGCATCCCCATCGTCTCCGCTGCCCGGGACAGACGTGACGGCCCTGAACTACCGGGGGAGCCCGTCCCTGACCGGACGGGCCGCCACACCCGAAGGCGGACGTCCTCCGGGCCGTACCTGGCGTGATCATGATCGTCCGAATCGGGAGGACGAGGCCAATGTGGCATCGGCGGAGGCTGTACCCGGCAACCGCCGGGTACGGCCTCCGCGTCCAGGCAGCAGCACGGTCACACCGAAGGGCAGAGCCCCGCGCCCGCGGACTGTGAAGCCGCCGCGGGCGCGTCGGGTGCCGGGTTGGGTTCGGGCCGAGTGCCGACGCCGCTTCCCGCATGACGGGATCCGCCAAGCCGCGTGTGTCGCTGCGCTGCGCGGCTATTTCGGCCGGTGAACCGTGCTGGACGGTTAGGACGCCTGGGCCTCGGTGCCGGAGTCCGGGCCGTCGGCATTGTGGGTTTCGCTCTGCCCGGCGTCAGGGCTTGGGTTTGCGTCGCCGTTGGGCTGGGCGTGTCCGGGCAGCGGGGTGATGGTGGCGCTGGATGGTTCGGGCGGGTGGCTGGCCGGGTGCTGGTCTGCATTGTGGATGAGGGCGGCGGCGTCTTCGGCGGCTTGGCGGCCCAATTGCGGTAGGACGCTGGTGTAGATGTCGGAGGCGATCGCGATCGAGGAGAGCCGCAGGGTCTCCTGGACGACCTTCATGTCGTATCCGGCGGCCAGCAGGAAGGTGGCGGCGCCGTGCCGCAGGTCGTGCAGCCGGATCGGTGGTAGCCCGGCCTCCATGGACAGCCGTTCGAACTGGTCGGTGACGTCGTTGGGGTCGACCGGCTGGCCGGTGGGCGTGGTGAAGACGAATCCGGTCTCGGTCCAGGCGTCGCCGGCGGCGAGGCGTTCGGTGTTCTGCCGCGTCTTGTGGGCGCGTAGTTCCTTGATGGTGGTGGAGTCCAGGCTGATGGTGGCCTCCCCGGCGTCGGACTTGGGTTTGCCTTGGAAGGTGTCGGGGCCGATCTGGGTGATCTGCCACCGGATCGCAGCCGTCCCGCCGCGCAGGTCCAGGTCGGACCAGCGCAGGCCGCAGGACTCGCCGCGGCGCAGGCCCCGGCAGGCGATCAGATGGAACTGCGCGTACAGGCGGTGGCCGCGTGCCCGCTGCAGGAACTGCTTGGTCAGGGCCGGGGTCCACACCATAACCTTGGACGGGCGCGGGGCGCCGATGTAGGCGTCCAGCCGGTTGATCCGGTCCCCGATCCGCTTGTGCGGTTCCAGCCGTGCCTGCCGTCTGCGGCGCGCGTTCATCGTCTCGGTGTGCACGGCGAAGGCCTGCTCCCACTCGGCGATGCGCTCGTCGGTCCACACCAGGGCCTTGGGCGCTTTGCCGGAGGGCAGTTCGACCAGGGAGGCGACGTTGATCTCGATGAGGCGTTGCTTGATGGCCTTGTTCAGCGCGGACCGCAGGGTCGCGCGGATGCGCTGCTTGGAGGCCGGGCCGACCACGCGCCGTCCCTTGACCTTGGCGCGCAGTCTGGTGTCTCCGGATTCGCGGGCGGTGGTGATCTGCTCGTTGAGTTCGTCGATGGCGTCGAAGATCCGGTCGACGTCGGTGACGCGGAGCCGTTCCAGCAGGATGTGCCCGAGGTGGGGTTTGAGGTACAGCTCGATGTGGCTGGCGTAGGAGCGGCGGGTGCCCTCGCGCAGGTTCCGGCGTCCGGCCAGCCAGGTCTCCAGGTACTCCCCCACGGTGATCGACCGGCCCAGGTCCTGCCCGGTGCGGACTTTGCGGCGCACCTCGTTGGGGTCGGGCAGCGCCTTGGTGGCGCGGACGGTAGTGACGATCAGGTCGGCGATCTGCACGCGGGCTGTGTCATCGGTGGCGATGGCCAGCAGTTCCTTGGCACGGTTCAGCTCGGCGTCGGCGGCGTCCTGGGTGGCGAACCCGCCCCGGCGCAGTGGGCTGCGCCGGGCCCCCGCGGCGGTGGGCGGAAGTTCTAGCTGGTAGCTCCAGGAGCCGTGGGTGCTGCTCCAGCGGCCCTTGCCGCGCCGCAGCTTCGGGCATTTCTTGCCGAGCAGTTTGCCGTCCTGGTCGCGGCATCCGCAGGTTTTGAACGTGCTTCCCTTGGCGGCCATTCAGCCTTCCTTCTCGTCGCTGGGAGGCTGCCCGCCGGTCGTGCCCGGGTCGCCGCTGGCGGGCGCCTTTGGGCTGAGGCCCAGGGCGGTCTGCAGGTCGGCGGTGGACACCCGGTAGTTGCGGCCGACCTGCAGCACCCGGCAGGGGAAGTCCCCAGTGCGGGCGAGCTGGTAGGCCTTGGTGCGTCCGATGCCGAACGCGAGTCCGGCGGTGACCAGGTCGATGGTGACGGGCAGCGAACGGAGTTCCGCTGGAGTCAGCCCGGGCTTCACCGCGCACCCCCGGCAACCGGCGCCGCCCCACGCAGGCCGTGAGGCCAGCAGGGGCGGGTGGGGTCGGTGCGGGTGTCACGGGCGTCCTCCAGCGGGTCAGAACCGCTCCGGCCGCCGGACGGGCGTCGCCTGCCGCGCGGGCGGGCGGGTCCGGCTGGTGCGGAGCGCCCGTATCGACGCTCGCCTTCGCCCCGCCGGTCAAGCCCGCGTCTGACCGGGACGGTCTCCTGCACGGTCGTGACGGGTGGCGCGATGAACTGGGGACGGCCTGCCGGGACGGCAAGGTGCCAGGCGTCGCCGCATCGGTAGGCGCGCAGCCGGTTGCCGGGAGCGGCGATGCGAGCGGCGTGCCGGGCGGTGCGGCGGCTGCGGTAGCGGGCGCGTCCGCACCGCCCGCATAGGCCGAGTTGGAGGATGGCCAGCATCTCCAGGACCCGGTTCCGCCCTGCTGGCTTGTGGTGCCGGTGGTTGGTCATCGGGCCGCCTCCGGCAGGTCGCTGGCGCGTTGGAACAGGAGGAGGTCTTCGTGGGCGGTGGCGCAGGCGGGGATGCCGCGGTCGCGGGCGCGGCGGGTCTCCAGCATCTGGAAGAAGGAGGCCCGGTTGACCAGCCTTCCGTCGCGCAGACCAGCGAGCAGGGCGGCATACCGGCCGACCAGGGCGAGACCATGGCGTTGGGCGGTGTCGATGACCTGGCCAGGCAGGTCGATCAGTCCCCCTTTGACCCGGATCGGCCGGACGGTTATGGCGATCACACCGCCAGGGCGCAGCAGGGTGGCGCTGCCGGCGAGGATGCGGCCGAAGGCGTCCAGGAGGCCGGGCAGGGGCTGGTGGGCGAGGTTGCCGCGGTCGGTGGAGTAGCGGTGGTGGCGCTTGTCGATCTTTCCGCCGCCATTGTCGCGTCCGGAGCGAATGTGCCCGTGGGTATGCGACCCGTACGGCGGTGAGGTGAGCACCAGCGTCGCCTCCCCGTGCAGTGCTCGGTAGAGGGTGGCGATGTTGCGGGCGTCCCCGCACACCAGCTGCGGTGTGCCGGTGGCTCCCTGGGCGTGGGCGTGCCGCAGGTTGCCCACGGTGAGGTGGACGAAGTCGGGCTCGTACTCCACGCCGGCGGCGTCGCGGCCGAGGTGAATGGCCTCGACGAGGGTGGTGCCGATACCGCACATCGGGTCGATGACCAGGTCACCGGGACGGGTGAAGGCTCCGATGACAGTGGCGGCGATGGCGGGCAGCATCTTGCCGGGGTGGCGCATCGACTCGGGTGTGTAGCGGCCGTGGCGCTGCAGCCGGGACGGGCGCTGCCCGGTCGCGAGGACCGACGGCAACGCCTTGGTGCGGGAGAGGTGTTCGTGGTTCATCGGGTCCTCCCGTTGTGCGGGCTGTCGGCGCCGGATGAACTCTTGGGTTTGCTGAACAGGGACACCGTGGCGTGGACCCCGACCGTGGGCGGATGGGCGCTGGAGCGGGTGTCGCGCAGGTGCGCAAGGTCAGTGGGGCCGGCCTGCACGACCAGTGCGTCGCCCTCGATCGGGACGCGCAACGCGATGACGTGCTGGACGTAGCGCAACCCGAGACTCTGGGCGTGGCGGATGATGCGCGGTGCGGGGTCGATGAGGCGTCCGGCCTGGTGACGGGCCGTGGTGATGACCGCCAGGACGCCGCCGGGGGCCAGCACCCGCCATGCCGATGCGATGAACAACCCGAGTTGTTCGCTGGAGAGCATCCACAGGTCGGCCCGGCATGCCGGGCAGCCCGCGGCTGCGCCGCGCCTGGTGTCGTGCCCGCCGGTCTCGTAGGGCGGCGGTGCGCCTATGACAAGGGAGACCTGTCCGAGGTGGTCCGCCAAGCCTTTGGCCATCTGGTCGGGCCGGACGGGACGCATCTGCACTCGCGTCAGGTGCCGCTGGTCCAGGGTGGCGCGGAGCCGGGTGCCGATGTGCTGGGCGAGTGGGAAGTGCGGGACCAGCGCGATGGCGCGGCGGTCGAGTTCGGCGGCGGCGACCAGGGTGGCTTCGCTGGTGGTGAAGCCTTCGGCGACCAGTGCCCCCTCGCTGGTGCAGGTACTGATCAGGTGCTGAGCCAGTTCCCGCCCGACGGTCTGGCGGTGCTGAACGCAAACTGCGGTACCGGACCTGTGTCGGTTCGAGCGGCCGCCCGGTCCGGGAGGCCTTTCCTCGCTGCGAGGGTCCGAGCACAGCCAGACGGTCAGCGGGACCATGCGGCGCTGACCGGCGGGCGGGTTGTTGCTGGTGGGTGGGTGGTGCGGGCTGGACGGCGTGTGGTTCATGTACTGGGTGACCCGAGACGGCCACCCGATCCCCGTGCCCTGATAAAGCACCGCCGCAGGGCCCGGTTTTCACGATCGGTCGCGTCATGATCTGGTCAAGAACAGCCGAGCGGCCCGCGACTGGGCGCTCATCCCCATGCGGACGGCTTGAGAAGCCGTAAACGCTTATCGGCTCGGGGCTCGCTACGGCTTACGGTGGGGTGACTCGTCCACTGGATCACCCAAGTCCTGGTCAAGGATGCTGGGGAGACGGTGAATCGGGGCCTGTTCGGCGGTGCTTCATGGGTGCCAGTCGAGATCACCGGTGAACGGTGCGGCCCTTGAGCGGACGGCCAGAAACCCGGTCCCCGCCGCAATCATCCGTCTCGCATGTCCCGTCAGGAGGACACCCGCAGCCCGAGGGCCGCGCC
Organism: Actinomadura sp. GC306; assembly: GCF_004348665.1. Classification (GTDB taxonomy): domain Bacteria; phylum Actinomycetota; class Actinomycetes; order Streptosporangiales; family Streptosporangiaceae; genus Spirillospora. The sequence goes on along the minus strand of NZ_SMKM01000060.1, from coordinate 12,238 downwards.
GTTTCCCCGCTGATCGCACGGCTGGCAGCCGATTCCGTCGATCACATTCCGGAGACGCTGCCATGCGCACCCGCACACACTCACACCGAATCCTCCATCAACTCGCCTCAAAGTGGCCTGCCCGAAACCCCAGTGGAAGCAGCCGCCTTGTGCGGCCCGGCACCACCTCATCTGCGCCCGTTCCAACCGCAGGTCGCCGTGTAACGCTGCGCCGACGGCCGTCGCGGCGGCGGCTAGTGGCGGCGTCGGTGGTGTGGACGGTCGGGTGTGTGATGACCGCGCTGCTGGTGCCCGGTGTCGCCGAAGCCAGCACCAACCTCGCCGCGGCCGCCTCGTTGGACGAGGTGATCAACAATCTGCGGGATGTGATCGTGGGTTTGTTGGTGGGGTTGGCGACGTTGTTCGCCACGATCGGCGGGGTCCGCTACATGCTGGCCGGCGGTGACCCCGGTGAGGTCGAGGCGGCCAAGAAGACTCTGCGGTACGCCGCTATCGGGTACTCGGTCGCGGTGCTGGCGCCGCTGCTGGTCAAGATCCTCCAGGGCATCGTCGGCGCACCGTGACCGCCCCGACGTGCCCGCCCGCTCGTCCGCGTAGGTCCGTGGCGTTCACCATCGCGGTGGCGCTGCTGGTCATGTTGACGGCGAGCATGGTGCTGGGTGCGGTGGCCGGACCGGTCTGGAGTGCAGCCGATCCCGCACCCCAGCCAGCGATGACCCCGTCACCCCAGGCGCCCGCTACTACGCCGCCACCGTCTTCGCCGCAACCATCCGCTCCGGTTGAGTCTCCGCTCCCGTCGCAACCTGGGGAACCGGCCCCGGGCTCTTCACCGGCTCCAGCGACACCGGGCGAGCAAACTCCGGGCGATGGCGGCGCGGAGGGCGCGGGGTGCGGGTTCATGGACATGGGCTGCATGGCCAAGCAGGCGGTGAACGGCTGGTTCGCCGACCTGGTGACCAGCGCCGCCGAGCCGATCTGCGACCTGCTGGCGCAGACCGTGCTGGGCACCCCGCCGCTGGACTCGCCCGGCATGGCTCGCGCCAAGGACCTGTGGGGCGTGTCGCAGACCATCGCCAACACCTGCTACGTGCTGATCATCACTGCGGGTGGTGTGCTGCTGATCGCGGGGCACTCGCTCCCGGGCAGTGAGTTGACGGCGGGGCAGTTGGTGGCGCGGTTGGTGGGTGCGTTCGCGGGCTCCAACCTGAGCCTCATTCTGATCGGGTATGCGATCGCCTTCGCCAACGGCCTGTCGGGGGCGTTTCTCAGCGCCGGGGCGGAGGCGATGGATCCGAGCCGGGTCGCCGAGGCGATCGCCGCGTACTTGGCCGCGAGTCTGGTGCCCAATCAGCCGTTCACGATCTTCATCGGGCTGGGTGTGGTGGTGCTGGCGTTGTGCTTGGCGTTCATCTACATCATCCGGGTCGCTTTGACCATGGTGCTGATCGCGGCGGCGCCCGTGGCGTTGATGTTCCACGCGCTGCCGGTCACCGATGGGCTGGCCCGGTTGTGGTGGCGCAGCATCTCCGGTGTTCTGGCGATCGGGGTGTGCCAGTCCCTGATCTTGGCGACCGCGTTCCGGCTGCTGTTCTCCAATGTCGACGGGCAGCCCGGCGACTCGGGCGGCGGGTTTCCCGGGATCGCCTCGGGGGCTGGGATTGATCTGCTGCTGGCGCTGTGCCTGCTGTGGATCATGGTCCGTGTCCCGTCGTGGGTTGCCCGCACCATCTGGCGCGCCGCTCAGCCCAGCGCGCTGACCGGACTGGTCAAAAGCCTCATCCTCTATCGCGGTCTGGGTGCCTTGACGCGCCGCCGCGTCCCCACCGGCAAGTCCTGGCCCCCGTCACCTCCGCCGTCTTCGTTCGCGCCTTCACGGCCGCCTCGGCAGTACTTCCGGCCGGTGCCGACGATGCCCGGCCTGCCACGCCCCGCGCTGGCACCGCTCGACACCTCGCGGGCGGCGCTGGCGTCGCCCGGTCCGTCTGATCCGCCGCTGGCGCTGCCCGCTGGTGCGATCCCGATGCCTCCTGGAGCTTTCCCGATGCCGCCAGGCCAGCCACCCGACCCCAACAGCGGCAACCAGACCGGCCACCGCCCGAGGCAGCTCACATTGCCGATTCCGGCCGCCCCCGGCTCCGCCGGCAAGACCACCGCGCGGCGGCCGACGCAGCTGGCGTTGCCGATCCCGGTGACGCGCTCGCCGCGGCCGCCCGCACCCGGTGGCGCTGCGGCGGAGGGTGGGCGGCTGCGGGTGCGGTCGGGGCAGCTGATGTTGCCCGGTATGCCCAGACGTCCAGTCCCGCGACGGCAGCTGACCTTGTGGATCGACCCGCCGAAATCAAGGAGGCGCCGATGAGCACCCGGCACCAGCACACCGAGGCGCCGATGAGCGTGAAGATCCCCGCCGATGTCGACCAGCCGGACAAGATCCTGTACGGCCTCACCGCCCGGCAACTGGCGATCCTGGTCGGCACCGCCGCCCTTTGCTTGTGGCTCTTGCTCACCCTTGGGCCGCTGGTGCCGATCCCGGTTCTGGTCGGGGTGCTGGTGCCGGTCGTGGCGGCCGGGGTCGTGCTGGCGGTTGCCCGCCACGACGGGATGAACCTCGACCGCTACGCACTGGCGGCCCTGCGCCATCTGCGACGAACGAAAGAACGGGTCACGGCTGCCGGGCCGGCGCAGCCGCCACCGGCCTGGTGCCGGATGCGCGGGCGGCTCCCTGAACCGCTGCGGCTGCCCGTGCGCGCCGTCCGCCAGGACGGGGTGCTGGAGCTGGCTTCGGGCGGTGTCGCCGTCATCGTCCGCGCCGGCACCCTCACCTTCGGCCTGCGTACCCCCGGTGAGCAGGCGGGACTGGTGGCGGTGTTCGGTCGCTGGCTCAACTCCCTGGACACCCCCGTCCAGCTCCTGGTTCAAGCCCGCCCGGTCGACCTGACCGGGCTGGCCGACCACATCACCCAACATGCATCCGCGCTCCCCGACCCGGCATTGGAGCAGGCCGCGTCCGAGCATGCGGCGTTTCTGGCCGATCTCGGTGTCGAGCACGACCTGCTCATGCGGCAGGTCCTCATCGTCATCACCGGGCACGTCCCCTCCTCGCCCCCGGCGCCCGCCCTGCCATGGCGGCAGCGCAAACGCCACCGAGTGGGACGCGACACCGCCGCTGCGGTCGCCCTGCGCCGCGCCGCCGAGGCCGAGCAAGCCCTGGCCGCGCTCGCCATTCCCGCCGAGGTCCTGGACGCCGCGAGCGCCACCGCCGTCATGACCGAATCCCTATCCCCAGGCGAACCCCGCCTTGTGGACAACGCGGCACCCGATGACGTGATCACTCACCGGCAGGAGGACTGAATGCGGCTTTTGCTTGGTGCGCTTTCGCGCACACTCGGCCTCACCGCGCAGCCAGGCTCTTCCGGCGATGAACTCGCAGAAGACGGTCATGAAGGTGGTCTGGTCGGCCTGGGGATGGGGCCGTCGGCGCTGCGGGTCAATACCCGGTCGCTGGAGTTGCCCGGCGGGGTGTGCGCGTCGTTCGCGGTGACCGGGTACCCGCGGGAGGTCGGCGCGGGGTGGCTGGAGCCGCTGCTCACCTACCCCGGCCGCCTCGACGTCTCCGTTCACATCGACCCAATCCCGCCGCTGGTGGCCGCGCAGCGGCTCCGCCGCCAGCTCGCCCGCCTAGAGTCGGCCTCGCGCGCCGACGCGCAGCGGGGGCGGCTGGCCGACTTCGCCGCCGAGGCCGCCGCCGACGACGCCGCCGAACTCGCCGCCTCGCTCGCCCGCGGGCACGGCCGCCTGTTCCGCGTCGGCCTGTACCTGACCGTCCATGCCCCGGACGCGGGTGTGTTGGAGGGGGAGGTGCAGCGGGTGCGGGCGCTGGCCGCCTCGTTGCTGCTGGACGCCCAGCCGACCACGTTCCGCGCCCTCCAAGGCTGGACATCGACTCTGCCGCTTGCAGCGGACTCGATCGGGGCGCGGCGGGTGTTCGACACCGCCGCGCTCGCCGCCGCCTTTCCGTTCACCTCACCGGACCTGCAGCCGGTGCTGGGCGACACGCCGGTGCTGTACGGGCTGAACGCCTACTCCTCCGGAGTGGTGGTGTGGGACCGGTTCGCCCAGGACAACTACAACTCCGTCACCCTCGCCCGCTCGGGCGCCGGTAAGTCCTACTTCACCAAACTCGAAACCCTGCGCCTGCTCTACCAGGGCGTGCACGTCGCCGTCATCGATCCTGAAGACGAATACCGGCGGTTGTGCGACCACGTCGCCGGGACCCACATCGCGCTCGGCGCACCCGGCGTCTACTTCAACCCCTTCGACCTACCGCAAGGGCAAGGCGAAGACACCCTCATCCGCCGCGCCCTGTTCCTGCAGACACTCATCAGCGCGATGCTCGACGAGCCGCTCACACCGGCGGCACGAGCGGTCCTGGACCGGGCAGTGCTGGCCGCCTACCGGGTGCGCGGTATCGGTTCCGACCCCCGCACATGGGCGCGTCCCGCCCCCGTTCTGGCCGACCTGGCCACCCAGCTCGACACGATCGCCGGGCAGGGCGCCTCGGAGGCGAGTGCGGCGGCTGATCTGGCGGCGCGGCTGGCGCCGTATGTGACCGGCTCCCACCGGGGCTTGTTCGCCGGACCGACCACCACCCGCCCGACCGGGCATCTGGTGGTGTTCTCGCTGCGCGACCTGCCCGACGAGGTCCGTGCCGTCGGGATGCTGCTCGCCCTGGACGCGATCTGGCGCGCTGTCGCCAACCCTGCCGACCGGCGCCGCCGCCTGGTCGTGGTCGACGAGGCGTGGACGCTCATGCGCGAAGACGAGGGCGCCCGGTTCCTGTACCGGCTGGCCAAGTCCGCCCGCAAGCACTGGGCCGGCCTCGCCGTCGTCACCCAGGACGCCGGCGACCTGCTGTCCACCGACCTCGGGCAGGCGGTGATCGCCAACTCCGCCACCCAAATCCTGCTGCGCCAAGCACCCCAGGCCATCGACCAGATCGCCGACGCCTTCGACCTCACCGACGGCGAGAAGACCTTCCTGCTCGCGGCCGACCGCGGCCAAGGACTGCTGTGCGGAACCGGAGCCGGATCAGACCGGGCCGCGTTCTCCGCCGTCGCCAGCCGGCACGAACACCGACTCGTCACCACCGACCCCGCCGAACTCGCCGGCCACCAGCAGCACGACGCCACTGCAACCTCGGACATGGAGAGCGCCCAGCGATGACTCGTATAACTTTCCTGGACGGCCCCGGCACGGGCCTGGACGGGCTGCTTTCGGACCTCGGTCAGGCTCCTCAGCAGTTCATTGACCTTGCCACCGGCTACGGCCCCGTCGCCGCGCTGGGCGTCCTCGGCGCTGCCGCTGCCTGGACGAGCGCGCGGTGGGTGGTGTGGGACTGGCGCAACAGCCGACTCGAGCCCGGCGCCCGGCTGATCGAGGTGGCGGTGCCCCCGAAGGTGGAGCCGGGCAGCGCCGCGGCCTGGTGGGCCCGCCTCATCGGCCTCACCCACCCCCGCTGGAAACGGCTCATCTTCGGGCAGCCGCACCTGGCGTTCGAGTACCACGCCGACCACAACGGCGTCCGCTTCCATATCTGGGTCCCCGGCACCATCCCGCCTGGAATAGTCGAGAAGACCATCCGGGCGTCCTGGCCCGGCGCCACCCTCACCACCCACCCAGCCACACCGCCACTCCCACTCGACCAGGAGTACCGGGCGGCGGGCGGGCGGCTGGTCCTGGCCCGCCCCGACCACTTCCCGCTCACCAGCGACCACGACACCGACCCACTGCGCGGACTGCTCGGCACCGCCTCCGGCCTAGCCGAAGGCGAACACCTCGCCGTGCAGATCCTCGCCTGTCCCGCCACCGGCCGCCGCCTCACCAAGGCACACCGGGCCGCCGCAGCGCTGCGCGGGGGCCGATCCACCGCACCCCAAAGCTTCCTGTTCGACCTGGTCATCCCCGGCATGTCGGGGCACCACCACCCGAGCGAACTCACCCGCCAGCATCCTGAGCGCGCCGAACAGGTCCGCGCCATCCTCGGCAAAGCCGCCCAGCCGCGCTTTGAGGTCCAGATCCGCTACGGCGTCGCCAGCCGCCACCCCGACCAAGTCACCGCCGGGTGGCTACGGGCGCACGCGCACGAAACCGCCTCGACGTTCGCGCTGTTCACCTCCGGCCACCAGTACCTGCGCCGCCGCCGACTCCACCACCCCGCCGCCCGGCTGGCCGAGCGTCGTCTGCACCGCGGCTACCTGCTGTCGGTCGCCGAACTCGCCGCGATCGCGCACCTGCCCTACGACCTGGCCGCACCCGGCGTCACCCGCGCCGGCGCCCGCCCCGTCGCGCCCTCACCCGCCATCCCCGTCTCCGGCCCCGGCGTCCGCGTCCTGGGCGACTCCGACGCCGGCGCACCGCGCCCGGTCGGCCTCACCGTCGCCAGCGCCCGCCAGCACCTGCACGTCCTCGGACAGACCGGCGTCGGCAAATCCACCTTCCTGGCCAACCTCATCCTCTCCGACGCCACCGCCGGGCGCGGCGCGCTGGTCATCGACCCCAAAGGCGACCTGGTCGCCGACATCCTGCAGCGCCTCCCCGAACGCGCAATCGGCCACACCGTCGTGTTCGACCCCGCCGCATCAGGCCGGCCACCGTGCCTGAACGTGCTCGCCGGACACGATGCGGCCTTTGCGGCCGAGTCGATCGTGACCACTTTCCGCCGCTGCTTCACCTCCGCCTGGGGACCCCGCCTGGACGACCTGCTCCGCTCGGCCTGCCTCACCCTGACCCGCGTCAACGGCACCCGCGCCACCCTCGGCGACATCCCCAAACTCCTCATCGACACCGCCTACCGCGCCCGCGTCACCGCACGCCTCACCGACGAACTCCTGCACGGGTTCTGGGCCTCCTACGACGAACTCACCCCGGCTGCACGCGCCTCGGTGATCAGCCCAGTCATGAACAAACTCCGCGCCGTCCTGCTGCGCCCCTTCATCCGCGACACCCTGTCCGGAGGCGCCTCCACCGTCGATCTCGCAGGCACCCTCGCCTCCGGCGGCCTCATCCTCGCCCGCCTCCCGAAAGGCGTCCTTGGCGAGGACGCTGTCCGCCTGTTCGGGTCACTGCTGCTGGCGCAGACCTGGCAGGCCATCACCCCACGCGCCACCCAACTCGAGCACGAGCGGCCGGACGCGTCCGCCTACATCGACGAGGCCCACAACTTCCTCAACCTGCCCGGCTCCGTCAGCGACATCCTCGCCGAAGCCCGCGCCTACCGCTTCAGCCTCACCCTCGCCCACCAGCACCTTTCCCAACTCCCCAAGGACCTGCGCGAAGCCGTCTCCGCCGACGCCCGCAACAAGATCTACTTCGCAGCCTCACCCGAAGACGCCACCGACCTGGCCCGCCACACCGCGCCGCTCCTAGCGCCGCACGACCTCTCCCATCTGGGCGCCTACCAAGCCGCCGCCCGCCTCATGGACGGCAACACCCCTACCCCGCCCTTCACCTTCCGCACCCGCCCACTACCCGACCCCATCCCCGGAAGGGCAGCCGTAGTCCGCAGCGCATCACGCGAACGCTTCACACCCCAGCGCACCGCACGCTCGATCCCCGAGGTCGCGTTGCGCAATTTGGACGCCTCACCGCTTACACCCGCCGAAAGGCCCAATCGGGCAACCACGGTCAGCGCCGATGCGCTACCGCCCGCAGAGGAAGAGGGGCGATGACCCGGCCTCGCACAACCCGCACCCGGCTACGCGGAACCCAGATCCGTGCCCCACGAGTCACCCCCGAGGTCGTCGCGGAACTGGCCTACCGGCTCACCGACCGCGATCGGAACCTGCTGACCCTGCTCTGGGAACACCGCGTCCTGACGACCGATCAGCTCACCCGACTGTTGTTCCCCACCCCAGAACGAGCCCGACAGCGCCTCAACCACCTGCACAACCACCACGCCCTACTCCGGTTCCGCCCCTGGGCACCCGTCGGCTCCAAGCCCTGGCACTGGGTCCTCGGCCCGGCCGGCGCGCATGTACTGGCCGTCCAGCACGGCCAAAGCGTCGCCGAGTTCGGCTACCGGCAGGACACCGCCACCGCCATCGCCGTCTCACCCCGCCTCGCCCACCAGGTCGGCGTGAACGAGTTCTTCGTCTCCCTGCACGCTTACGTCCGGCGCCGAGGCGGCGCCGTGGAGCAGTGGTGGTCGGAGCACCGTTGCGCGGCCTTGTGGGGTGATCTGGCACGGCCGGATGCCTTCGGCCGCTGGACCGAGCCCAGCGCCGACGGCACTGCGGCCACGCTGGACTTCTTCCTCGAACACGACACGGGTACCGAAACCCTCGCCCGGGTCACCGCCAAACTCGGAGGTTACGCCGACCTCGCCGAAGCCACCGGTACCACCACACCTGTCCTGTTCTGGCTGCCCTCATCCAAACGCGAGGCCAACCTCCGCCGCCTGCTCGGCACCCCCGAGATTCCGGTCGCCACCGCCGTTCACACGCCCGCCAGCTCATTTCACGGGCCCGCCGGGCCGGTGTGGCAGCCCGCCGGCGCCACCGGCCCTCGGCGCAGTCTCGGCGATCTCGCGCGCCTGTGGGCCACCGTCCGCCGGCACGACGACGCTCAAGCGCACGACTCGGCGGGCTCTTGATGCCGCTGGTTGTTGGAGCAGCCGTCGGCGTCCTGGTCCTGATGGCCGTGCTCGTCGCGGTGATCGGCGCGGTCATGCCCGGCTCCGGACAGGCCGTCTGCCAGCCTGAGCCCGGTAGCTCCACCGCCGACATCCCGCCTGCGTATCTGACGCTCTACCGCGCAGCCGGGCAAGAGTACGGGATCGGGTGGCACGTCTTGGCGGCGGTCGGGAAGGTCGAGTCCGACCACGGGCGCGGGCCCGGCCCCGGTATCTCCTCGGGCCGCAACCATGCCGGAGCGGCCGGTCCCATGCAGTTCATGCCCGGCACCTGGGCCGCGTTCGGTGTCGACGGCGACCGCGACGGCCGCAGGGATGTATATGACCCTGCCGATGCGATCCCGGCCGCCGCCCGCTACCTCAAGCACGGCGGCGCACCCGAACGCCTCCGGACTGCACTGTTCCAGTACAACCACTCCGACGCCTACGTGGACAAGGTCGTCCGACAAGCTCGCGCCTACGCCCAACGCACACCTAATCAGCTCGGCGCCACTTCAGCAGACTGCGCCGGCGCCTTCTCGGCCGTGGTGCCTCCCGGCCACGCTGCCGCGAAGGCGATTGCGTTCGCCCGCGCGCAACTCGGCAAACCGTATCTTTGGGGCGCGACGGGGCCGGGTGCGTTCGACTGTTCCGGCTTGACCTACGCCGCCTACCGCGCCGCCGGTCTCAGCATCCCGCGCGTGTCCGGTGCGCAGTGGCGGCACGGCCCCCGCGTCCCTGTCGGGCGTGAGCAGCCGGGCGACCTGGTGTTCTTCAACTCCGGGCCGGGCACCTCCACCAGCAATCCCGGGCACGTCGGCCTGGTCATCGGGGGCGGGAAGATGATCGCCGCACCGCACACCGGCACCGTCGTCCAGATTCAGTCCTACCGCCGCTCCACACTGCTCGGCTTCACCCGACCCACCGCACACCAGCGAGCAGGAGCACCGGCGAGCGGAGCCGGCCGGTGACCGATCGCCTGATCAAAGTGACCACGGCGCTGGCGGTGGTGGCGGTCGCTGCCGTGGCCGCGCTCATCTCCTACGCGCACATGCTCGACCTGGTCCGTTCCCACGGTGAAACCGGCGCGACGGCGCGGCTGGTGCCGTTCACCGTGGACGGCCTGATCTGGGCGGCGTCCATGGTGATCCTGGACGCCAGCCGCCGCAACCGCCCTGTACCGGCGTTGGCCGGGTGGAGCCTGGCTGCGGGCATCTGCGCCACGGTGGGCGCCAACGTGGCGCACGGCGCCACACACGGGCCCATCGGCGCGCTGGTCAGCGCCTGGCCCGCCCTGGCGTTGGTCGGCTCGTTCGAGTTGCTGATGACTCTCACCCGCCGCGCGGCACCCCGCCGGGTGAGGGCGCCGGAACCGGAACGTACCAGTCTGGAGCAGCCCCACCCGGATGGCGCCAGGCTGGAGCAGCCTGTTGAGCAGGCCGTCCTGGCCGAGTATCGCGCGAGTTTGAACGGGCCGGGGCGGCCGGTTTCTCAGCGGTATCTGGCCGAGAAGTACGGCATCGATCGCCGCAAGGTCAAGCAGATCATCAGCGGCACGCAGACCCCCGCCCCGTCCTGAAGCAGTGCCGGGACGGGGCGGGGGAGGGTGACGGTCCCCCCTTAGCGGAGGCCGACCTCGGCGGGTGCCCGGTCAGGTCTCGCCCGGGGCTCGGTTGGTGGTGATCCGCCATTGGGAGTGCCAGCGGCGGGTGACCTTGTTGGGCACGTGGTGACGCTGGATCTTGCCTGCCTGTTCCAGCCACCGCAGCGCCTTGCCGGTGGCGGCCGGGCTGATCGATGCCGCCACCGTGATCTGGGCGGCGGTCATCGCGGCGCCGGTGCTCGTCAGCACGTCCAGGACGGCGCGCTCAGGGACCGTCAGCGTCGAGCCGGTGCCGCCCCGGCCGGTGCGGTCGGGGGCCGGGGCGAGGCCGAGCCAGCGGCGCAGGAACTGATCGACAGTCTCACCTTCGCGCTTGCTGCGCTCCAGAAAGGCAGCGACCTCATCATCGATTCTGATCGTGCGGGACATCGAAGACTCCTCTCACCGACGGCGGTCGGCTGTCGCCGGTGCCGGGTCGTCGGGCCGGTTGTCGGGGGCGGTGTAGACGGGGCCGCTGAGGGCGTGGCCGAGTTCGTGGTAGGTCTCGGCGACGTCGAGGCTCCCGGCGTGGTGCCCGCACCGGGCGCCGTTCATCTTCTGGCAGCCGGGGCACGACTCCGGGATCGGCGGGCGGGCCGCGGCGGCCTCGCGCAGGGCGATGAGCAGCGCGGTCTCGCTGTCCAGGACCGGCTCGGCCGCCTCGGCGACGCGGTAGGCGGCGGTGACCACCTCGTGCACGGCCTGTAGGCGGTTGCGGGGCTTCTCATCGAGTTTGGCGGTGGCGTCGATGAGAGCGCACAGCTCGACGATCAGGCCGGTGTCGTCCGTCTCCGGCTGAGTTGCGGATGGTGGCAGGTGGCTCACGGGTTGGGCCTTTCGGTGCGGGTGGTGAGGTCGTCCAGATGGGCGTCGTCGCGGTCGAAGGTGCGGGCCGTCTCGATGAGGTGACGCCGACGCCTTAGGTGAAGGGGTCGGCGTGGCGCGGGATGGTGCGGTCGGTCAGCGCACGGCGGGCGGTGTCGCGGGCGCGCCACGGCGCCTGGACGGGGTCCAGGCCCTCGTGGTCGATGCCGGTGACCGGCTCGCCCCACCAAGTTGCGGCAGCGCGGGCGACGGCAGCGACCTCGGTGGCGGTGTCGTCTTTCTCGTCGAGGCCGGCGAGCATCTTCGCCTCTGCCTCACAGCGCCGTTGGCGGGTGTCGTCATGGCGGTCTCGAATGTAGGTCTCCATGCAGTTCACGGTCGGTCTCTCCTTGCCGAGTTGAGGACTTCTTTGGTCTTGCGGCGCCCGGTGCTGTCCATCCGCCAGGATGGTTGGCGGCGTGTCCCGGTAGTGGGCGGCGGGTGTCGCTGTGCCGCCCGGTAGGGGCCGGTGACGGCCCGGTGCGCCCCGTGTGGGGCGCACCGGGCGGCGGGTGGTCAGGCGTTGCGTAGGGCGCGGACAGCGGCGGCGCCGATGGCGTCGGCGGCTGCGGCGGGGTCGGTGAGGGCGACCCGGTGGGCGCTTTTCATGGCCCTGGTGCGGCCGTTCATTGACAGCCACAGCACGCCGCATCCGGCGGCGGTGAGCCGGTCGAGGCGCTGCTGTCCGTCTTCGCGTTGGTCGTCTTTGAAGATGCCGTCGGAGACGATGACCAGCAGGCGGGCGGCGCCGGGGCGGGTCAGTTCGGCGGCGGAGTCGAGGGCGTCGACGGCCTGGACGAAGTTCTCGTAGTTGTCTCGGGCGGCGAACGTGGTCACGGTGTTCGGAGTGTGTCCGGGGTGGACGATGGGGCGGACGCGGGCGCCGAAGATGAGGGTGGCGGCCAGGGCGTCGGGGATGTGTCCGGCGGCGCGGGCGATGATCCAGGCGGCGGAGGCGACCGGGGCGGCCAGGGCGTTCATGGAGCCGGACACGTCGCAGGCTATGCCGATGCGCAGCGGCGGCGCGGGCACGTGGCGGCGGGTGGTGCGGGTGAACGGTTCGGCGG
>NZ_SMKM01000554.1 GCF_004348665.1 Actinomadura sp. GC306 | reverse complement strand
CACAACCCCTCAAACCGAAGAGAAATGACGGCATCGCCGTTCACCAGAGATGCTCGCGTCCACTGTGCAGTTCTCAAAAAACAACCGGGCCCACCAAAACCACACCACCCAACACAGGTGATGCGGTCCTGGTCCCGCAGTCCGAGGCCACCAGGCTCACGCCCGTTTCCTCAGGACCCAACAGCGTGTCCAACCCACCACCCACCCGACACCAACGTTCCCACTCCCCTCCGACCTGCGAGAGATCGGAAAGACGGTACTTGCCGGCTCACACGAGCGGTGAGCTGAGTAGCCAGTGCTCCACATCTATGAGCAGCCACCTGACAGACACTCGCTGTCAACAGCGGCCACCGACCATCGCATCCCACCTGAGCAGGACCAACGACGGCCAGTTATGTGCTCCTTAGAAAGGAGGTGATCCAGCCGCACCTTCCGGTACGGCTACCTTGTTACGACTTCGTCCCAATCGCCGGCCCCACCTTCGACCGCTCCCCCCACACAAGGTGGTTGGGCCACGGGCTT
>NZ_SMKM01000005.1 GCF_004348665.1 Actinomadura sp. GC306 | reverse complement strand
CCCCGGCTCCGGGCTCCCCCGGCGCCGAGGCTTCCGGCGCCCCGGCTCCCGGTGCGCCCGCCGCTCAGCCGCCCGCTCAGCCGCCCGCTCAGCCGCCTGCTCAGCCGTCCGCGGAGGCGTCCGGGCCGGGGGAGACCAAGCCCGAGCCGCCCAAGGAGTCCTGACCCGCGCGGGGCCTACCCGCGGAGCCCTAGGGGCTCACCAGCAGGATCAGGTGGCGTTCGCCGGTCCCCACCGACAGGGCCTTGCCCGGGGCGGTGCCGGCGGCGGCCGCCACCGGTCCGGGCCTGCTGCGGGGCGCCCGCTTCCCGGAGCCGAGCTGGCCGCTGCCGCCCGCGCCCCACGTCAGGGGCGTCCCGTCGGCGAGGATCGCCGCGCCGTACGCCTCGCCCGCGAACACGTGCGCGGCGCGGCGCAACCGCTTGTCGTCGTTGCTCCGGCCCACGACGGGGACGGGCTCGGTGCGGAGTTCCACCGTCCCGTCGCCGAGCTGACCGGCCGTGTTGTTGCCCCAGGCCACGATGGTGCCGTTGCCGCGGAGCGCGTAGTTGTGCTTCTCCGCCGCGGCGATCGCGGTGACGCCGTCGAGGTCGCCCTTGCCGCGCACGCCCCTCACCAGGCCGGGGACGAGCCTGTCGCGGCGGGCCCCGTCGCCGAGCTGCCCGAGGTCGTTGTGGCCCCATGACGCGACCCGCCCGTCCCGCAGCAGCGCCAGGCCGTGCTGCCCGGCGACCGCGATGCGGACGACGCCGGTGAGGTGCCCTTCGCCGTCCAGGCCGCGCACCGGGACGGGCAGCGACCGGTCCTCGCGGGTGCCGTCGCCGAGGTTGCCGTAGTCGTTGGCGCCCCACGCGAGCACCTGCCCGTCGCCGCGCAGCGCCAGCTCGGTGTGCCCGTCGGCGGCGATCGCGGTGATGCCGGTGAGGGGGCCGCTCCCGTCCGGCGCGAGAACGGTCGTGGGGAGGCGCGGGGCGGTGCGCTCGCCGATGCCGCGCTGCCCGGACGACCCCTGGCCCCACGTGACCACGGTCCCGTCGCGGCGCAGCGCCATGGAGAAGTCATTGTTCGCGCTGATCGCCACGACGCCGCTCAGCCGTCCGCCGCCGGGCGCCCGGACGTGGACGGGCCCGCTCCGGTCGCGGGTCGTGCCGTCGCCGAGCTGCCCGCGGTCGTTGGCGCCCCACGCGACGACCTCCCCGGCCGCGCCGGTGATCGCGAGGGAGTGCCGCCCGCCGCCCGCGACGGCGCGCACGCCGTCCAGGCGGCCAGTGCCGCCGATGCCGGTCACCGGCGCGAGTCCGGGGTCGGTCTCCGCCCCGGGACGACCGAGCTGCCCGCTGGCGTTGAGCCCGCTCGTCCACACCGCACCCGTCCGCTCACCCGCGGCCCCCGCCGCGGGCGGCGTGGACGCCGGCCGCGCCGCGGGCGACGCCGTCCCCGTGCAGGCCGCCGCCACCACCAGCACGGGGACGGCCAGCAGCGCGGCGAAGGCGCGGCGCGTGGGGGTCACGTTGTGCGGACGCAGGCGAAGAGGTGCCTCGCGTAGTTGTCCTCGTAGGGGGGACGGGCGTCGTCGTCGGGGCCTAGGTCGATGATCTCGTCGAAGGCGGTGTTCTCGCGGAGGAAGCGCTCGACGCGCGGAGGGTCCCAGCCGCGCAGCGACTCGGCGAACCACGCCTCGTTGTCCTGGCCGGTGTCGAAGAACAGCACCCGGCCGGTCGCGCGGTCCAGCAGCTTGATCAGCTCCTCCGCGGACACCGAGCCGCGGCCGAGGACGAAGTGGTGCAGCAGGCTGAAGCACGACACGACGTCCCAGCGGGCGGGGTCGTGGCCGCCGAGGAACTCGACGCAGTCGCCGGTGGAGATGACGCCGTCCGGGAGGCCGTAGACGGCGCGGCCGAGCGGGACGGCGAGCGGGTCGCGCTCGATGCCCTCGGCGTCGAACCCGCGCCCGCCCAGCTGCGACACGAACCAGCCGTAGCAGCTCGCGACGTCCAGGTAGCGGCCGCCGGTGATGCCGCGCTCGCCGAGGAACGCGTCCATCTTGGCGAGCCGGTCGGTGCACTGCCGGACCGTCGTCCACCCGGACCGCAGTTCGGGCGCGTCGATCGGCTGGTACAGCTCGTGGGTGCCGTCGAGCCAGCTCATCTTGAGCAGGAGGTCCTGCAGCGGGGTGGTGACGGGCAGCCACTTCGCGACGACGCTCGCGCCGTCCGCGCCGCTCATCGCGGCGATCGCGAGCCGGTGGTGGCCGTCGAGGATCTGGTACTGGTCGGAGCCGCGGACGGGCGCGACGAGCACCGGGTCCTGCGGGCCGCTCTGCTGCGGGCGGGGCGCCGAGCCGGGCGCCTCCTCGCCGCGGTAGCGGGCGACGAACGCGCGGGCCGCGGCGAGCACGCCCGCCTCGTCGGTGCCGCCGAAGTAGTTCCCGCCGGCCTTGATGCAGCGCATGCCCAGCCGCCCGTAGGGGCTGTCGAGGATCTGCTCGTCGCTCAGCTCGGGCACCGCGTCGGCGAGGCGCAGCAGCGCGACGTGCGGGCCGTTCAGGAACGGCGTGGACGGCCACAGCAGGTCGTCGGTGCGGTCGGCGAACTCGCGGGCCGTCCAGCCGCCCTGCGCCCCGACGAGGAGCTGGTCGAACCGGACGGCCACCTTCCACGGGCGGCGCAGCACGGCGGTGGACACCGCGACGCGGGCGGCGGCCGGGATCGGCAGCGAGCGCCCGGCGTCGACCAGCCGCCCGTAGACGGGGCCGCTGGGCGCGAGGCCGCTCTTGCGCAGCACCGCGCGGGACTTGCGGCGGACCTGCTGTATTCCCGGCATGTCAATTCCCGGCATGGGCGCTCCTGGCAGGTGTCGTGTCGGTGGCCGGCGGCGCGGCGGGACCGGCCGGGCCGGGCCCGCCGGACGATGCGGCGCGGCCGCGCCGCCCCGGCAGCAGGGAGGCGAAGGCGGTCAGGGACAGCCGCTCCCGGCCCCCCCAGAGTAGGGCAAGGTACAGGATGGTGCCCGGGACCAGCGCACATGCGAGGGCGGCGGGGCTGGATCCGGCCACCAGCCGGACCGCCAGCGGCAGCGCCCCGAAGCACAGCAGGGCCGCGCCGCCGGCCCAGAACAGGCCCGCGCTCGCCGGGGACATCCCGAGGATCCGGCGGACCTGGACGAGCGCCAGCACCGTCCGGACGAGCAGCCCGCACGCCCGCGCCAGCGCCGCGCCCACGATCCCGAGCGGCGGGATGAGCAGCACGTTCAGCACCAGGTTGACGGTGAGCGCGGTGCTCTGGTTGACCAGGCTCAGCCCGCTGCGGCCCGCCATCAGCAGCATCACGTCGCGGGCGCCGGTCGCGGTCGCCACCAGCATCGCCATCGCGAGGATCACCGTGACGGTCTCGCCGGACCCGGCGTAGCCGGCGCCGAACGCGCCGAGGTAGACCGGTGCGCCGACGGCGATCGACAGGTGCACCGGCCAGGCGAGGGCGAGGTTCCACGACGCGCACACGGCGAAGATCCGCTGCGCGCCCGCCCGGTCCGCGAGCGCCAGCAGCCTGCTGACGGCGGGCTGCATGACGTTCTGCACGGCCTGGGTGACGAGCTGGCTGATCACGATGAACCGGGTCGCGGCGGTGTAGATCGCCGCCTCGCGGGGCGAGCTGAGCGCCGCGACCAGCACGATGTCGGCGCGCTGGAACGCCGTCTGGCAGACCTGCGCGAACGCGCGGGGGGCGGTGAACCGCCAGAACTCGCCCGCCAGCGGCCGCCATCCGGTCCCGGCCGCGGGCACGGGCGCGTCCCCTGTGGGGGACGCTGTAGCCGACGCCGTGGCCGACGCCGTGGCGGGGACTGCGGGGCCACCCGCGCGGCTGATCTTCCGGTACCACAGCGCGGCGATCAGCAGGCAGGGCAGGTAGGGCGCGACCCAGGCCAGCGCCAGCCAGACCGCGCCGTCGGCCAGCACCGCCGCCGCGACCACCGCGGCGACCTGGAGGGTCTGCCGCAGGATCTTGTCGACGAGGACGGTCGGCCGCATCGAGCCGTACCCGCGGGTCGCGGCGAGCAGCACGTCCTGCGCGGCGGCCAGCGGCAGGAACAGCGCCAGCACCCGCACCATCGCGACGGCCTCACCGGCGTCGCCCCCGCCGGCGAACCGCCCGGCCGTCCACGGCGCGGTGGCCGCGAGGACGAGCCCGGCCGCCGCCGCCGTCGCGAGCACCGGGACCAGCGCCACCGGCACCGTCCGCAGCGCCGCGGCGCGGTCGCCGAGCGCGAGGTGCCGGGGCACCCAGCGCAGCAGCCCGGCGTCCGTGCCGAGCCACGACACCGCCTGCAGGATGATGAACAGCGACGTCGCCGCGAAGAACACGCCGGCGATGCGCTGCGAGTACAGGTGCGCGACGAGGAAGACCAGCGCGAGGCCCTGCACGCCCGCGACGGCGGCGCCCACCAGGTTGAGGGCGCCGCCCCGGGCGAGCTTGTTCAGGTTCGGACCGGCCGAGCTCTGCTCAGGCTCCGCCATGCCGCCCGGCCCGGTGCGCCTTCTTGCCGTAGCGCGGCACCACCTCCGGCGAGTCGCCGGACCCGCCCGCAGCGCCGTCCGCACCGTCCGCGCCGTCGGCGGGCTGGTCGGGCAGGTCCGGCGGCATGTACCGCGAGATGTCCTCCTGCGTGCGCGTCGAGGCCGACTCCAGCGCCGCCTCGGTCTCGGCCTGCTCGTCGTTGACCACCGGTTCGTCGTGCGCGGCGGGGTCGGTGGGGTCGGGCTCCGACGGGCGGGCCCGGCGGGCGCGGCTCCGCGCCGAACCGGACGCCCCCGGCGGGGTGGCCTGCGGGAGGTCCGTCGCCGCGATGGGCTTCGGCGCGACGGGCTTGCCCGGCCCGGCGGGCGGGTCCAGCGACGGCGGCGTGGGCCGGCGCGCCGAGCCGGCCGGCGGCGCCGCGCGCCGCGCGCCGGGCCGCGGCTGGCGGGTCGCGCCCGTCCGCGTCTCCGCGGACCGCGGCGGCTGCTTGATCTGCGGGAGCGCCTGGGTGACCAGGGTGGCGGGGTCGGCGGGGGCCCGCTCGTCCTCGTCGCGCCGCGTGCTCGGCCAGTACCCGCCGTCGTCGCCCGGGTCGGGGCGCCGGGCGTCGTCGGCACCGGGCTGGTCGTCGGCCCACTTGAGGGGGCCGTCGCCGCCGGTGCGGTTCTCGCCGCTGCCGCGCGTCTCGGGCCCGCGCGGCTCGGCGGGGCCGCGCGCCGGCCGGGCCTGCCGGGACGCCGGGGCGGGGCGCGCCTGCTGCCGTCCGCCGCGCTGCTCCGGCGGCTCCAGCAGGGCGCCGAGCACGGTCACCCCGGCGCGCTCGGCCTCCACGTACGCCTGGCGCAGCTCCTCCCGCGTCGTGACCCCCTGGTTGACCACGAGGATCACCGCGTCCATGAACGTGCAGAGCGCCTGGGCGTCGGCGTCGTGCAGGCTCGCGGCGTTGACGATGAGGTACTCGCTGCGGCGGCGCAGCACCTTCACGGTCTCGCGCATGCGCGGGCCGCTGAACCGGTGCGCGGCCTCCAGGGCGCGGGGGCCGCGCGGCAGCAGCCGCAGCTGCGAGTCGGTGTGGATCAGCAGGGTCGCCGGGTCGGTGCCGCTGAGCAGCGTGTCGGACAGCCCCTTGCCGGGCCGCGCGCCGAACAGCCCGGTCATGTCGGCGTCCTCGGTGGTCGCGTCGATCATGATGGTCTTGGCGCCGGCGAAGGCGAGCGAGACCGCGAGGTTGGCGCTGGCCAGCCGGGCGCTGCCGCCGGGGGTCGCGCTGGCGACCAGCACCGCCACCGGGGTCTGCGGCGCCGTCGCCACGACCGCCGCGCGCAGCCGCCGGTACGCCTCGCCGACCGGGCTCTTCGGCGCGCTGACCAGCGCGAGGGAGTCGCCGGCCGGGCCGCCCGGCGGGATGGTCGACAGCGCCCGCACGCCGAGGCCCTCGACGGCCTCGGCGTTGCGCAGCCGCTGGTTCAGCCGCTCCCGCAGCAGAATGATCACGAACCCGGCGAGCAGCCCGAGGAACAGGCCGCCGGCGCCGTACAGCGCCTTGCGGATGATGCCGGGCCCCGCCGGCGCGTCCGCCGGGGTGATGACCTGGCCCGGGTCGATCGGGGTGCTGGCGATGTCGTTGGACTGCTCGTCGATCACGCCGAGCTGGTTGGTGTAGGCGGTGACGCGCTGCTGCAGGGTGGCGCGCTTGGAGCCGGTGGACAGCGCCAGCTCCCGGTTGGTCTGCGTCAGCAGCCGCTCGACCTTGGCGGCCTGCGCCTCCAGCTTGGCGAGCTGGTTGTTCACCACGCCCTGGGCGCGCTGCGAGCGGTACTCCAGGTAGGCGTCGGCGAACGCCTGCGCGCCCGCCCGCGCCTTCGCCGAGCTGGTGGCGGTGTAGGCGAGGTTGAGCACCTGCGTGTTGGGCGGGACGGTGACCTCCACATCGCCCTCGGGCTCGCGGCCGAGCTTCTTCTGCACGATCTTCGCGACCCCGTCGGTGGAGACGAGCTGCGCTTCCGTCTGCAGGTTGACGAGGTCGTCGCCGCGCCCCTCGGGGGAGTACGGGTTGCCCTCCAGGGGGCTGACCAGCACCGTCGCCGTCGCCTGGTACGGGGGCGGCACGGCGATCTCCAGTCCGATGCCGGCGGCCGCGCCGACGACGCCGAGCGCCACCAGCGCCACCGTGTAGCGCCGGACCAGGGACAGCAGCTGCCCTCCCTGCGGGTCGGCCGTCTGGTCAGCTCCCACGACGTTCCCCCTCATCGATCCGGCTCGTGACTGGCGGAATGTTCACCACGACTTTAACGGCGCATTGCACGCGGACTGTTCCGTTCATCTCAACCTCGTCCGGCAGCGGTCGCTCTGGAGGGGGTCCGGCTGGAGGGGGTCCGGTCGGTCGGGCGCCCCGGTGCCCGCGGCGCGGGGCCGCCGAGGGTGGGCGCGGTGAGCACGATGCCGCGCGGCGGGTTGGCGGACTGGTCCAGGGCCAGCACGCCGCTAGCGACCTCGCGGTCCAGGGCCCGGCCGCGCTGCGCCACGACCAGCGTCAGGTCGCTGGCGGCGGCCGCGGCGATGGTGTCGGCGCCGTTGATGTCGGGCGTGTTGATGATCACGATGCGCGACTCGGCGCCGGCCCGGTCGACCGCCCGGGTCAGCTGCCGGTCGTCGTCGCTGCGCACCAGCCGGACCGTGAACGCGCGGCGGGCGCGGGCGGCGCGCGGCGGGTCGGCGGGCTCCTCGCCTTCGGCGGCGATGCGCAGCACCGTCGTCGCCGAGCCGCCCTCGGTGCACAGCTCGGCCAGCTCGTAGGCGAGCTCGGTGCCCGCGGCGGCGGGGACGCCGACGACGAGCACGGTGCTGGCCTCGGCGTCGAACACCAGGTTGCGCAGGCGGCGGCAGACCTCGCGGTGCCCGCCGCCCAGCGTCGGCGCCTCCACCATGATCGGCAGTCGGCTGTGCAGCCGGACGTCGGCGGGCCGCCGGATGCGGCGCGGCCGCATCTCGCGCACCAGGACGTACCCGATCCAGACCAGCAGCCCGAGCCCGATGCCGCTGGCGGCGGCGACGTCGCGCTTCGGGTCGTCGCGCCGCTCGGGCAGCCCGGCCGCGCGCAGCACCTCGCCGGGCTGCTCCTCCTTGCTCTTCAGCCCGGCGATCTGCCGCTCCACGTCGCGGATCTGCTTCACGATCGCCTGCCGGCGGGTGCGGGTGGTGATCCGGCGGAGCTCGTTCTCGTCGCCCGGCAGCGCCCGCAGCTGCGTCCTGAGCAGGACGAGGTTCTCCTCCAGCGCCTGGCGGTTGCGCTGCTGGAGCTGGCCGAGGATCTGCCTGCGCACCGTCAGGTACGCGTCGGCGACGACCTCGGCGCCCCGCCGCGCGTCCGCCGGCGTCCCGGCCCGCACCCCGATCGTCAGGACGTGCGTCCCGTTCGGCACCGTCAGGTCGACGCGTTCGCGCAGCTCCTCGTAGGACGCGTCGAACCCGGGATGCCGCTTGAGCTCGGACAGCACCTTCTCCGACCACACGAGCTGCGCCTCGGTGTCCATCGTCGTCTCGCGCGGGTTCCGCAGGTTGAGGTCGAGCGCGGAGCCGATGTCGATGCCGGGGTGCAGCGCGACCGGCGGCGCCAGCACCGCGATCCGCGCGGTGTAGGTGGCCGGGGTCAGCGCGACCTTGGCGGCGCCGAGCGACGCACCGGCCAGCACCGCGATCAGCAGCGCGGTGAGGTGCCGCCGGACGGCGCCGGCGAACCGGGTGACGGGGATCGAGTCCGGCGCGGTCGGCGGTTCCGCCTGCACGCTGGACGGGCCGAGGCTGCGCTTGTCCATGCCGTCCTACCCGCCGCCCGTCCGCCGCCACGCCGGCTCGGCGCCGAGCAGCGCGGCGAGCTTGTCGTCGTAGGGGGCGTAGTGGTCGGCGAGGCGGCGGTGCAGATGGTCCGGCAGTGGGGAGCCCGGCCGGGCGTTGTGCCGCTCGAACGCCGCGGGCCGCCAGCGCGGCAGGCCGAGGAAGTCGAGGATCGAGTCGTAGCAGGGCTCCGGCTCGGAGAAGAAGTCCTCGGCGTAGACGACCAGCACCCGCTCCCGGCCGAACAGCTCGAACAGCCGCCCGATCTGGTCGGCGTACTGGCCGCGGTCCAGGTAGGAGTGGTGGCGGTGGCTGTGGCTGACGTACGCCGGGTCGGCCTTGATCTTCTCGACCTCGCCGGCGAGCCGTTCGGGCTCCAGGTCCAGCGCCCGCTCGAACGGCTCGGTCTCGAAGCCGCGGGCCAGCTCGTGCTTGTGCGCCGAGTAGGCGCGCACCACCGGGTCGCGCAGCAGCGCGATCAGCTTCACGCCGGGCAGGTCGCGGGCGATCCGCTCGGGCGCCAGCGGGTGGTGCATGTAGTAGCCGGCGGACTCGAACGCGAGCGGGACCGTCCCGTCCGCTCCTCCGCCGGTGAGTCCGGCCGCGGCGACGCGCCGTTCGGCGATCGAGCGGACCGGGAAGTGCCCCCGGTACCAGGACTGGCCGCGCTGGTAGTTGACGTCGAAGTAGTGCACGCCCTTGTGGAAGTTCGGCTGGGCGGTCGCGGGGTGCGCCGCCAGCGCCCGGAACAGCGACGTCGTCCCGCCGCGCTGCGTCCCGACCATCAAGAAGTCCGGCAGCATGCGGGCGCCCGAGGTCAGCCGCCCGCCGGCGCGGGTGGCCGCGCGGCCGGCCTCCTTGACCCACTGCGGAGCGTCACGGCGTGAGATCAAGGGGTCCTCCCGGTGTCGGTGCGCGGCGAGTCGGTGCGCGGCGAGTCGGTGCGCGGCGGGTGGGAGCACAGCAGTTCGAGCAGCCGCTCGGTGTCGGCGCGCAGCGGCCCGCCGATCGGCTCCTGCGCGGCCAGCAGGTAGCGGCGGCACAGTTCCAGCAGGTACAGGTGGACGGTCGCCGACGCGGCGGTGCCGGTCGGCCCGAGCGGCTCCAGCGCGGCTGCCGCGGTGCCGGGCCAGGACGCGTAGGGCGGCCCGGACGCCGTGCGCATCGCCTCCTGCAGCCGGTAGTGCAGCAGGTCGAACCCGTTCGGGACGCCACGGGCGAAGCGCTCCCAGTCCCACACGCGCAGGAGGCCGCGGTGCCAGGCCATGTTCCAGGGCGTCCAGTCGCCGTGCCAGGCGCCGAAGTCGAGGGGCAGGTCCCCGTACGCCTTGCCGGTGTTCTCGATGACGTCGCCGAAGCGGTCGCGCTGCCCGGCGTCCTGGATCCGCGCGGGGCTCGCGGTCAGCGCGTCCCAGAAGCCGCTGTCGCGCAGCGCGGCCCGCTCGACGCCGCCGACCTCGAACAGCGTCCGCATCTCGTCGAGCGGCGCCCGGCCGCGCGGGCGCCAGCCGAGCGCGCCGGTCGGCAGGGACTCCAGGACGAGCAGGTCGAGCCCCTGCCAGGCGCCGTGGTGCAGCAGCCGCGGGACGTGCAGCCGGACCTCCCGGCCGCCGTGCCCGCCGTCGTGTTCGCCGCCGGGGCCGGGCAGCCGCGCGTTGAGGTACTCCAGGGCGGCGGCCTCGCCCGCGAGCAGGTCGCGGGCCGTGCCGGTGTCGCCGACCTTGACGAACGCGACCGGCTTCCCGCCGGGGGAGAGGACCTGCAGGATCGGCTTGCGGTTGGCGCGGGCGCTGCCCAGGCCGATGCTGACCACGACCGGGCGGCCGAGCAGCTCGCCGAGATGGTCCTCGACGGACGCGCCGCCGCCGGTCACGAGCAGCCGGTCCTTCAGCCCCCGCTCCGCGAGCCCGGTGCGCACGGCCGCCGCGGTGACCCCGCGGACGGCGCGCTGCTTCGGGCCGAGGTCGTGGCTGTAGCGGCGCAGCGCGGCCGCCGCGGCGCGCGGCAGCCCGGCCGGGACCAGCAGCCGCGGCCGGCGGGCGTCGGGCAGGAACGCCAGCTCGCGGCGGGCGCCGGCCGCCGCGCCGGGCCCGGCGGGCTCGACGCGGGCGTCCGGCCACAGGTCCTCGACGGCCTCGATCCAGGCGCGGCGCACCTCGTCGCCGCTCACCGGGACACCCCCGCGGCGGCGCGGGGGGCGGTCCCGCCACGGGCGTCCCGCCTGGCCCGCCACATCAGCGCGACCGCGATCATCACCGTGTACAGCGGTACCTCCACCATGTCGTACGTGATCATGAACAGCCCGCAGGCGATCAGCACCGCGCAGCCCGCGAGCGAGTAGGCGCCGCGGTCGCGCCAGTGCCGGAAGAACCGGATCGTGAAGAACGCGCAGAACGCGATCGTCCCGATCAGCCCGTTGGCGAAGATCAGCAGCCACAGGTGCCCCTGCGTGCCGAGCGGCGGCGACTCGCACGCCTTGCAGCCGACCTTCGCGCCGCCGGCCACCTGGCCGAGGTCGCCCTGCACGTTGCGGGTGGAGCCGAAGCCGACCAGCGGCGACCCGGTGAGGGCGCTGCGGGTGGTCTCCACGGCGAGCAGCGTGCGGCGGTTGTTGCTGTGCGGGTTCTCCAGCCGGTCCTGGACGAGCCCGGGCAGCGGCGACAGCGCCACGACGATCGCGCCGACGGCCGCCATCCCCGCCGTCCAGGCGATGACCCTGGGCCCGCCGACCTGGAGGAGCTTGACGACCCCGAACAGCCCCATCACGCCGAGCGCCGCCCACAGGCCCCGGTTGAGCGAGTAGACGACCGGCCACAGGGAGGCGGCCAGGATGATGAACGCGAACACGCGGCGCCGCGTCCCGGCCCGCAGGACCCACGTCAGCAGGAAGTAGGGGAGGAAGAACGCGTAGGCGGCGCCCCAGGTGTTGGCGTAGGCGAACGGCGCCATCGGCCGGGACTGCTCGAACCCGAGGATCGACTCGATGTCGGCGACCTTCGGATGGACGATGTCGCGGACGAACGAGTTCTCCGCCAGCCCCTTCGGCAGCAGCATCTCGACCGGCGAGGTGAGCTGCAGGGACGGCAGGAACGAGCCGATCAGGCCGCCCACGGCCGTCACGACGAACATGTAGCCGAGCAGCTTGCCGATCCGCCCGGACGGCAGGTCGCGTTCGCTGAGGTTGCCGATGTACAGCAGGACGACGGTGAACGAGAGGTACCAGGCGAGCCGCCAGCCGTAGACCAGCAGCCGGCTGAACCCGCCGCCGGGCTCGGCGTAGGGGGCGTCCGCCCACAGCACCAGGATGCCCAGCATCACCCAGACCAGGAAGAACAGCCAGACGCCGAACCCGCTGGGCGCGACGAGCGAGCCGCGCCGCCGCCACAGCGTCAGCGCCATCGGCACCGTCATGACGAGCAGGACCACGTTGGCGAGGCCGAGGATCCACCACAGCGGGAAGGCGAGGAAGGCGACGCTGAGCGGCCAGCCCGGCCGCAGGCGCCACGGCAGCAGCCGCGGCGTCGCGAGGGGCGTGTTCCCCGCGATCCCTCGCATCCCGGTCAATCACCGCTCCGTTCCGCTGGACGCACCGGCGGGCGCGCGGACCGCCCCGCCCGGTGCCGGACGCACCGCCCGCGCCCCTGGAAGGACGCGCCTCGTTGTGGATGTCCGGGTGGACGTCCGGCCGGCTGCCTGGGACGACACCGGGTGCTGGCCACATCCGGCCACGCTCGCCGGTCCTCCGGCACGGCTCCCAGAGCGTCCTCCCGAGGTGCGCAGCGTACCCCGCGGGGCGCGATGGACGTGCCCGCGAAATCGGGTGCGCCACCGTCACGGCCCTGGACACGCGGCCTTTCGGCGGTCGAAACCTAAAAGTTAAGAACCGGTCGTCGGCGGTGTCTCGAACATGGCTACGCTTACTCGGCGCCGGTCACCTTTACGCGCACGATACGGCTGGTTTGCATCTACAAAGCACGGAGGGGTCGATGGGCAGACGCAGGTGGGGGACCATCGCCGCGGGCGCCGTCCTGGCGCTGGGGACGATGACGGGCCTCGTCACCGCCCCGGCGCACGCCGACGGCAGGGGTTCGGAGCTTGACCACGGGCGCGTGGTCAACGCCGACCCGGCGGACCACACGCCGCAGGTCCTGGACGGCGACGTCAAGTCGATCATCAAGATCGGCGGCAAGATCTACGTGGGCGGTTCCTTCACCCAGGTCAAAGAGCCCGGCGGCGGCAAGCCGACGCTGACCCGCAACCGGCTGTTCGCCTTCGACGCCGCCACCGGCGCGATCGACCCGAACTTCGCGCCGAACCTCAACAAGGGCGAGGCCAGCGCGCTGCTCGCCGCCCCCGACGGGCAGTCCCTCTACGTCGGCGGCAACTTCAGCGAGATCAACGGCGTCCGCCACTTCGTGCTCGCGCGGCTCAACGCGCAGACCGGCGCGCCGATCACCTCGTTCAACCCGCAGTTCGACGCCCGGGTGCGCGACCTGCGGCTCGCCGGCGGCCGGCTGTACGCCGCCGGGACCTTCAGCACGGTCGGCGGCGCCGCCCGGCCCGCCCTCGCCGCGCTGAACCCGCAGACCGGGGTGCGCGACGACTTCCTCGACCTGAACTTCGCCGGGACGCAGACCGGCGACGGCGTCACCCAGGTCTACAAGATGGACGTGACCCCCGACGGCTCCAAGCTCGTCGGCGTCGGCAACTTCAGCTCGGTCAACGGCGCGACCCGGCGCCAGATCGTCATGATCGACCTGAGCGGCGCGAGCGCGCAGCTCGCCAACTGGGACACTACCCGCTACGGCGACCAGTGCTCCCAGTCCTTCGACACCTACATGCGCGACGTCGACTTCTCGCCGGACGGGAAGTTCTTCGTCGTGACGACGACCGGCGCCTACGGCACCCCGCCGAAGCTGTGCGACACCCACGCCCGCTGGGAGACCGCCGCGACCGGCGGCGGCCAGAACCCCACCTGGGTCAACTACACCGGCGGCGACACCAGCTACGCCGTCGAGATCACCGACACCGCCGTCTACGTCGGCGGCCACTTCCGCTGGGCCAACAACCCGTTCCGCGCCGACCGCGCCGGTGAGGGCGCCGTCGGCCGCGAGGGCATCGCCGCGCTCGACCCGGCCAGCGGCCTGCCGTTCTCCTGGAACCCCGGCCGCGACAAGGGCGTCGGCGTCTTCGACATGCTCGCCACCGCCGAGGGCCTGTACATCGGCAGCGACACCGACAACGTCGGCGGCGAGTGGCACCCCAAGCTCGCGCTGTTCCCGCTCGCCGGCGGCACGGCGATCCCGCCGAACCACACGGGTGAGCTGCCCGGCAACGTCTACTACGCGGGCGGCAGCGGCCTCCTCGGGCAGAACTACCTCAAGCACCGCTCGTTCGACGGCACCACCGCCGGGGACGAGGTGGACGACGGCACCGCCGGCGTCGACTGGCGGTCCGCCCGCGGCGCCTTCATGATCAACAATGAGCTGTTCTACGGCGGCTCGGACGGCTCGTTCAACCGGCGCAGCTTCGACGGCGCGACGCTCGGCGCCCCCACCGCGATCGACACCGCCGACCAGCTCGTCAACATGTCGACCTGGCACAACCAGGTCCGCAACATCACCGGGATGTTCTTCGCGCACGGCCGGATCTACTACACGCGCGGGCAGTCCGCGCTGTACTACCGGACGTTCACCCCCGAGAGCAACGTCGTCGGCGCGCAGGAGTTCACCGCCGTCGGCAACCTGCCCGGGATGAGCTGGAGCAGCGTCGGCGGGATGTTCGTCAACGGCGAGCACCTGTACTACGTCAACAGCGGCAACGGCAGGCTCTACCGCGTCGACTTCTCCGCGGCGGGCGTGCCGTCCGGGTCCTCCACCGAGGTGAGCTCCGCCGACTGGCGCGGCCGGGCGGTGTTCCTGTTCGCCGGGACGCCGAACCAGAAGCCGAACGCCACCTTCACCAGCAACTGCGACGCCCTGGAGTGCGGGTTCGACGCGTCCGCCTCGGCCGACCCGGACGGCTCGATCGAGTCGTACGCGTGGGACTTCGGCGACGGTGAGACCGGCACGGGCGCGACGCCGCAGCACACCTACGAGGAGCCCGGCACCTACACCGTGAAGCTCACGGTGACCGACGACCGCGACGGCGAGGGCGTCAAGGAGCAGGAGATCACGGTCTCGCCGAACCAGACCGACATCGCCTTCCGGGCCGGCGTCGGCGGCAACGCCAACGTCAGCACCGCCTACGCGCAGATCCCGGCGTCGGTCCAGCCCGGCGACGGCATGATCCTGATCTTGACCTACAGCAGCGGCGACCACTCGATGACGACGCCGCCCGCCGGCTGGACGCAGGTCGACACCCAGGAGGTCGGGAGCTCGACGTCCGTGCTGTGGAAGCGCGTCGCCCAGGCGGGGGACGCGGGGCAGCAGGTGAACATCGGGCTGAGCGGCATCACCAAGGCCGACATCCGGCTGCTCGCCTACGACGGCACGAACACCTCCGACCCGATCGCGGCGGTCGCCAAGGGAAGCGACCCCACGGCCGTCACCCAGCACACCAGCCCGAACGCGGAGGTCGCCGCGGGCGGCTCCTGGGCCGTGACGTACTGGGGCGACAAGTCGTCCAGCACCACCTCGTGGACGGCTCCGGCCGGCGTCACGACCCGCGGGACCGGCATCGGGTCCGGCGGCGGCCGCATCAGCGCCCTGATCGCCGACAGCGGCGGCGCCGTCGCCACCGGCTCCTACGGGGGCAAGTCCGCGACGACCAACGCGTCCAGCCGCGCCGCCATGTGGACGATCGTCCTCGCGCGCGGCGCCGGCGGGGCCGGCAACCAGGAGCCGACGGCCGCCTTCACCAGCGACTGCGACGCCCTGGAGTGCGGGTTCGACGGGACCGCCTCCACCGACCCGGACGGCGACGTCGAGTCCTACGCGTGGGAGTTCGGCGACGGGCAGACCGGCACGGGCGCGACGCCGCAGCACACCTATGACGAGCCGGGCACGTACCCGGTGAAGCTCACGGTGACCGACGACCGCGGCGCCGAGGCCGTCACGACCGAGGAGGTCGTGGTGGCGTCCGCCCAGGCGGCGGGCATCTCCTACCGCGGCGGCACGGGCGGCAACGCCAACGTCAGCACCGCCTACGCGCAGATCCCGGCGTCGGTCCAGCCCGGCGACGGCCTGATCATGGTGCTGACGTTCAACAGCTCCGACCACGAGGTGACGACGCCGCCCGCGGGCTGGACGGAGGTGGACAGCCAGGAGGTCGGCAGCGCGACGTCGGTCCTCTGGAAGCGGGTGGCGCAGGCCGGTGACGCGGGCAAGCAGGTCAACATCGGGCTGAGCGGCTACACCAAGGCCGACATCCGGCTGCTGGCCTACGCGGGCACCGACGCCTCCGACCCGGTCGCGGCGGTCGCGAAGGGCGACGACTCCAGCGCGGTCACCCAGCACACCAGCCCCGACGCCTCGGCCGGCGGGGCCGGTGCGTGGGCGGTGACGTACTGGGGCGACAAGTCGTCCAGCACCACCTCGTGGACGGCTCCGGCCGGTGTCACGACCCGCGGGACCGGCATCGGGTCCGGGGGCGGCCGCATCACCAGCCTCATCGTCGACAGCGGCGACGCCGTCGGCGGCGGCAGCTACGGCGGCAAGACCGCGACGACCAACGCGGCGAGCCGCGCGTCCATGTGGACGATCATCCTCGCCCGCGGATAACGCGTCCCGACCGGGAAACGCGCCCCCGCCGGAACCTTCCGGCGGGGGCGCGTTCTCGTTGCCACGGCGTACGTTCTGCGGCCTGCGCGTTGTTACGGCCTGCGTTGCGGCGGGTCGCTCCCCGGCCTCAGCAGAAGTCCTGCCATGCCTTGTGGCTGGGGGCGTCGAGGAGGCGGAAGTCGCCCGTCTCCCAGTCGAGGTCGAAGTAGGAGACCCAGAGCGCGCCGTGCTTCTTCAGGTAGGCGTTGGTCTCGCGGAGCCAGGCGGCGCGCTTCTCGCCCTTGTCGTCGCCGACGAGGTAGCTGCCGGTCTCGGCGACGCCGAAGGGCAGCCGCTCGGCCTTGCTGAGGGCGACGACGCGGTCGTACATCTTCGACGGGGAGTCGTACAGCCCCTTCTTCCAGCCGAGGTTGTAGGTGTCCCACCCGAGGACCTGGATGACGTCCCGCCCGGGGTAGTAGTCGCGCCAGTTGCGCTTCGACTCGGCTTCGAGGCTCCAGCTCATCAGGACGAGCGTGGCGTGCAGCCGCGCGTTGTCGGCCTTGTCGGCGAGGCTCCGCAGCCGGCGCCAGGCGGCGCGGTAGTCGGCCGCGGTGAACTCGCCCTTGGCGATGTTGTCCTCGGGCTCGTGGTAGTAGACCCAGTAGACGTCGCGGTCGCGCGGCGCGGTGGCGAACCAGCGGGTCATGGCCGCGTCGTGCTTGCCCGCGAGGACGTCCTTCGGCGCGAGCTTGAACGAGATGATCGGCGGCCGCTTGCCGATGTCGGGGTTGCCGGGCCACGCCGGCGGGACGCCGCGGTAGAACAGCCGGACGGTCTCCAGCCCGCCGTACCGCTCGTCCAGGCGGCTCAGGGCCTCCTGGAACGTCTCGCCGGGCTTGAGGTTGAGGGAGATGCCGCAGAGCGTCCTGCCCGCGCCGGGGCGCTGCGACGGCTCGGCGGACGTGCTCGGCCGCGGTGCCCGCCAGGTCGGCTCGGCGCCGGGCTTCGGCAGGGCGGTGCCCGACGCGTCGGGCGTGCCGGTGGCGGACGGGCTCGGTGTCGCGGTCCGCCCGGGACGGGTGGTCAGCACGAGGCGCGGCCCGCCGGCGCCGGCCTCCCGCGAGTGCACCGACGCCGCGGACGACTCGTTGCGGTTGGTGACGGCGAACGCGTAGCGGCCGGGACGGTTCACGACGGAGCCGACGTCGAAGGAGAGCCGGTCGCCGCGGACGGTGGCGGTCGCGATGACGCGGCCCGCGGCGGGCCGGTTGCTCCAGGACGTGCCGCTCTCGCTCCAGGGGGCGGTGACCGCGCGCAGCTCGACCGCGTCGGGCCGGTTCTCCGGGCGGTCGAAGGTCAGCTCGACGCGGGCCCCGGTGATGCGGGGCGTGCGGCGCGGCACGTCGAACGCCACGTACGCCTCGGTGTGCCACTCGGGCCAGACCGAAGCGGTGATCTTTCCCGCGTCGCCGAACCCCTGGCCGGGCATCTCGCGTACCACGTAGGTGTCGGCCGACGCGGGGATGACGGACTCGGCGGCGGCGGACGCCGTCCGGGCGTCGCGGCCGGGCCCGGGGCCGCTCAGCGCGATCGCGCCGACCGAGCCGCCGAGGATGAGGAGGGTGCCCGCGGAGGTGTAGTAGAAGGCGGGGCGGGGACCGCGCCGCCGCCCGCGCCGGCGCTTCGGCGGCACGGGCTGCGAGCGGCGCGGGTCGGGCCGGTGGTGACCACCAGGGAACGGGTCGCTCTGGTGCACGGGCAGCCCCTTCCGTCGGCTGGTCTTCGTCGCCCCTTTATCTCACGTCGTCCCTTTATCTCACACGGGACCCGCCTGCTCAGCCCATGGGGAACATTCCGATGCGGCCGTGGTACTCGCGGCCGAGCTGGTCGGTGTCGCTGCCGACGAGCAGGCCCTTGGGGTGGGCGACGAGCGCCTCGACGCCGTGGCCGAGCGTCCGCGTCGGGTTCCACGCGAGCGCCTTGCCGGTCGACGGGTTGATCGCGGCGATGCCGGGACGCGACACCGCGCCGGGGCCGGCGTGGTCGCGGCCGCGCGGGTTGTCGAGCCAGCGCTGGTGCCCGCCGACGTAGACGGCGGCGCCGGTGACCGTGGTGGACAGCAGCGTGTCGCCGCCGGTCCAGTTGACCCAGGTCGGGTCCTGGCCGGCGCCGGTGGCGCCGGCCTCCCAGCGGGCGGCGGTGTCGCACAGCTGGCTGGTGCCGTAGGGTCCGCCGGTCGTGACGACCACGAAGTACTTGCCGTCGGGGGAGAAGTCCATGCCGCGCATGTAGGTGTCGAACGCGGACAGGTTGCAGGGGGTGCCGTACCGCTGGGTCGCCCAGGTCGACAGCTTCGCGGCGCCCGAGCCCGTGTTGATCATGGCGATCTGGGGCCGGGACTGCTCGTTGACCTGGGTGAACGTCCCGTTGATCACCATCCGGCTGTCGGCCGGGTCGACGGCGAGCCGGTAGACCTTGAGGGTGCCGGACCGCGGCTTGGTGATGGTGAAGTTGAAGCCGTTGTCGGCGGCGCCGGTCAGCGCGTCGAGCCGCGCGAGCGCGGAGCGGGCCTTGCCGCCCGCCTGGGTGAACGAGCCGCCGATGTAGAGCCGCAGGCCGCGGCGCACCATCGTGGTGACGCGGTAGTTGACGTTCGGCTTGAAGCCGGTGTGCACCTGGTTCGTGGTCGCCCGGATCGAGGCGACCGTGCCGGTCTTCCTGCCGTTGACGTTCTTGAACGTCCCGGCCATGTAGACCCAGCCGCCCGTCCCGGCCTGGAGGGCGTGCACGGTGCCGTCGACCTTGGGGACGAACGTCGTGTTGATCTTCCCCGTGCCCATGTCGTAGGCGAAGAGGTTGTTCCGCTTCAGCACCGGCTTGCCGCTGCCCGCCTCACGGACCTCCGTGAAGTTGCCGCCGACGACGACCAGGCTGCCGGTGACGGCGATCGTCCGGACGGTGCCGTCCAGGACGTGCGGGGTGTTGTTCACCGGGTTGTCGGAGACCACCTTGGAGTGGGCGATGTCGGCCGAGGCCGCGCTCGCCACCGCCGGCACGGCGAACGCCGCGAGGGAGGTGGCCGTGAGACAGGCGAGGAAGGGGCGCATGGGGGTGCTCCGGAGTGCGGCCGGGGTCGTTGATGGCATCTTGTCCTACCACATGGGGGAATCTCGGGCAGCGGTTCCCGGCAAAGCGTCGCTCGATGGAGACGTCCCTCACACCGCCGGGTTCTTGCCGTGCCGGATGCGGTGCAGCACGACCCGGCCCAGGTAGGAGCCCAGTTCGATGGTGTACCGGCGCCAGAGCCGGCGCGGTTCGCGGGCCAGCCGGTACAGGAATCCGACGCGCAGCTTCAGCACCCACGCCGGGTAGTAGTCGCGGCGCTCGGCGAGGTGCTCGAAGTAGGCGCCGCAGGTGAGGATGACCGGCGCGGTGAGGCGGTCGCGGTACTCGGCGACGAACCGCTGCTGGAGGGGCGTCCCGAGGCCGACGTGGAGGATGTCGGGCGCCGCGTCGTTGATCTCGGCGACGAGCCGCTCGGCGGTCTCCGCGGGCAGCCGGCCGTGCTCGTCGGCCCAGTGGCCGTGCAGGGTGCCCGCGACGGCCAGGCCCGGGTACCACTTGCGGACGTTCTCGGCGGCCTGCTCGGCGACGCCCGGGGCGTTCCCGAACAGGAACACCCGCCAGCCCTCCTCGGCGGGCTGCCCGAACAGGTCGTCGGTGAGGTCGTCGTTCGCCATCCGCCCGGGGACGGGCCGTCCGAAGATCTTCGCGGCGAGCACGACGCCCCAGCCGTCGGGGAGGTTGAGGTCGAAGCCGTTCATCAGGTCGCGGAGCACCGGGTCCCGCTGGGCCTTGCGGACGTAGTCCGGGTTGGCGAAGGTGATCGTCAGCTTCGTCCGCTCCTTGACGGCCGCCGCGACGAACGACCGGAGCCGCGCGACGTCGATGCGGCTGACCCGCACGCCCAGGACGTCGACCGTGTCATGCGGCCATCGGTCATGCGGCCATCGTTGGTCCACTCGTGTCCCGCCCTCCTGGACTGCCCGCGCCGACGGGGGATCCGGCCTGGGAAGGCAGGGTATCCCTCCCGCGGGACCCGCGGGCGCGGAGCACGAGCCAGCCGGCCCCCGCCGCGGTGAGCAGGCCGAGGAGCGTCCACCCGAGGGGGACGGGCTCCATGCCGAACATCTTCAGCGACGACGCGACCAGGACCAGCACGAGGAAGCGGCGGATCAGCGTGCTCGGGGCGCGCGATGAGACCTTCGAGCCGAGGTAGACGCCGGGGATGGAGCCGACGAGCAGGGCGGCGGTGACCTCCATCCGGAAGTCGCCGAAGAGCAGGTGGCCGATGGCGGCCGCGCCCACCAGCGGGACGGCCTGCAGGAGGTCGGTGCCGACGAGCTGGTTGGCCTTGAGCGCCGGGTAGAGGGCGAGCAGCGCGACGATGATGAGCGAGCCGGAGCCGACCGAGGTGATGCCGACGACGAGCCCGCCGACGATGCCGACCAGCACCGTCGGCACGGGGCGGACCCGGATCTCGGGCGCCTTCCCGTCGCCCTGCGCGCCGTCGGGGCGCCGGTGCGACATGTAGGCGCGCAGGACGAGCCCGCCCGCCGCGATCATCAGCGCGACGCCCATCGCGATGCTGATGACGTCCTCGACCCGGCCGCCGTGGCCGAGCGCCCGCGCGAGCAGGACGCCGGAGAACGCGGCGGGGACCGAGCCGGCGCAGAGCCAGCCGACGAGCCGCATGTTGATCGTGCCCTGGCGGTAGTGGACGGCGCTGCCGACGGGTTTCATGACGGCGGCGGCGACGAGGTCGCTGGACACGGCGGCCATCGGGCTGACGCCGAAGAACGTCACGAGCATCGGCGTCATGAGGGCGCCGCCGCCCATCCCGGTCAGCCCGACGATGATGGCGACGAGGAACGAGCCCAGCGCCATCGTCCAATCGAAGTCCATCGGCATGACCTACCAACTATGTAGGGAAACGCGTCCACGATAAGGCACCTGACCTTCGGGTCGTAACCCGGGTGGCGAGGTACAAACGGGACGTGTCGGACGCGTTACAACAGGTGGGGCGGCCGGGCCCCTACGACCCGGGCGGTAGGACCCGGGCCGTTACGGCCGAGCCGCTACGCGGGCCGCACCCAGCCGCCCTCGACCAGGAGGTCGACGACCTTGCCCACCGCCTCGTCCGGCGTCATCCGGGACGTGTCGAGGGTCAGGTCGGCGTCGTCCGGCTCCTCGTAGGGGTCGGAGATGCCGGTGAACTCGGGGATGAGCCCCGCCCGCGCCTTGGCGTACAGGCCCTTGCGGTCGCGGCGCTCGCACTCCTCCAGCGGCGTCGCGACGTGCACGAGGATGAAGTCGCCCGCGGCCGACACCATCCGGCGCACCTCCGCGCGGGTCGCCGCGTACGGCGCGATCGGCGCGCAGATCGCGGTGCCGCCGTGCCGGGTGATCTCGGCGGCGACGAACCCGATCCGCCGGATGTTGAGGTCGCGGTCGGCGCGGGAGAACGTCAGGCCGGCCGACAGCATCCGCCGCACGACGTCGCCGTCCAGGAGCGTGACCGTCCGGCCGCCGCGCTCGATCAGGGCGTCGGCGAGGCCCCGCGCGACCGTGGACTTGCCCGAGCCGGACAGGCCCGTGAAGAACACCGTGATGCCGCGCGACGGCTTCGGCGGGCGCGCCAGCGCCAGCTCGGCGGCGACGGCGGGCGGGGTGAACCAGTCGGGGACGGGTTCGCCGGCGTCCAGCAGCTCGCCGAGGCGCTCGGGCGTGAGCTCCGCCTTGACGTGGTCGGGCTCGATCCGCGCGAGCGGCCGCCACACCTCCACGTCGGCGTCGTAGGCCCACGGCTCGGGCACGACGACCGGCACCTCGGTGCCCTCGACCTCGCGGTCGGCGAGCAGGTGGGTCGCGCCGTAGGCGGCGGCGATGTGCGCGTGCAGCAGGATCTCCCGGTCCTTCAGTTCGCCGCGCTCGGGCAGCGGGACGGGGATGATCCGGGTCCCGTCCGGAAGCTCGCGGCGGACGCCGAGCAGGGCGCGGACGAGGGAGTCGTCGTGCTCGCCGCCCAGCATCGGCAGCACGAGGACCTCGGCGGCGAGCCGCTCGGCGACCTGCCGGAGCTGGCCGAGCTGCTTGCGGTGCAGGGGTTCGCCGGTCGCCACCGCGAGGACGTTGCCCTCGTGGGGGGCGAGTTCGTCCGGGCGGCGGCGCAGGCTGTGGAAGGGGCCGTGCGCGGGGGCGCGGAGGGCCTCCAGCGGTCCGGCGAGGCGCCGCTCCTTGGTGGTGGGGTCCTGCCACGCCTCGGTCACCCGCAGCACCGCGAGGGGCACGCCCTCCGGGTCCTGCAGGACGATCCGCTCGTGCCCGGTGAGCTCCTCCGGCACCGACAGGGTGACCGGGACCGGCCACGGGGTGCCGTCGGCGAGCCGGCCGCCGGCGATCACCATGGCGGTGTCGTACGAGCCGAGGAACCCGGTCAGCGGGCGGTACACGCCGGCCAGGATCAGCTCCAGGTCGGCGAGCTCCACCGCGTCCGGGGTCCAGGCGGGCAGGTCGCGCAGCGTGTCGGGAAGGCCGGCGTCGGCGGTCACCGCGATCTCCGATCCCGCCCGGCGCGAAGGCCGGGCTGGCTCTGTGTACATGGAGTTTCCGCAGGAAAAATACTTGGCCGCCGGAGTGCCCGCACCTCCGGCCCGCGTGCGGGGCCGGTCAGATGACGCGGGCGAAGCGGTTCTCGGGCTTGCGGATCACGAAGGTGACCTCGCTGTGGTCGGCGGTGAGGCGCCCCCGGCTGAGCGCCGCCACCAGGCGGCACAGCAGCTCGGCGGGGCCCGTCCCGGCCCCGAGCGCGTCGATGGCCTGCCGGGAGGTGTACTCCTCGGAGATCACCAGCCCCCGCATCACGCAGTACCACTGGATGCCCGAGCGGGACGCGATCCGGTCGTAGGTCGCCGGGGGCGGGGCCGTCCGGACCACCGGCCGGGGCGGCCGGCTCTGCGCGGGCCGGGCACGGGTCCCGGCGCGGGCCTCCGCACGGGCTTCCGTGCGGGCCTCCGCACGGGGGCCGGGTGGGGAACCGGCGGCGCCCTCGGCGGCCGGCCCGGGGACGCGGGCGTGCGCGCCGCGCGTCCCCCGGCCCGGCCTGGCGCGCCTGCGGCGGCGCCCGGAGGCGTGCATCCACCGCGGGAGCACCCGGTCGAGGAAGCCGTAGGCGGTGTTGCGGTCGCGCATGTGGACCAGCAGCAGCCCGCCGGGCTTCAGCGCGGCGACGAACCGGTCGAGCACCAGCTCGGCGTGCGGGACGCGTTCGACGAGGTAGGAGGCGTGGACGATGTCGTAGGTGCGCGGCGGCAGCGGGACGGTGCGCAGGTCGCCGAGGTGCCAGGCGTCCAGGTCGGGGCGCTCGCAGGTGTAGGCGCGCAGTTCGGGGGACTCCATGTCGACCCCCGTGAGACGATGCGGGCGGTCGCCCAGGTCGAGGCCCGTCCCCCAGCCGCAGCCGGCCTCCAGGATGTGGATCCGCTCCAGCGGCCGCTCCAGGGCGTACTGGCGGGCGCGTTCGGAGAAGAGATCGCCATCGCTTACCGGCGGTGTACGCAGATCGGTCACAACTTCGCAGCGTAATCGCCCGATCGCGCTCCGTCCGCTATTTGCCCGTTCCCGGTCTCGATCGTGTCGCGCCGCTCGCCTCGCGCCGGGTCCCCGCCGGGTCGCCGTGCCGGATTCGGCGGCTCCCGCGGGCGCGTACCCTGGTACCCGTGCCGGGGTCCGCGGGATTTCCGGGTTTTC
This sequence comes from Actinomadura sp. GC306, assembly GCF_004348665.1. Classification (GTDB taxonomy): domain Bacteria; phylum Actinomycetota; class Actinomycetes; order Streptosporangiales; family Streptosporangiaceae; genus Spirillospora. Next base: position 44,296 of record NZ_SMKM01000005.1, on the reverse strand, counting down.
GGGCTGCCCTGCCTCGGGGTTGCATTGCTTTAGTTGCGGGCGAAAATGACGCTTTCTGGACTTGTTGACCTTGCGTGCACCGACCCCGGTCTGGAGCGCGCCCTCGAACGGGCGCGCGTGGACACCGAGGTCGTCGCGCCCCCCTCGCTCTGGCCGATCCTCGCCGCCGCGCTGAGCCGCCGGGTCCGCGCGGCCGGCGGCGGCGCGGTGCTCGCGGTGACCGCGACGGGCCGCGAGGCGGAGGACCTGACCGCCGCGCTGTCCAGCCTGCTCGACCCCGGCCGGGTGGCGCACTTCCCGGCGTGGGAGACGCTGCCGCACGAGAAGCTGTCGCCGCGCTCGGACACCGTCGGGCAGCGGCTCGCGGTGCTGCGCCGCCTCGCCCACCCGGACGCGGCGCACCTGGACGCGGCCGGGACCGCCGCCGGCAAGGGCGGCGCGCTGGACGTCGTCGTGACGCCGGTCCGCGCGGTGCTCCAGCCGATCGTGTCCGGGCTGGCCGACCTGGAGCCGGTGCGGCTGGTGTCCGGCGCGGACGCCGACATGGACGGCACCGTCCGCGATCTGGTGGACGCCGGGTACCACCGCGTCGACCTGGTGGAGAAGCGCGGCGAGATCGCGGTGCGCGGCGGCATCCTGGACGTGTTCCCGCCCACCGAGGAGCACCCGCTGCGGGTCGAGTTCTGGGGCGACACCGTCGAGGAGATCCGCTACTTCAAAGCGGCCGACCAGCGTTCGCTGGAGGTCGCGCAGGACGGGCTCTGGGCGCCGCCGTGCCGGGAGCTGCCGCTGACGGCGCGGGTGCGGGAGCGGGCGCGGGCGCTGGCCGCCGAGCACCCGGCGCTCGGCGAGATCCTCACCCGGATCGCCGACGGGGACGCGGTCGAGGGCATGGAGGCGTTCTCGCCCGTGCTCGCCGACGACATGGAGCTGCTGACCGACCTGCTGCCGGACGGGTCGGCGCTGCTGGTGTGCGAGCCGGAGCGGATCCGCACCCGGGCGGCCGAGCTCGTCCGGACGAGCCAGGAGTTCCTGGAGGCGAGCTGGGTCAACGCGGCCGCCGGCGGCGAGGCGCCGATCGACCTCGGCGCCGCCGCGTTCCGCTCGCTGGACGACGTCCGCGCGCACAGCACCGAACTGGGGCTGCCGCGCTGGAGCGTGACGGCGCTCAACCCTGGAATGCGCGGCGAAGCGAGCACCGGGGGGCCCGGGGGGTCGTCCCCCCTGGAAGAGGCCGGCGAGGCGCTGAACCTCGGGGTGCAGCCGGCGGAGGCGTACCGGGGCGACACCACGCGCGTCTTCGGCGACCTCAAGGGCTGGATCGACGGCGGCTGGCGCGTCGTGCTGGTCACCGCCGGGCACGGGCCCGCCGAGCGGCTCGTCCAGCTCGTCGGGGAGGAGGGCCTCGGCGCGCGGCTCACCGTCCTCGGCGCGCCGCCCGAGCCGTCCCTGGTGTCGGTGACGACCGGGCTGCTGGAGAACGGCTTCGTCTGGGAGTCGGTCAAGCTGGCGGTGCTGACCGAGACCGACCTGTCCGGGCAGAAGTCGTCGACCAGGGACGCGCGGCGGATGCCGTCGCGGCGGCGCGGCGGCATCGACCCGCTGCAGCTCAAGCCGGGCGACTACGTCGTCCACGAGCAGCACGGCGTCGGCCGGTACGTGGAGATGGTCAGCCGGACGGTGCAGGGCGCCACCCGCGAGTACCTGATCCTGGAGTACGCCAAGAGCGACCGGCTGTTCGTCCCGACCGACCAGCTGGAGGAGCTGACCCGGTACGTCGGCGGGGAGGCGCCGAGCCTGCACCGGCTCGGCGGCGCCGACTGGCAGAAGGCCAAGTCCCGCGCCCGCAAGGCCGTCAAGCAGATCGCCGGGGAGCTGATCCGGCTGTACTCGGCGCGGATGGCGAGCCCCGGCCACCCGTTCGCCCCCGACACCCCGTGGCAGCGGGAGCTGGAGGACGCGTTCCCGTACGTGGAGACGCCCGACCAGCTCGCCGCCATCGACGAGGTGAAGGCCGACATGGAGCGGCCGGTGCCGATGGACCGGCTGATCTGCGGCGACGTCGGCTACGGCAAGACCGAGATCGCGGTGCGCGCCGCGTTCAAGGCCGTCCAGGACGGCCGCCAGGTCGCGGTGCTGGTGCCGACGACGCTGCTGGTGCAGCAGCACATGTCGACGTTCAGCGAGCGGTTCGCGGCGTTCCCGGTCACGGTGAAGCCGATCAGCCGGTTCCAGTCCGACGGGGAGATCGAGGAGACGCTGCGCGGGCTCGCGGACGGCACCGTGGACGTCGTCGTCGGCACCCACCGCATCCTGTCGGCGCAGACCAGGTTCAAGAACCTCGGCCTGGTGGTCATCGACGAGGAGCAGCGGTTCGGCGTCGAGCACAAGGAGGAGCTGAAGCGGCTCCGGACGCAGGTGGACGTGCTCGCGATGTCGGCGACGCCGATCCCACGGACGCTGGAGATGGGCCTGACCGGCATCCGGGAGATGTCGACGATCCTGACCCCGCCGGAGGAGCGGCACCCCGTCCTGACGTTCGTCGGCCCGTACGAGGAGAAGCAGATCGCCGCGGCGATCCGCCGCGAGCTGCTCCGCGAGGGCCAGGTCTTCTTCGTGCACAACCGGGTCCGCTCGATCAACAAGGTCGCGGCGAACCTGGCGAACCTCGTCCCGGAGGCGCGGATCGGCATCGCGCACGGCCAGATGAACGAGGGCGAGCTCGAAAAGGTCATGGTCGACTTCTGGGAGAAGAACTACGACGTGCTCGTCGCGACGACGATCGTGGAGTCCGGGCTGGACGTGCCGAACGCCAACACGCTGATCGTCGACCGCGCCGACATGTACGGGCTGTCGCAGCTCCACCAGCTGCGCGGGCGGGTCGGCCGCGGCCGGGAGCGGGCGTACGCGTACTTCCTGTACCAGCCGGAGCAGCCGCTGACCGAGACCGCGCACGAGCGGCTGTCGACGCTGGCGCAGCACACCGAGATCGGCGCCGGCATGTACGTCGCGATGAAGGACCTGGAGATCCGCGGCGCGGGCAACATCCTCGGCGCCGAGCAGTCCGGGCACGTCGCGGGCGTCGGGTTCGACCTGTACGTCCGGATGGTGGGGGAGGCCGTCCAGGAGCTGAAGCAGGGCGGCCGGGAGCCGGAGACCGTCGAGACGAAGGTCGAGCTGCCCGTCGACGCGCACCTGCCGCACGAGTACGTGCCGGGGGAGCGGCTCCGGCTGGACGCCTACCGCCGCATCGCCGCGATCACGTCCGAGGACGAGATCGGCGCCGTGCACGACGAGCTGAAGGACCGGTTCGGGCCGCTGCCGGTGCCGGTGCTGAACCTCCTGGAGGTGGCGCGGTTCCGGGCGAAGGCGCGGCGGGCCGGGCTCGCCGACGTGACCGTCCAGGGCAACTTCATCAAGTTCTCGCCGGTGCACCTGCCCGATTCCAGGCAGGTCAGGCTGCAGCGGCTGTACCCGAAGAGCATCCTGAAGCCCGCGACCGACACGCTGCTGGTGCCCGCGCCGAAGACGGCGCCGATCGGCGGCCGGCCGCTGCGCGACCAGGAGCTGCTGCGCTGGGCGACGGACCTGGTGGAGGCCCTGTTCCTGGAGACCGCACCAGGCACCGCCGCGCGGTAGTGTCGGGCGCGTCTCCCGAGCCCGGCCGATCAGATGGGAATCCTCCGTGTTGGGTAAGTCCGTGTTCGGTAAGTCCGTGAAGGTCGCGGTGGCCGCGGTGGTGGCGGCCGGCGCGCTGGCCGGCTGCGGCGGCACGCCGAAGGCGGGCACCGCCGCCCTCGTCGGCGACGACCGCATCACCGTCTCCGAGCTCAGCCAGGACGTCCGCGACTGGCGCGAGCAGTTCCGGGCCGACCCGGTCGCCAACGAGATGCGTGCGAACCCGGCGAACCCGGCCCGCCAGCTCGGCGCCGACTCCGAGTCCGACGTGCGCGGCGCGCTCACCCTGCTGATCAACTTCCGGGTGGCCGAGGAGGTCGCCGACGAGGCCGGGGTCGAGATCACCGGCGGCCGGGTCGACCAGGCGGTCGAGGGCCTGAACCGGCAGGGCGGGGCCGAGTCGATCACGCTGGCGAGCGGGCTGCCCCGCGACCGCACCCGCGACCTGGCGCGCCTCGTCGCCACCCAGGCCGCGGTGATGGAGCGGTTCGGGGCCGACTTCACCGACCGGATGAACCCCGCGACGCAGCGGGCGGGGCAGCAGTGGAACGAGCTGTTCCGGCGCACCGCGGACGGGATGAAGATCGAGATCAACCCGCGCTACGGCAGCTACGACCCGGGCAAGTTCGAGATCAACCCGGCCGAGCACCGCCTGTCCAAGCCCGACTCGGGTATCTGACGCGCATGGGCCTGACACTGCTGGCGACCACGCACCGGGTGGCGCCGGGGCTGCTGACCTTCCGTGCCTGGGACGCGCTGCGGTCGGCGTCGTCCGTCCGGCTGCGGGACGGGCACCCGCTGCTGCCGTCGCTGCGGGACGCGGGCGTCGTCCCGGAGGTGGTCGCCGAGCCCGACGCGTCCCTGCTGGTCGCGGACGCGCGGAACGCCGGCGTCCTCTGGGTGGCCGCGCCGGACGGCGACGAGCCGCTGATGCGGGAGATCGGCGCCCTCGTCGTGGACGACCCCATCGACGTCGAGGTGCTGCACGGGTCCTACGACCTGCCCGGCGCGCGGCTGCTCGACCTCGTCTCGGTGATGGACACGCTGCGCCGCGAATGCCCGTGGGACCGCAAGCAGACGCACACGACCCTCGTCCCGTACCTGCTGGAGGAGGCGTACGAGGTCCTCGACACCGTCGAGTCCGGCGACTTCGGCGCGCTGCGCGAGGAGCTCGGCGACGTGCTGATGCAGGTCGCGTTCCACTCGGTGGTGGCCGCCGAGCGCGACGACGAGACGGCGTTCACGATCGACGACGTGGCGGGCGGGATCGTCGACAAGCTCGTCCGCCGCCACCCGCACGTCTTCGGCGACGTGGCGGTCTCCGGCGCCGACGAGGTCAACGCCAACTGGGAGCAGATCAAGGCGGCCGAGCGGGCGGCGAAGGGCGGCGCGGAGGCGTCGGCGCTGGACGGCGTGCCGATGGGGCAGCCCGCGCTGTCGCTGGCCGCGCAGCTGCAGCGCCGCGCCGGCCGGCTGGCCGCGCCCGCCGAGCTCGCGGACGATCTCCCGGCCGGGCTGCCGGCCGACCGCGGCGCGGACGGCGGTGAGCTGGGCGCGCGGCTGTTCGCGCTGGTCCGGGAGGCGGCGGAGCGCGGCGTCGATCCGGAGGCGGAGTTGCGGGCGGTTTCCCGGGTATTCCGGGACCGTGTCCGATCCTGGGAGCGAAAAGCGCCGAACGCCTGAAACGCCGGGTGGGCATGGCGTTACGAACCGGGACATCGGGGATGGGGTGGCCGGGCCGGGGGCGCACGTTTACGCTATGCCCGTGCCGACTGGGGCTGAAGGTGACGATCCGGACGTAAGAGACGACGTTGGAGACGACGTCTCCGGCGATCCGGCGGAGGCGCGCGGCCCGGGGCGGCCCCGCAGGTTCTTCAGCGGTTCGACGACCCGCGCGGAGAAGGCCCGCGCGGTCCGCGGCCTCGGCGCGCTCGGCGGGCTCGCCGGTTTCATCGTCGCGCTGATGCTGCTGCCCACCGCGTGCACCGCGGGAGTCGGCGCCCGCGACACCGCGGACTGGTTCAGCACCGAGCCGGACGGGCTCTCGACCGCGGGCGTCCCGCAGCGGTCCCGGGTCCTCGCCGCGGACGGCCGCACCATCGCGACGTTCTTCTACCAGAACCGGGTCGACGTCCCGATGGAGAAGATCGCGCCGGTGCTGCGCAAGGCCGTCCTGGCGATCGAGGACAGCCGGTTCTACGAGCACGGCGCCATCGACGTGCAGGGCACGCTGCGCGCGCTCGCCAGCAACGTCAGCAGCGGCGAGGTGACGCAGGGCGGCTCCGGCATCACGCAGCAGTACGTGAAGAACCTGCTGCTCACCCAGGCCGACTCCACCGAGGAGCGCGAGGCGGCGAAGGAGATCTCCGCGGCGCGCAAGATCCGCGAGCTGCGGTACGCGGTCGCGATCGAGAAGCGGTTCCCCAAGGAGGAGATCCTGCGCCGCTACCTCAACATCGCCTACTACGGCGACGGCGCCTACGGGATCGAGGCCGCGTCCCGGCACTACTTCTCCAAGCACGCCTCCGAGCTGGACCTCGCCGAGGCGGCGCTGCTCGCCGGCGTCATCCGCTACCCCTACGCCTACGACCCGACCAGGCACGCCCGCGCCGCGAAGGATCGCCGCAACGTCGTCCTGGACCGGATGGCCGAACTCGGCTGGATCGACTCGGCGGAGGCGGAGAAGACAAAGCGGCAGCCGGTCGAGCTGGACGTCCAGCACACGCGCAGCGGCTGCGTGGCCAGCGAGGCGCCGTTCTTCTGCGACTACGTGCAGCGCGAGATCCTCAACAACAAGGTCTTCGGGAAGACGGTGAAGGAGCGGGAGGAGCTGCTCAAGCGGGGCGGGCTCACCATCCGCACCACGCTGGACCGCCGCGCCCAGAAGGCGGCGCGCAAGGCCGTGCTCGCCTACGTCCCGGCGAAGAACTCCGCGCACAAGGCCGCCGCGGAGGCGATGGTCGAACCGGGCACCGGGGAGATCAAGGCGATGGTCGTGGGCCGCGAGCTCGGCCCGGACGGGGAGCGCGGCAAGACCTGGATCAACTTCGCCGCCGACGCCAGCCACGGCTCCAGCATCGGCATGCAGGCCGGGTCCACGTTCAAGGCGTTCACGCTGGCCGCCGCGCTCGACGAGGGGATGCCGTTCGGGACGCGGCTGATGGCGCCGGAGAAGTACACGCCGACAGGGTTCCGCAACTGCGAAGGCGAGAACGTCGGCGACCCGTCGGCGTCGCTGGGCAACGCCGCCGACGGCGAGGGCGGCCGGACGTTCAGCCTCGTCACCGGCACCCACAACTCCGTGAACACCTACTTCCTGGCGCTGCAGAAGGAGGTCGGCCTCTGCGACACCGTCAAGATGGCCGAGCGGCTGGGGATGCGGCAGGCGAACGGCAAGCCGCTTGAGCAGTTCCCCTCGTTCACGCTCGGGTTCAACGCCGTGTCGCCGCTGCGCCTCGCGGCGGCCTACGCGGCGTTCGGCGCCCGCGGCGAGTACTGCGAGCCGATCGCGATCAAGGCGGTCACCGACGCGTCCGGCAAGAAGCTGAAGGTCCCGCCGCGCAAGTGCGAGCAGGTCCTCGACAAGGACGTCGCGGACGCCGTCAACCACATCCTCAGCGGCGTCCTGACCAAGGGCACGGCGCGCGGCCTGGGCCTCGGCCGCGACGCCGCCGGCAAGACCGGCACCGTCGACAACTTCTCCGCCGCCTGGTTCGCCGGCTACACCCCGGACCTCGCCGCGGCCGTATGGGTCGGCGACCCCCGCGGCGGCTACCGGTACCCGATGACGAGCCTGTGCCTGGACGGGCGCTGCTACGGCTCGGTGTTCGGCGCGACGATCCCCGCGCCGATCTGGCAGCGCAGCATGCTCGGGGCGCTGAAGGGCACGGACGCGACGTCGTTCCACCGGCCGCCGTCCTTCTACTTCAGCCGCGGTTCGGGCGAGGACCGCGTCAAGGTGCCGGACGTGCGCGGCATGGACCTCGACGACGCCGTCGCCAGGCTCCGCGCCGCCGGGTTCACCACCGATGTCGGCGAGCGCGTCCGGTCCCGCCGGTACGAGCGGGGGACCGTGGCGGAGATGTCGCCCGGCCCCGGCTCGGTGGAGCCCGGGACGACGATCACGCTGCGCCCCAGCGCCGGCCCCGGACCCGGCGGGGACGACGAGGACGACGAGCGCCGCCGCCCGACCCTGCCGCCGGACATACCGCTCCCGACCAACACCCCCACGCTGCCGCCGCTCCCCGGCGATCCGGCAGGCCGGGCCCCCGCGTAGTACCACTGACCTGTGTGATCGTCCGCGGCCCGGGTAGATCAACGGCGGGGTGTTGTTGAAGTATCGGGGGACGAAACGTCATGCAAGCCATCGCCGTGTCCGAATACGGCGCCACGCCGGCGCTGATGAACCTGCCGCGCCCGGAGCCGGGACCGGGCGAGATCCTCGTGCGGATGATCGCGGCCGGGCTCAACCCGATCGACTGGAAGATCGCCGACGGGATGCTCAAGGACTCCGCCGACGCGCCGTTCCCGCTGATCCTCGGCCGGGACGGCGCCGGGGTGGTCGACGACGTCGGCGAGGGCGTCACCCGGCTCCGGCACGGTGAGCAGGTCTACGGGTGCTTCGGCGGGGTGGACCGGGGGCTCGGCTCCTTCGCCGAGTACGCCGTCGCCCGCGAGGACGGACCGGTCGCCCGGATGCCGGAGGGAATGCTGTACACGGAGGCCGCGGCGGTGCCGACCGCGAGCATGACCGCGCTCGCCATGGTGGAGGCCGCCGGGATCGAGGAGGGGCACACCGTCCTGGTCGTCGGGGCGACCGGCGGCGTCGGGCAGGGCCTGGTGCAGCTCGCCGCCCGGGAGGGCGCCAAGGTCATCGCCACCGCCCGCGACGACATGGCCGGGACGATGCGCCGCCTCGGCGCGGACGCGACCGTCGACCACACCGAGGACGACCTCAACCGGCAGGTGCTCGGCGTCCACGTGGACGGGATCGACGCCGTCCTCGACGTGGTCAGCGACACCGGCGCCACCGAGGGCATCGCGCAGCTGCTCCGGCCCGGCGGGGTCTACGTCAGCACCACGTGGTCGGTGAACCCGGACGCGATGGAGGACAAGGGGCTGCGCGGGATCAACCTGGAGGCCGAGCCGTCGGCCGGGATGCTGGAGCGGCTGTCCGACCTCATCGACGCGGACGGGCTGCGGGTCTCGATCGAGCGCGAGGTCCCGCTGGCGGACGCGCCGGAGGCGCTGGCCGACAACCGGGCCGGCGGCGCGCGCGGCAAGACCGTGCTCCGCATCTGAGCCGCCGGGCGGGTGAGGACCGCGAAATCGCGGGCATTGCCATCGCGAGGAGGTCACATGAACCAGAGCATGAGCCAGGCCGGTGACGACGAGGGCCGGGAGCGGCTCCGCGAGATCGACGAGACCCTCGACCGGCTCCGCTCCGAGGTCCCCGAGCCGTCCGACGACCCGACGGACTTCGTGGACTCCGGCCAGTACCTGACCGCGCGGCAGGAGCTGGAGGGCCAGATCGAGCTCCTGGAGTCCGAGCGCGAGCGGCTCCGCGGCCGCCTCGGCGACTCCTGACCCGGCGGCCCGGGGCTACTGGGGCAGCCGCAGGACGAAGCGGGCGCCGGCCCGGCCGTCGGAACGGTCGGTGAGGATCAGCGTGCCGCGGTGCGCCTCGGCGATGTCGCGGGAGATCGCCAGCCCGAGGCCGGTCCCGCCGGCGTCGCGGTGCCGGCCCTGGGCGAGCCGGGTGAACCGCTCGAACACCCGCTCGCGGTCCTCGGGCGGGATGCCGTTGCCGTCGTCGATCACCTCGACGACCGCGGTGGCGGGCGGTTCGGGCCGCAGCACCACCGTGACCTCGCGGTCGGCGTGCCGGTCGGCGTTGTCGATGAGGTTCCGCAGCAGCCGCGACAGCTCGCTGCGTCCGCCCTGCACGGTCACCGACCCCTCGGCCAGGACCGTCACCTGGGTGCGGCGGGGGCGGGTCAGCACCTCCTGGTCGGCCAGTTCGCTGAGGTCCACCGCCTCGCGTTCGAAGTTCCGGTCGGCCTCCAGGCGGGCGAGGGCGAGCAGGTCGTCGACGACCGCGGTGAGCCGGTCGGTGTTGTCGAGGATGGCCCGCAGCGCCTCCGGCGAGGTGGTGTCCTCGGGCGCCGACAGCGCCAGCTCCAGCTCCATCCGCAGCGCGGCGAGCGGGCTGCGCAGCTCGTGCGAGACGTCGGTGACGAACCCGCGCTGCCGCGCGACGGCCTTCTCCAGCCGGTCGAGGGTCGCGTTGATGCTCTCGGCCAGCAGCCCCACCTCGTCGCGGCGGGCCGGCTGCGGCACCCGGCGCTCCAGGTCGGTGGCGGTGATCTCGTCCAGTTCGCGGCGGATCGCGCCGACCGGCCGGAGCGCGCGGGACGCCGCCGCCCACGTCGCGTAGGCGACCAGTCCCGTGATGACCGGGACGCCCAGCATGAGCAGCAGCGCCGCGAGCGGCCGGGGGAACAGCCCCGGCACCGGGGCCAGCGAGTAGACGAACATCGTGTCCCGGCCCATGCCCACGCGGTACTCGACGATGAGGAAGCAGTCCCCGCCGGGCGCGTCGACCTCGCAGCTCTGCCCGTCGCGGCGGTCGTCGGTCGACGGCGGCGAGGGGAACCGGACCGGCGGGCGTCCCGCCATCGCCGGTGTGGCGGCGACCACGCCGCCGGCCAGGTCCACCACCTGCTGGAGTTCGCCGCTCGGCGCGGCGATCCGCTCCCGCAGCAGGCCCGCGTTGACCACGGTCACCGTGCGGCGTCCCTCGCGCGCCGTCTCCCGCGTGGCTTCGGCGATCGCCTGCTGCCTGACCAGCGCGAGCAGCGCGAAGCACAGCGCCGTGGACAGGATCAGGGCGACGAGCGCCGACGTCATCGTCACCCGGATGCGAATCTCCGGGTGCCGCAGTACCGCCCGCCAGATCCAGCGGCTCAGACCCGCCGTTCTGGGCCGGTCACCTATGACGACCTCCCGGAGACGCATTTGCAGGTTCCCGTGGTTTCTTGCCGGAACGGGGCAAACACGACCGTGGGTGCCGGGTAAAGGATCGTCCATGCCCGGCCCCCGCCGGGCATGGACGATGAGGGGGCGGTGCGGTCCGGTGCCGGTGCGCCGGACGGCGGGTCAGCCGGCGGTGGGGGCGGCGGCCTTCCCGGCGTCGGGGGCGGCGTCGTCCCCGTCCGCCGGGGGGTCGGTGATGCGCTCGGCGAGGTGCCGCCGGATCGAGTAGGTCAGCGCCGCCGCCCAGATGGCGTAGATGGCGGCGTAGAAGACCCACCGGACGCCTTCCGAGGCGTCGATCCAGTCGCTGCGCAGCAGCGTGCGGGTGTTGGTGAGGATGATCACGCCGCCGACCGCGCTGCCGAGGACGCGCGGCGGGATGTGCCGGACGAGCCACGCGGCGATCGGGGCCGCGATCAGGCCGCCGATCAGCAGCGCGGCCACCCAGGTGAAGTTGACGCCCTCCGAGCCGATGCCGATGAGGAAGCCGATGCTGGCGGCCACGGCGATGAGGAACTCGCTGGTGTCGATGGAGCCGATGGTCTTGCGCGGCTCCAGCCGTCCGCTGGCCAGGATGGCCGGGGTGCCGACGGGCCCCCAGCCGCCGCCCCCGGTGGCGTCGACGAAGCCGGCGACGAGGCCGAGCGGGCCGAGGAACCGCTTGCGCAGCGGCCTGCCGAGCCGGTCGGTGCGGATGCCCCGGAGGGTGAAGCGGACGAGGATGTAGGTGCCGAGCGTGAGCAGGATGATCGCCATCACCGGCCCGGCGGCCTCGGTCGACAGCCCGGACAGGAACGTGGCGCCGGCGAACGCGCCGACGCTGCCGGGGATGCCGATCTTGGCGACGACGCGCCAGTCGACGTTGCCGAACTTCCAGTGGGAGGCGCCCGACGCGAGCGTGGTCCCGATCTCGGCCAGGTGGACGGTGGCGGACGCGGCGGCCGGGTTGGTGCCGATGGCGAGCAGCAGCGTCGTCGAGGTGACGCCGTAGGCCATGCCCAGGCTGCCGTCGACGAGCTGGGCGCCCAGGCCGACCAGGGCGAGCAGGACGAGTTTTCGCACGGGTTCACCTCGGGAGGTGCGGCAGGAAAAAATCCCTACCAATCTGGTTTGGATACTTGGTTAGTAGACAATATAGGAATTACGCACGTCAAGTCGCTCCATCGGCCGGGCCGCGACAACTTCACGGCGAATCCGGGCAACGGGCGTGCCCGGTGAGCGGCGTGCGCGCGGCGCGGATAGGCTCGGTGCTCGCACGAGACCGCTGAAACAGACCACTCGCACCACCAGGGGGTTCCCCGTGTCGTCGATCGAGGCCGTACTCGCCCGCGAGATCCTCGACTCCCGCGGCAACCCGACCGTCGAGGTCGAGGTCCTGCTCGCCGATGGGACCGAGGCGCACGCCGCCGTGCCGAGCGGAGCCTCCACCGGCCAGTTCGAGGCCGTCGAGCTGCGCGACGGCGGGGACCGCTACCTCGGCAAGGGCGTCCGGGACGCGGTCAGGGGCGTCAACGAGACCATCGACGAGAAGCTCGTCGGCTACCCCGCGTCCGACCAGCGGCTCATCGACCAGCTGCTCATCGACCTGGACGGCACGCCCGCCAAGTCGGCCCTCGGCGCCAACGCGATCCTCGGCGTCAGCCTGGCCGTCGCCAAGGCCGCCGCCGACTCCGCCGGCCTCCCGCTGTTCCGCTACGTGGGCGGCCCGAACGCGCACCTGCTGCCCGTCCCGATGATGAACATCCTGAACGGCGGCGCGCACGCCGACACCAACGTCGACGTCCAGGAGTTCATGATCGCGCCGATCGGCGCGGCCACGTTCGCCGAGGCGCTGCGCTGGGGCGCCGAGACCTACCACGCGCTGAAGTCGGTGCTGAAGTCCAAGGGCCTGAACACCGGGCTCGGCGACGAGGGCGGGTTCGCGCCCGAGCTGCCGAGCAACCGCGACGCGCTCGACCTCATCATGGAGGCGATCCGCAAGGCCGGCTTCACCCCCGGCCGCGACATCGCGCTCGCGCTGGACGTCGCCGCCACCGAGTTCCACGCCGACGGGCAGTACACGTTCGAGGGCACCAAGCGGAGCGCGGACGACATGGCCGCCTACTACGGCGAGCTCATCAGCGAGTACCCCCTGGTCTCCATCGAGGACCCCCTCGACGAGGAGGACTGGACCGGTTGGGAGGGCCTCACCGCCGCGGTCGGCGACCGCGTCCAGATCGTCGGCGACGACCTGTTCGTCACCAACCCCGAGCGGCTGGACCGCGGGATCAAGTCGCGCGCCGCCAACGCCCTGCTGGTCAAGGTCAACCAGATCGGCACGCTCAGCGAGACGCTCGACGCGGTCTCGCTCGCGCAGACCAGCGGGTACCGCTGCATGATGAGCCACCGGTCCGGCGAGACCGAGGACACCACGATCGCCGACCTGGCCGTCGCGACCAACTGCGGCCAGATCAAGACCGGCGCCCCCGCGCGCAGCGACCGGGTCGCCAAGTACAACCAGCTGCTGCGCATCGAGGAGCTGCTGGACGACGCCGCCCGCTACGCCGGCGCCGCGGCGTTCCCGCGCTTCGACGCGCAGGGCTGATGGCGCGGGGCGGCGACCGCCGCGCCGGCGGCCCCCGCGGCGGGGCCCACGCCGGGCCGCACGAGGGGCCGCACGAGGGGCCCGGGGACGGCGCGGACGGCCGCGCGGACGGCATGCGCCGGGGCAACCCGGCGCTCACCAGCCGTGCCGCCATCCTCGCCGTGGTGGTCTGCGCGATCGCGCTGAGCCTGGCCTACCCCGTCCGGGAGTACATCGCCCAGCGGCAGGAGATCGCCGAGTTGCGGCAGAAGGAGGCGGTGGCCCGTCGGCAAGTGGAGATCCTCGCCCAGCGCAAGCGGCAACTCGGCGACAAGTCGTACATTGAGCGTGAGGCGACGCGAAGGCTCCACTACTGCCGTCCTGCCGTAAAGTGCTACATCGTGCTGGACGGTGGCGGGGACGGCGACCGGCAGGCGCACAAGGGCGGCCCGACGAGCAGGCCGCCGTGGTACGAGATGCTGTGGCGGTCGGTGGAGGCGGCCGACCGGCCACGCTGACCCGTCCGCGGGTGGGGACGCAGAATGAAGGAAGCAGGTGACCGGGCCGCGGTGGCGGACGCTGACAGGGCGGCGGTCGCGGCCCAGCTCGGCCGGGAGCCGCGCGGCGTGCGCGCGGTGGCGAGCCGCTGCCCGTGCGGGCTGCCCGCCGTGATCGAGACGGCCCCGAGGCTCCCGGACGGGACGCCCTTTCCCACGCTGTTCTACCTGACCTGCCCGAAGGCCGCCTCGGCCATCGGGACCCTGGAGGGAAGCGGTGTCATGCGGGAGATGCAGGACCGGCTCGCCGCCGACCCGAAGCTGAGGGCCGCCTACACCGCGGCCCACGAGGACTACCTCCGCCGTCGCGGCGAGGCCGCCCGCGAGGACGGCATCGAGCCGCTGCCGGAGGGCATGCAGAGCGCGGGCGGCATGCCCGAGCGCGTCAAGTGCCTGCACGCCCTGATCGCGCACGAGCTGGCGGTCCCCGGGATCAACCCGTTCGGGCGGGAGGGCCTGGAGGCGCTCCCCGAGTGGTGGCGCTCCGGTCCCTGCGTCGAGGCCGGTTCCGGTGCGGGTGCCGACGCGGATGCGGGCACGGATGCGGGCACGGACGATGACGATGCGGGGGAGGCCCGGTGACGCGCGTCGCGGCCATCGACTGCGGGACCAACTCCGTCCGCCTGCTGATCGCCGACATCGTGCCCGGCGAGGCCGGCGGGACGCTCACCGACGTCGAGCGCCGGATGGAGATCGTCCGGCTCGGCGAGGGCGTCGACGAGACCGGGCGGCTGTCGCCCGCCGCGCTGGAGCGGACCTTCGCCGCGATGCGCGGGTACGCCGGCCTCATCGAGCGGCACGGCGCGCTGGCCGGGCACGGCCCGGTCAAGACGCGCGTCGTGGCGACCAGCGCGACCCGCGACGCGGAGAACCGGGCCGACTTCGTCAGCGGCGTCGTCGACATCTTCGGCGTCGTCCCCGAGGTGATCAGCGGGGACGAGGAGGCCGAGCTGTCGTTCGCCGGCGCCACCCGGGAACTCGCCGCGCTGCGCCCCGCCCGCCCCTACCTGGTGGTCGACATCGGCGGCGGGTCCACCGAGTTCGTGCTCGGGAGCTCCGCGGCCGACGCCGCGCGCTCGACCGACATCGGCTGCGTCCGGATGACCGAGCGGCACCTGCGCGGCGACCCGCCGTCCCCGCAGCAGATCTCGGGCGCCGCGGCCGACATCGACGCCGCGCTCGCCGCCGTCCGGGAGACCGTGCCGGTGGACGAGGCGCGCACGCTCGTCGGCCTCGCCGGGTCGGTCACCACGGTCGCCGGGATCGCGCTCGACCTGCCGGAGTACGACCCGTCCCGCATCCACCTGTCGCGGATCACCGCCACCCAGGTGCACGACGTGACGCGGCGGCTGCTGCACGCCACTCGCGCCGAACGCGCGGAGATCGGGGTCATGCACCCCGGCCGCGTCGACGTGATCGGCGCCGGCGCGCTGATCCTGGACCGGATCATGCGGGAGTACGGCTTCGGCGCGGTCGTCGTCAGTGAGCACGACATCCTGGACGGGATCGCCTGGTCCCTGCTCTGACCGGCCCGTTCACCGCGTCGGCTCCCGGAGCCGGGCCAGCAGCGCCGGGATCAGCACCGCGTTCGGGTTCTGCTGCGGGACGTAGAGGATCGGCGAGGAGCTGCTGGACTGCTGGATCCACACCCGGCCGCTGTCCACGGTCGCGCCCGCGATGGCCGACCAGCTCAGCGACACCCGGTTGCCGCGGACCCCGCCCGGGTGGAACGTCAGCCCGTGCGCCACGTCGATCGACTCGCCGGCCCGCACCCGGCCCGCCAGCTCCGCCACGAGCCGCGGCTCGGCGTACTCCTGGCACAGCTGGATCAGCCGCCCCCACACCTGCTCGGGCTCGCCGGGGCCGGGACCCGGGCCGGAGCCGGGGCCGGGCGCCTGCGCGGCGGGGGACAGGGCGCCGGGTTCGATGACGACCTCGACCCGGGGCCCGGAGCGGAACGGGTGGCGGCCCGCCTGGAAGATCCACTGGGTGCCGGGGCCGTGGCCGTATCCGGCCGGTCGCTGCGCCGCCCAGTACGCCACCCACTCCACCTGCGGCCAGCCCAGCGAGGCGTCCCCGTAGGCGACGAGCCGGTCGTCGGCGTGGAGGTGGAGGCCGTGCACCCGGACGCCGAGCGGCTGGACGGCGGGCCGCGAGTCCCAGCTCGCCCGCTGGGCGTGCGGCGCGGCGTGGGCCGCCGCCGGGACCTGCTCCTCGTGCACCGGCCGCTCCGGGCGGGGGAGCCGCACCCGCGGCGGGCCGGCCGGCTCGGGGTTGAGGCGCTCGGTCCAGCTCCGCCCGTCCCACCAGCGCAGGCTGCCCGTGCCGTAGGGGTCCGGATACCAGCCCGGTTGCGACACTGCCTGCCTCCGCTTCGCCCTCGGCGTGCGCCGGACACCCGCGTCCCCGACCGGCGAACGCATCGTACCGATACCGCCCGGTAAAGCAGAGGTATGGGCGGAACCCGGCCACCGCCCGTGGCGTGCGACGATCGGTGGTATGCCGACCGCCAACGCCCCCTTCGTGCCGCCCGGTTCCGGATGGCCGGAGGACCCCGCCGCCCCGGACACGCCCGTCGCGCACGGCACCGGCGACGTCGTCGAGCTGGCCGCCGGGGCGCCCGGCCTGGACGAGCTGTCCGCGCGGCAGTCGGTGTGCCGCGCCTGCGACCGCCTCGTGGAGTGGCGGGAGAAGGTCGCCGTCCAGCGGCGCAGGGCGTTCGCGGACGAGGAGTACTGGGGCCGTCCCATCGCCGGATGGGGCGACCCGGAGCCGCGGATCCTGATCGTCGGCCTCGCCCCGGCCGCGCACGGCGGCAACCGCACCGGCCGCATCTTCACCGGCGACCGCTCAGGGGACTGGCTGTTCGCGTCGCTGCACCGGGTGGGACTGGCCGCGCTGCCGACCAGCGTGCACGCCGGTGACGGGCAGCGGCTGATCGGCGCCCGGATGGCGGCGACCGTCCGGTGCGCGCCGCCCGACAACAAGCCGACGCCGCTGGAGCGCACGACCTGCCTGCCGTGGCTGGCCCGCGAGGTCGAGATGGCGGCGCCGAGCGTCCGCTGCATCGTGTGCCTCGGCGGCTTCGCCTGGCAGGGCGTGTGGCCGGCGCTGAAGCAGGCCGGGTACGGGGTGCCGCGCCCCCGGCCGAAGTTCGGCCACGGCGCCGAATGCGAGCTGGCGCCGCCGCCGCCCTCGGACGTCCGCGGCGCCGCGGCCCGCCGCGACCCGGTCCTGCTGCTCGGCTGCTACCACCCGAGCCAGCAGAACACCTTCACCGGCCGCGTCACCGAGGACATGCTCGACGCCGTCTTCACCCGCGCCCGCGACCACCGCTAGTGGCCGGGCGCCGTGCTCGTGAAGGGGGTGAGCCAGATCCTGCCGTGGTGGCAGACCGGGCCGTGAGTCCAGGACACCGTGTGAGGCTCGGTCTGGTACAGCGTGTAGACCCGCAGCGTGGTCGGGGTGGGCTGGCAGGGGCTGCCCTCGTCAGCGGCGTGCTCCGACGTCCAGTGGAGCCGTGCGTAGGCCCGGTCGTGGCCCCGGAGCGTGACCGTCTGGGCCGTGCCGTTGTGCTCGACACTCGACTCGAGGAGCCCGCTCGCGTTGAGGAGCTGAAGCCTGGCGAAGTCGCGGAGGTTGCACGTGGTCCTGGACGTGTTGGTCATGACGAGCGTCACGTAGCGGTTGGTCTCCACGAAGCTCCGGTCGATGAGGTACGCGTTGAGCGTGCCCCTGGTGCAGAGCGGATAGTCCCCGCCGCCGGCCCCGCCGCCGTCTCCGCCGTGGCCGTCTCCCGGTGCTTCACCGGTCGGCGTGCCGGTGGGGGTTCCCGTCCCTGATCCGTCGCCGGTTCCAGTGCCGCTTCCGTCGCCCGTTCCCGTTCCCGTTCCGGTGCCGGGGGCGCCGGCGGAGGGTGAGCCCTCGGCGGGCGCGCCGGTTCCCGCGTCCGATCCGGCGGTTCCGGCCGTCGTCGACGTGGTCGGTGTCGCCGAACCGCCGGCCTCGGACGCGGCGGGCCCCGCGGTCCCGGTGAGGCCGCATCCCGTGAGCGCCGCCGTGACGGCGGCGGCGGCCAGTGTCCCCCAGATGATCCTTGGCATTCGAGTCCCCATCCTCGCCCTTCCCCGTTGAACACGAAGACGGCGGGAAAGGGCCTGGCCGAGCGACCCGGGCGGCCGGCCGTCCCCCGGCCGGCCCGCCGTCCGGGCCGCTTGACGCCCCCGTCGGGCCCTGTTCCGCCGTCTTTGCGGTGATACATCGAGTGAGATGCCGGGCCGCCCGGGGAAGTTCATGATTCGGGCGAAGTGGTGAACCGGCCGCTTATCCGGGTACCGCTCCGACATGCCTTCCGAGCGCACCGCGGACTCCGCGAAGCACATCCTGATCATCGGCGGCGGGTACGTCGGCATGTACACGGCGCTGCGGCTGCAGAAGAAGCTGCGCGCCGAGATGCGCCGCGGCGAGGTCGCCGTCACCGTCATCGACCCGCAGTCCTACATGACCTACCAGCCGTTCCTCCCCGAGGCCGCGGCGGGGAACCTGGAGCCGCGCCATGTCGTGGCGTCACTGCGGAAGGTCCTCAAGCGCTGCAACATCCTGAACGGGTCCGTGACGCGGATCGACCACGCCTCCAGGCGGGTCACGGTCCGGCCCGCGGGCACGAAGACCGCCGGGGTGCCCGAGCGCGAGATCGGCTACGACATGCTCGTGGTCGCCCTCGGCTCCATCTCGCGGACGCTGCCGATCCCGGGGCTCGCCGAATGCGGGATCGGCTTCAAGACCGTCGAAGAGGCGATCTTCCTGCGCAACCACGTCCTGCACCAGCTCGACATCGCCGCGTCCAACGCCGGCGACGCGGAGACCAGGAGGCGTGCGCTCACGTTCGTCTTCGTGGGCGGCGGGTTCGCCGGCGTCGAGGCCATGGCCGAGCTGGAGGACATGTCCCGGGACGCCTGCAAGTGGTACCCGTCGATCGACCCGGAGGAGCTGCGCTGGCTGATGGTCGAGGCGACCGACCGGATCCTGCCGGAGGTGGGGCCGGAGATGGGCCGCTGGACCGCCGAGGCGCTGCGCCGCCGCGGCATCGAGGTGAAGATGGAGACGCTCCTGAAGTCCGCCGAGAAGCGGCACATCGTGCTCAGCGACGGCGACGAGTTCGACGCGGGGACGCTGGTGTGGACGGCCGGGGTCAAACCGCACCCCGTCGTCCGGGAGAGCGACCTGCCGGTGGACGACAAGGGCCGCGTCAAGGTGACCCCCGAGCTGACCGCCGAGGGGCTGGAGCACGTCTACGCGGCGGGCGACAACGCCGCCGTCCCCGACCTCACCGAGGCCGGGGAGTTCACCGCACCGAACGCCCAGCACGCGGTCAGGCAGGCCAGGCGCCTCGGTGACAACATCGTGGCGGATGTGCGCGGAAAGCCGCGGAAGGCGTACGCGCACCGCTACGTCGGCTCGGTGGCGGGCCTCGGCCTGCACAAAGGCGTGGCCAACGTCTACGGGATCAAGCTGCGCGGCCTCCCGGCGTGGTTCATGCACCGCACCTACCATCTGTCTCGGATGCCGACCGTCAACCGCAAGTTCCGGATCACCGTGGACTGGACCCTCGCCTTCTTCTTCCAGCGCGAGATCGTCTCGCTCGGTGAGCTGGAATCGCCCCGCTTCGAGTTCGAGCTCGCGGCCGGCCGGCGCCAGGACCTGTGAACGCGTGACGGGCCGACGTCGCCCGCGAAGGAGGCGCCCTCACCATGCACGACGGAGACGCCACCTGGGATGAGGCGCAGGCGGAGCTCTCGGAGGCCCCGCTCGCCGATGCGCGAGCGGCGGGCGGTGTCGCCGCCCGGCTGGTCCCGCTGCTCACGAAGATCATGCTGGGCGGGGAGCGGGAGACCGCGGACGACCTGCCGGTCCGGGTCCGCGCCTGGGACGGCAGCGCCGTCGGCCCGGCCGGGGCCCCCGCGTTCGTGATCCGGCACCGGCGGGCGCTGCGGCGGCTGCTGTGGAAGCCCGGCGAGCTCGGCTTCGTCCGCGCCTACGTCGCCGGCGAGCTGGACATCGAGGGGGACGTCTTCGCCGCGCTCGACGCCGTCCAGGAGGTGATGGGCGGCGGTGCGGGGCCGATCCGGCTGAGCGGCGACGACAAGCGCGACATCGTGCGCACCGCCGTCACCCTCGGCGCGGTCGGGCCCGAGCCGAAACCGCCGCCCGAGGAGACGGCGCCCGGCCGCGCGGTGCGGCCCGGCGGCGGGCAGCCCGGCCGTCCCGGGCCGATGCGGGAGCCCACCGCGTTCTTCGCCCGCGTCTTCGGGGACGGGCTGCCGCACGGCACCGCGCTCTGGGACGGCCGGGCGGCCGACTTGGGCACGGCCCAGTCCGCCGCCCACGAGGCCATCGCCGAGCGGCTCGGGCTGTTCCCCGGCGCCCGCGTCCTCGACCTCAACTGCGGGTGGGGCGCGTTCGCCCGGCACGCGGCCGTCCGGCACGGCGCCCGCGTCGTGGGCCTGACGCGCACGGCCGACCAGGCGGCCCACATCCGCGCCCTCACCGACGCTTCCGGCGGCGGCGGTGTCGAGGTCCGCGACTGGGACCTGTCCGAGGCGGGCGACGGCCCCTACGACGCGATCGTCGGCATCGCGGACGCGGCGCCCGTCGACCGTCCCGCGGCCCGGTTGCACGAGCTGCTCGCACCCGGCGGCCGGCTCCTCCTGCAGCAGCCCGTGGGCCGCCCCGGCCCGCACCGCGCCCGGCGCACGCTCACCACCGGCTACCTGCTCCAGGACGAGGGCGAGCCGCGGCCCCTCGGCGCCCTCGTCGACGAACTGGCGCAAGCGGGGCTGGAAGTGCGCGCCGTGACGACGTTGCGCGAGCACCACGAGCGCACGCTCCGGGCATGGGCCGCGGCGCTACAGCACCACTGGACCGAATGTGCGGAGCTGGCCGGACCCGGCCGGGCGCGGGTCTGGCTGCTGTACCTCGCCGCGTCCGCACTGGCCTGCGAGAACGGCCGGGCGGGTCGGTACGAGATCCGCGCGAAACGCCGTGTTTCAGGGGGTTCTGGCGTCCCGGTCCCGCCCGCGGAACCCCGCGTGGCCGGGCCCTGACTCGATATGATGACGCCGCCCCTGTAGCCCAATGGCAGAGGCGGGCTCCCTAAAAGAGCCATCGTGTCGGTTCGAGTCCGACCAGGGGCACAGACGATTCTTCTACCCAGCCCGCGCCGGGCGGGTTCCCGCTGATCACGCAGGGCCGTTCCCGCATAGAATGGACGGCCAGGTCGGCCGAAAGTGGAGGGCTCTATGGAGAGCAGGAACCCGGCGTTCCGGGGCAACGCCTTCAATCAGCGGGCCGGAGGTGCGGCGTACGGAGCGCCCGGTCACGGCGCTCCGGCGTACGGCGCCCCCGGCCAGGGCGCACCCGGATACGGCGCACAGCCGTACGCCGGTCAGGGGCCGGGCTACGCACCGCCCGCCCCGACCAGGCCCATGACGCTGGACGACGTCGTCGTCCGCGGCTTCATGGCGCTGTTCACCCTGGTGCTCACGGCGGCCGTGGCGTGGGTGCTCGTCCCGCCGAGCCTCACCGTTCCGGTCCTCGTCGTGGCGCTCATCGCCCAGATCGGCATCTGGGCGTTCATCACGTTCGGCCGCAAGGCCAACGCCCCGATGGTCCTGGCGTTCGCCGCGGTGTACGGCGTGCTCGTCGGCGTCATCAGCCACGCCTACAACGACCTGTACCACGGCGTGGTGTTCCAGGCCGTGATCGGCACCGCGCTGGCGTTCGCCGCCACGCTCGCCGTCTACGCGCTGCGCATCGTGCGGGTCACGCCCAAGTTCGTCCGGTTCACCATCGCGGCCGGCGCCGCGCTGATCGCGCTCATGCTCGTCAACATGGTGATGTACATGTTCGGCAGCGACGACGGGCTCGGCATCCGCGACCCCGGCAACCCGCTCGCCTACGTGTTCAGCGTCGTCGCCATCCTCGTCGGCTGCTTCTTCCTCCTGCTGGACTTCGACTCCATCGAGGAGGGCGTCCGCAGCGGCGCCCCGGAGAGGTTCGCCTGGTACTGCGCGTTCGGGCTCGTGCTGAGCCTGGTCTGGATCTACCTGGAGATGCTCCGCCTGGTCAGCTACCTCTACGCGGGCAGGGACTAGCGCCGCACGGCGCACCCGCCGCATTGATCAGCACGCGTTGATCAGCACGCATTGATCAGCCCCACGCCGGACGGCGTGGGGCTGATCTGTTGCGGGATCTCTGCGCCGGGGTCGTGGCGCGGCTCGGCGGCACGACTGCGGGGGCGTCCGTCGGCGGGATCCCGCCACGTCCGGG
Organism: Actinomadura sp. GC306; assembly: GCF_004348665.1. GTDB lineage: Bacteria > Actinomycetota > Actinomycetes > Streptosporangiales > Streptosporangiaceae > Spirillospora. Next base: position 22,135 of record NZ_SMKM01000005.1, on the reverse strand, counting down.
TGACCGTGGCTTGTATGAAGTTCTGCTCCGGCGGGCCGTCCGCGGCCCCGGCGGGTGGCCGGTCGGCGGGACGTCGGGCCGGGCGGGTCGTCCGCGGCGCCGCGCCGGAGACCGGCGGCGGGCGGACGGGACGGCTCAGTAGTGCCGTTCGCGGCGCGTGCGCTCGTGTTCGCGCACCAGCGCCGAGGCGTAGCCGTGGGAGAGGTTGTGCTCTTCGGCCAGCCAGTGGCTGCGCTCCTCGCAGCGGGTGAACGACGGGCCGTTCTCGATGGCGGTGAACCACTCGGGGATGTCACGTCCTGTGACTTGCGGAATGCGGGCGATCAGCTTCGTGTGCGTCTCCGGCGAGTGGCTCAGTGACAATTGGCACCTCCAGGTCGCGGGGCTCTTCCTGCTGACTCTGCAACAGGAAACCGCACGTGACAACCCCCTAACGCCGACCTATCCATGACGTAACGTAGATCGTCGATAACGGGGAACATCCCCGGAAACGCGCAGGTGGCGCCGCACGTCCGCCGCCCCGGCCCGGGGCGGCGGACGATCCGCGCGAATGTCAGGAAAGGCGCTCCAGAATCATCGCCATTCCCTGGCCGCCGCCCACGCACATCGTCTCCAGCCCGAACTGCTTGTCGTGGAACTTCAGGCCGTTGACGAGCGTGGAGGTGATCCGGGCGCCGGTCATCCCGAACGGGTGGCCGACGGCGATCGCGCCGCCGTTGACGTTCAGCTTGTCGAGGTCGATGCCGAGGTCCTCGGCGGACGGCAGCACCTGCGCGGCGAACGCCTCGTTGATCTCGACGAGGTCGATGTCGTCGATGGTCATGCCGGCCAGCGCCAGCGCGCGCCGCGACGCCTCCACCGGGCCGAGGCCCATGATCTCGGCGGACAGGCCGGTGACGCCGGTCGACACGATGCGGGCCAGCGGGGTGATGCCGAGCTCGGCGGCCTTGGTGTCGCTCATGATGATGACGGCGGCGGCGCCGTCGTTCAGCGGGCAGCAGTTGCCGGCGGTGACCGTCCCGTCCGGCCGGAACACCGGCTGCAGCTGCGAGACCTTCTCGTAGGTCGTGCCGGGCCGCGGGCCGTCGTCCTTGGCCACGACGCTGCCGTCCGGGAGCGTCACCGGGGTGATGTCCTTCTCCCAGAACCCGTTGGCGAGGGCCTTCTCTGCGAGGTTCTGCGAGCGGACGCCGAACTCGTCCTGCGCCTGCCTGCTGACCCCGCGCAGCCCGGCGACGTTCTCGGCCGTCTGGCCCATCGCGATGTAGATGTCGGGGAGGTTGCCGTCCTCGCGGGGGTCGCGCCACACGGGCGCGCCGCCCTCGCCGGCCTTCGCGGTGCGGGCCTGGGCCTCGTCGAACAGCGGGTTCTGCGTGTCGGGCAGGCCGTCGCTGCTGCCCTTGGCGAAGCGGCTCACGGTCTCGACGCCCGCCGACACGATCACGTCGGCCTCGCCCGAGCGGATCGCGTGCAGCGCCATCCGGGACGTCTGCAGGGACGACGAGCAGTACCGGGTGATGGTGGCGCCGGGCACGTGGTCCCAGCCCATCAGGACGGACACCACCCGGCCCATGTTGTAGCCCTGCTCTCCACCGGGCAGCCCGCAGCCGAGCAGCAGGTCGTCGATCTGGCTCGGATCCAGCTGCGGTACCTGCGCCATCGCGGCGGTGACCATCTGCACCGTGAGGTCGTCGGGCCGCATGTCCTTGAGCGACCCCTTGAAGGCGCGTCCGATCGGCGAGCGCGCGGTTGCGACGATGACTGCCTCGGGCATTGCGGGTCTCCTGTCTCAGCGGCCGTGCGGTGTTACGTTACTCACCGGTCACCGGCAAATCTAACCGCCCGCGCGTGTCCGCGTACATGTGCCCATGCCCAGTCCTGGCGGGGCATGCGGTGGCCGGCCCGCACACCGACCTGCGGATTTCCCGGGCAGGTGGTGACAGCGGACCCATGCGGCCGGGCGCCCGGTCCCGGGACCCTGGACGCCACGCCGCCGGGCCGGCCGCCGCAAGCGCGGGCGGCGGCCGGCCCGGGGCGGACGAGAGGACGGCCGGGGCTCGTCACCGGTGACCGGACGGGCCCCGGTTCTCTTCCTCCCGGGGGCTCCGTTGTGCGCAGGCCCGGTCAGGCGGGTCAAGCGCGTCAGGCTGGCCAGACCTGTCAGGCCGTGGCGCGGCCGGGGTCCGGCTGCGGGGCCTGGCGGCGGGGCAGCAGGGCGGCCCAGCGGCCCGTGGCGGCCTTGCGGACCTCCGTCCCGGACTGCTCGGCGGCCTCGGCCGCGGCCAGGTAGACCGGCAGGATGCCGGCCGGCTGCTCGTCCGCCGCGGGCTCCAGGCCCAGCGCGGAGGCCATCGCGGGCAGGACGGCGGCGCACGCCGCCGCGTACCCCCGTGCGGACGGGTGGTACCGGTCCTCGCTGAACATCGAGAGCGGGTCGGCGGAGAACTCGCGGCCGAGCAGGTCGCCGAGCGACACCGAGTGGGCGCCGCGTTCGACGACCGCGACGGTCTGGGCCGCGGCGAGCTGGCGGCTGGCGCGCCGGGCGATGTACCGCAGCGGCTGCATCAGCGGCTTCACGGTGCCGAGGTCGGGGCAGGTGCCGACCACGACCTCGCTGCCCGCGGCGCGGAGCCGCGCCACCGCGAGGCCGAGGTGGCGGACGGACTCGGCGGGCGCCACCCGCGCGGTCACGTCGTTGCCGCCGATCATGATGACGGCCAGGTCGGGGCGGGTCTGCAGCGCCCGGTCGACCTGGCCGGACAGCGCCTGCGAGCGGGAGCCGGAGCGGGCCACGTTGGTGAGCCGGACGGGCCGGTCCGCGATCGCCGACAGGCCGGTGGCGAGCAGCGCGGCGGGCGTCTCGTCCGGGCGGTGCACGCCGAGCCCGGCGGCGGTCGAGTCGCCGAGCATCACGAGGGACAGCGGGGCGCCGCCGTGCGTCCCGCCGTAGAGGCCGTCCGCGACCGGGGGGCCGGCGCCCGGGGTCGCGGTGATCAGCCGGCGGGCGAGCTTGGCCTCCGCCACGAGGAGCCCGAACGTGAGGCCGCCGAGGGCCGTGATGCCGCCGCCGCCGAACGCCGCGGCCGCCGCGATGCGGCGGGCCGTGAATGCTCTCCACATGCGTCGCTGACCCTCCGTGATCTGGTTTCTACCCGCGGGCCCCGCCGTTGATGCCTGCGGTCTCCGCTCTCGGCTACCGTCGAAGCGGGGGTCCGACCGGACCCGCGTCCGGCGCGGCCCGTACGAAATGCGGGCCGACCAGGGGCGCAACGCTCAGATCGGCATACTGACCGACAAGGATGTCGCGGTGCACGTACACGACTCGCTCGTCGAACTGATGGGCAACACCCCCCTCGTTCGGCTGCGCAAGGTGACCGACGGGGGCACGGCCGAGGGGCGGCCGCAGGTGCTCGCCAAGGTGGAGTACTTCAATCCCGGCGGCTCGGTGAAGGACCGCATCGCGGTCCGCATGATCGACGCGGCCGAGCGCTCCGGCGAGCTGCGCCCGAACGGCGTGATCGTCGAGCCGACGTCCGGCAACACCGGGGTCGGGCTCGCCATCGTGGCGCAGCAGCGCGGCTACCGCTGCGTCTTCGTCTGCCCGGACAAGGTCTCCAGGGACAAGATCGACGTGCTGCGCGCGTACGGCGCGGAGGTCGTGGTCTGCCCGTCTGCGGTCTCGCCCGAGCACCCCGAGTCGTACTACTCGGTGTCGGACCGGCTGGCCGCGGAGATCCCCGGCGCGTGGAAGCCGAACCAGTACACCAACCAGGAGAACCCGCGGTCGCACTACGAGACCACCGGGCCGGAGATCTGGGAGCAGACCGAGGGGCGCATCACGCACTTCGTCGCGGGCATCGGCACCGGCGGCACGATCAGCGGCACCGGCCGGTACCTCAAGGAGGTCTCCGGCGGCCGGGTGCGGATCATCGGCGCGGACCCCGAGGGATCGGTGTACTCCGGCGGGACGGGCCGGCCCTACCTGGTCGAGGGCGTCGGCGAGGACATCTGGCCCGAGACCTACGACCGGGACATCTGCGACGAGATCATCGCGGTGTCCGACAAGGACTCGTTCAACATGACCCGGCGGCTGGCCCGCGAGGAGGCGCTGCTGGTCGGCGGGTCCTGCGGGATGGCGGTCGTCGCCGCGCTGCGCGTCGCCGCGCGAGCCGAGCCGGACGCGGTGATCGTGGTGCTGCTGCCGGACGGCGGCCGCGGCTACCTCACCAAGATCTTCAACGACGAGTGGATGGCGGACTACGGCTTCCTCATCCCGTCCACCGAGGAGGCCCGGGTGGGCGAGGTGCTCACCCGCAAGGGCCGGACGCTGCCGGAGTTCGTGCACGTCCACCCGCACGAGAGCGTGGAGACCGCGATCTCGATCATGCGCGAGTACGAGGTGTCGCAGCTCCCGGTGATGAAGGAGGAGCCGCCGGTCATGGCCGCCGAGGTGGTCGGCTCGGTGCGGGAGCGGGACCTGCTCGACATCCTCGTCGGGGAGCGCGGCAAGCTGGCCGAGCCCGTGGAGCGGCACATGTCCCCGCCGCTGCCGACGCTCGGGTCCGGGGAGCCGGTGAGCGAGGCGGTGGGCGTGCTGCAGAAGTCCGGCGCGGCCGTCGTGCTCGTGGACGGCAAGCCCAAGGGACTCGTCACCCGCCAGGACCTCCTCGCGTTCCTGTCCGCGAGCTGACGCGGGAGGGCCGCGAAAGGACGCGCACAACCGCAAAGGGAAGCGCCGGAGACCGTGCTGGTCTCCGGCGCTTCCCCTACGAGGGTGCCGGGTCGCGGAGCCGCCCGGTGGGCGGCGTGTCTGGCCGGCTCCGCGACCCGGCGTCTATGGGGGTCCCGGCGTCACCGGGCCCCGGTCGGGGTGAGGTCCTCCTGCGTGTCGGCGGCCTTCGGCGCCTGCTTCGCGTCGGCGCCGTGTCCGGGCCACCACGCCTTGCGGCCCAGCAGCGCCGTGACGCCCGGCACCAGGAAGATCGCCATCACGAAGGCCGACAGCGCGATCCCGAGCGCGATGGAGAAGCCCATCTGCTGCAGCATCGACACACTGGCCAGCAGCATCACCGAGAACGTCCCGGCGAGGATCAGCCCGGCCGCGGCGACCGTCGGGCCGCCGTGCTCGACCGCCAGCGCGGCGGCCTTGCGCGGCTCGTGGCCCTCCTTGGCCTCCTCGCGCAGCCGCGCGGTCATCAGGATGTTGTAGTCCGTCCCGATGGCCAGCACGAAGAGATACAGCATGATCGGCAGGTGGAAGACCTCCCCGGGCTGGCCGAGCAGCCCCTGGAAGACGTACACCGCCGAGCCGAGCGTCGCGGCGAAGCCGAGCAGCACCGCCGGGACCAGGTACAGCGGGGCGACGACGGAGCGCAGCAGCGCCAGCAGGATCAGCGCGATGAGCACCCCGGCGACCGGCAGGATCACCGACAGGTCGCGGTTCACGACGCGGTTGATGTCGCTGTAGATCGCGGTCTCGCCGCCGACGAACACCTCGGTGCCCGCGGGCGCGATGTCGTGGACGGCCGGCCCGAGCTCGTTCTTGACGTGGTTGATCGAGTCGTTGTCGACCGGGTTGCCGTTCAGCACCAGGTTCACCTGGCCGATGGTCGGGTCGGCCTGGCTGATCACGGCGGGCTGGACGCCGCCGACGCCGGGCAGCGACTTGGCCTGCTGCCCCCAGGCGTCCAGCTCGGCCTTGTCGAGCGGCTGCCCGCCGGTGGACTGGATCATGACCTCGACCGGCGTGGTCTGCCCGGCCGGGAAGCCCTTCTTCAGGTCCTCGGTGGCGAGGGCGGACTCGGTGTCCTTCGGGAAGCTGGACTGGAAGTCGTAGTCGGACTTGAAGTTGACCGCGCCGGACGCGAGCGCGACCAGCAGGACCCCGGCGCCGAGGGCGACCGCGGCCGGGCGCCGCCCGACCAGCCCGCCGAGCTTCGCCGCGGTGGTGCCCTTCGGCTGCTTCTTCCAGGACTTCGACGGCCAGAACACCGCGGGGCCGACCAGCGACAGGATGGCGGGGAACAGCGTCAGCGACGTGATGCCCATCACCACGACGCCGATGGCCAGCGACGGGCCCCACGCGGCGAAGATCCCGAAGGACGCCAGCATCAGCACCATGAAGGTGACCGCGATCGCGGCGGCGGCGGAGGTGATGACCTCGCCGACCCGCTCCACGGCGGAGATGAGCGCGGTCTTGCGGTCCTCGCCGGCGCGCAGCCGCTCCCGGTAGCGGAACAGCAGGAACAGGTAGTAGTCGGCGCCGACGCCGAACATCACGATCGTCAGGATGATCTGCAGGCTGTCGTCGCCGGTGAAGTCCAGCAGCTTGGACGCCGTGCCGATCAGCCCCATCGACATCTGCTCGGTCGCGATGATCACGATGATCGGCAGGATCGCCGCCAGCGGCGCCCGGAAGATCACCAGGATCAGCCCGATGATCAGCGCGAAGGTCGCGACGGTGATGAGCATGAAGGACTGGGTGAAGGAGTCCTCGTTGTCGACGAACATCGCGACCTCGCCGCCGACCTTCGCCTCAAGGCCGGCGCCGAGCTGCTTGGGCAGCTCGGTGCGGATGTCCTTGATCGCCTGGCTCTGCTGCTGGGCCTCCTCGCCGGTCGCCATGTCCATCGGCACGGTGATCAGCTGGATGGACCCGTTCGGGGCGATCGACTCGGGGCTGGTGAGGAAGCCCTTGACCGTCGGGTAGGTCTTGGCCGACAGGCCCTTGGCCGCCTCGGCGACCTTGGCGTTGTCGGCTGGGGTGAGCTTCCCGCCGTCGGAGCGCTGCACCACGATCAGCGCGGACATGTCCGCCTGCTCGGGGAACGCCTTCTCGGCGAGCTCGATGGCCTGGACCGACTCGTATCCGGACGGCAGGAACTCGCCCTGGTCCGACTCGGTGGACAGCTTGGGGGAGAAGGCGATGATGACGATCGCGGCCGCGAGCCAGGCCGCGATCGTCCACCACGGGTGTCTCACGACGAAGCGCGCGAGCCGAGCGAACATGGGGTTTCCTTATCCAGAGACGGGGGGAGGTCGAGATTGCTGAGTACCTCTAAAACGGTAGAGATCCCCCGGCGCCTTGGGGTCACCCGCTGCGCCGAAATGCGGGCTGATACCTCCGGTGGAGAGCCTCATCCTTCAGGAGGGGAGCGGGGCGGATAGCCTCGTACCCATGGACAACGACGTTCAGCGAGGCTTCGAGACCCTGGCCGTCCACGCCGGGCAGGAACCCGACCCCACCACGGGTGCGGTCGTGAAGCCGATCTACCAGGTCTCCACGTACAAGCAGGACGGCATCGGCGGCCTGCGCGGCGGCTACGAGTACTCCCGGTCGGCGAACCCGACCCGGACCGCTCTGGAGACGTGCCTCGCCGAGGTGGAGAGCGGCGTCCGCGGGCTGGCGTTCGCGTCCGGGCTCGCCGCCGAGGACGCGCTGCTGCGCGCGGTCTGCCGCCCAGGTGACCACGTGGTCATCCCGAACGACGCCTACGGCGGCACCTACCGGCTGTTCGCGAAGGTGGCCGAGCCCTGGGGCGTGGCGTTCGACCCGGTACCGCTGGGGGACATCGAGGCGGTGCGGGCCGCGGTCGGCCCGCAGACGAAGATCATCTGGCTGGAGACGCCGACGAACCCGCTGCTCGGCATCGCCGACATCGCGGCGCTGGCGGCCGTCGCCCACGACGCGGGCGCGCTGCTCGTCGTCGACAACACCTTCGCCTCGCCCTACCTGCAGCGCCCGCTCGAACTCGGCGCGGACGTGGTCGTCCACTCGACCACCAAGTACATCGGCGGCCACTCCGACGTCGTCGGCGGCGCGCTGATCGTGTCGGACGCGGAGCTGGGGGAGCGGCTGGCGTTCCACCAGAACGCGATGGGCGCCGTCGCGGGCCCGTTCGACGCCTGGCTGACCCTGCGCGGGATCAAGACGCTCGGCGTCCGGATGGACCGGCACTGCGCGAACGCGGAGCGGATCGTGGAGATGCTGGAGCGGCACGCGGCGGTCCGGGAGGTCCTCTACCCGGGGCTGCCCGGCCACCCCGGGCACGACGTCGCCGCCAAGCAGATGAAGGCGTTCGGCGGCATGGTCTCGTTCCGGATGGAGTCGGAGGAGGCGGCCGTCCGGGTCTGCGAGGCGACGAAGCTGTTCACGCTGGGCGAGTCGCTCGGCGGGGTGGAGTCGCTGATCGAGCACCCGGGGCGGATGACGCACGCGTCGGCCGCCGGGTCGCCGCTGGAGGTTCCTGCCGACCTGGTGCGGCTCTCGGTCGGGATCGAGGACGTCACCGATCTTCTGCGGGATCTTGAGCGGGCTCTCGCCCACGGCACTTGATCAAGCCTCTATACTCGGCGCGCCAGGTGCGTAAAGAAAGGGACCGGGGTGCGCAAAGTTCTGGTCTGTGGGGCGGCGTTCGCCGCGACGTGTGTCTCCGCCGTGGCGGTGCCGGTAGGCGCCCAGGCGACCTCGCCGGTGCCGACGCCGCCCGCGTCCAGCCCGGTGCCGCCCGCCTCGCCGGGCGGGGAGCAGGGGACGACGGCGCCCGAGGGCCCGCCGGCTTCCGGTGCCCCCGATTCGCAGGGGCCGGCGACGTCCGGCACGTCGCAGCCGGCGCGGCCGGACGGTGCGACCGACGGGACCGTCTCCGCCGAGGCCGTCATGGTCACCCCGGAGCTGCCCCGCGCGCGCACCTACGCCTACGGCAAGGACCGGGCCCAGCGGGTCGACGTCTACTGGCGCAAGACCGAGCAGGGGACGGCACCGCGTCCCGCCGTGCTGATCCTGCACGGCGGGTACTGGCTGCACGGCGACAAGGGCGGCTGGAAGTACTTCGCGCGCCGGCTGACCGAGGAGGGGTTCGTCGTCCTGTCGGCGAACTACCGGCTCGCGCCGCGGGCGCAGTGGCCGGCGCAGCGCGACGACGCCCTGTCCGCGCTCGCGTTCCTCAAGGACAACGCCCGGCGGTGGAACCTCGACCCGCGGCGCGTCGCCGTGGTCGGCGCCTCGTCCGGCGGGCACCTCGCCACCCAGCTCGGCACGTTCGGGACGGGCTCCGCCCAGGTCCGCGGCGTGGTCGCGCTGTCGCCGGTGACCAGCCCGTCGCTCGCGTACCACGACGGCGGCAAGCCGGCCGCCACGCCGAGCCAGCGGAAGCTTCGGGGCGCGGTGACCGCGCTCCTGAACTGCGCCCCGGACGTCTCCGCCGACGAGGAGTGCGTCGCGAAGCTGGAGGACGCGAACTCCGCGTCGCACGCCTCGACGGGCGACGCGCCGATGCTGCTCATGCACACGGCCGGCGACTTCGTGCCGATCTCGCACAGCAACGGGCTGGCGAGCGCGCTGCGCGCCGCGGGCGTCCCGGCGACGGTCAAGAGCCTGGAGGGCGACATGCACGCCTCCGGGCTGCTGGCCGGGGACAAGACCTACCCGACGATCGTCGCCTGGCTCAAGGAGCGCCTGACGCCCGGACCTGGGTGACCCCCGGACCGGGTGACCGGCACAGGGTGACCGGCGCGGGGTGACCGGCGCGGGTCAGCCGTTCCAGACCATCAGCAGCAGGATCACGAGCCACATCACCGCGACCACGCCGGAGATGGCGGCGATCCGGCCGCGCTCCACCTGCGCGATGTCGTCCGCCGCCGGCCGGGCGGCGGGCGGCTCCTCGCCGGTGTCCTTACCGGTGTCCGCGCCGTCCCCGGCGTCCTTGCCGGCGACCTTCGTGTCAGCTGCGGCGGGCTCGGCATGGGGCGCCGCGGCCTCCTTCTCGGCCGCGACCTCCAGCAGGTGCACCGCCTTCCGCTGGTCGCGCTCGACGATCAGCAGCAGCACCAGCGCGACGACGAACAGCGTCATCGACACCGACAGCCACACCTCCGCCAGGTCGCCCTGGGCGAGCAGCAGCCCGAACAGGAAGATCCCCAGGCTGGTGACCCCGTAGATCTGTGTGACGCGGTGCAGGTACCGCAGCACGACCACGTTGCGCCTGCGGATGTAGCGCGGGGTGGACATGGTCGCGGCGGTCAGCGGCCCCAGCGTGAAGATCGCGAACCCGATGTGCAGGAACAGCAGGAGGTGGTCGGAGGTCGACATGACGCCGACCCTAAACCCTCCGCCCCGCTAGCGGCGGGCGCGCCGCACCCGGAGGTAGTCGCTGACGACGTACTCGCCGAGCCGGTCGGCGTCCGGCGCGAAGACGCGGCCGCCGTTGCGCCGCGCGACCTCCTCCACGAACGACACGAGGCGCCGGTCCTCGGCGAGCATGAAGAAGTTCATGCAGGCGCCCCGCCGGGTCATCTTGTCGACCTCGGCGAGCGTGAGGACGAGGGTGTCGGTGGACGGCGGGTAGTCGAACAGCGAGCGGCCGTCCGGGCGCAGGTGCGCGGTCGGCTCCCCGTCGGTGACGACGAGGACGATCGGCTCGAAGTCAGGGTGCCGGTCCAGGTGCCGCCCGGCGATCATCAGGGCGTGGTGCAGGTTGGTGCCCTGCACCATGTCCCAGTCGAGGCCCGCCATCTCCGTCGGGTGCAGCACCCGCGCGTAGTTGGAGAACCCGATGATCTGGATGGCGTCCTGCGGGAACTTGCTGGTCACGAGGGTGTGGAGGGCGAGCGTGGTCTGCTTGGCGACCGCCCACGTCCCGCGCAGCACCATCGAGTACGACAGGTCGACCAGCAGGCACACCGCCGCGCCCGTGCGGCGCTCGGTCTCGTGCACCTCGAAGTCGTCCACGCCCAGCCGCACCCCGCCGGGTTCCAGCCCCGGGCGCGATCCGGCGCCGCCGGTATCGGGGGGCGCCGGCTCCACAAGCTTCAGGGTGGCGGACGCCGGCGGGCCGGCGGGCCGCACGCCGCCCTCCATGGCGCTGCGGCGGATCGCGTTGCTCACCGTCCGGACGACGTCGAGCGGCTGCTCGTCGCCGAACCGCCACTCCCGGCTCGCGCCGGTCAGCTCGCCCGCCTGGCCCGCGTCCCGCTGGTCGTGGTCGCCCTGCCGGCCGGTCGTGAGCTGCGCGAACACCCGGCGCAGCGCCGTCTCGCCGAGCCGCCGCACCGCCTTCGGCGTCAGCTCCAGCTTGCCGCGGTTGCGGCGCAGGTAGCCCTGCCGCTCCAGCTCCGCCTCGATGCGGCGCAGCGCCGCCAGGTCGTCGACGGCCTGCCGGCCGAGCGCGCGGCGGACGGCGTCCTCGTCGATGTCGTCGAGCCGGGCGCCCGGGTAGTCCTGCCCGAGGGCCGCCTCCAGCTCGCTGAGGTCGGCGAGCTCGGCGAGCGCGGTGGTGGCGTCGCCCATGCCGAGCGGGTCCTCGCCGCTCATCTGCTCCGCGCGGCCCCAGCCGAGGTCGGGACGGCGGGTGCGCAGCGCGTCGCCGAGCCGGGTCATCTCCATGGCGAGGCCCGCGTCCTGCATGGCCTGCTCCATCAGCCCGGCCAGCTCCGCGCGCTGCTCCGGGCTGAGCGAGGCGAGCAGCCGGTCCATCGCCGCGGCGCGGCGGGCGAGGGAGTCGACCAGCTCCTCCAGGTTCTGCGGAGCGTCGGGGAACATGTCCCCGTACTCCTCCATGAACCGGTCGAAGTCCTCCTGGGTGTGCTCGCCGCGCGCGTCGCGGTCGAGCATCTCGTTCAGCGCGCCCATCATGTTCTTGACGCGCTCCATGGCGGCGGGGTCCTGGTTCGCCAGGGCCTGCTTCATGCCCTGGAACTGCGCGTCGAGCACCTCGCGGCGCAGCAGGTCCTTCAGCCGCTCGAACGTCTCCCGGGCCGCGTCCGAGCGCCACTCGTAGTCCGACAGCCGCCGGATCGCCTGGGACGTGTCGGACGGCAGCGTGTCCAGCTCCGCCTCCCGCAGCCGCGCCTCGTCGCTCGGGTCGGGGAACAGCTCGGCCCGCTCCTGCCCGATCGCGGTGTCCAGCAGCGCCCGCGCCTCCTCCAGCGTCCCGTCGAGGCGGCCCCGGTCGCGCAGCGCGCGGCGGCGCTCGCGCACCTGGCGGAGCATGTCGTCGAGCCCCCGCACGTCCGGCAGGCGGCCCTGCGCGTCCCGGAGGCCGCGCCGGAGCAGGTCCCGCAGCGCCTCGTCCGGGCGGGTGCCGTCGAGCACCGAGTCGCCCATCGCGTCGAGGGCGTCGCGGACGTCGTAGGGCGGGGCCAGCGGATCGGGCCCGTCCTCGTAGGCGCCGTAGCGGTATCGGCTCATCGAATCTCCTCGCAGGTGGAGAAGCGGGTTGCGGCCGTCGGGCCGGGCCGTCGTGCCCGGCCGTCAGGTCCGGCCGTCAGGTCCGGTAGGTGGCCGTCCCGTCGGCCCCCTCCGCGACGTCCTTGGACAGCCGGCGGGTGAGGAACAGGCCCTCCAGGGCGAACTCCAGTGCGGCGGCGGCCTGGCCGGGGGACTCCCCGGTCATGCCGAGCCGCTCCATGATCTTGGCGAGGCCGGGGACCTGGCCGATGCGGCGCAGCAGCTCCGCCGCCGGGACCAGCTCGCCCGACTCGACGCCGTCACCGGAGTCGAACCTGTCGAGCAGCCCGCTCAGGTCGGCGGGGCCCAGCGTCCGCCGGTAGGTCTCGGCGACGGCCCGGCGCAGCAGGTGCTCCAGCACCTCCTGCTCGCGGCCCTCCTCGCTGACCTCGAACTCGACCTTGCCCATCAGCGACGGGACGACCGCGGGCAGGTCGCAGACCCGCGCGACGGCGTGCTCCTCGCCGGTCAGCGCCGCGCGCCGCACCGCGCCCGCCGCGACGGTCTCGGCGCCCGCGAGCGCGAACCGGGCCGACACGCCGGAGCGGGCGTCCACCGCCGTCGACTCGCGGACGAGCCGGGTGAACCGCCCGATCACCTCGATCAGGTGGTCGGGCACCTCGGCGGGCAGGCCCGCGAGGTCGGCGAAGTCGGCCTCCTGGCGGATCAGCGCGAGCTCGGCGGCCAGTTCCAGCGGGTAGTGGGTGCGGATCTCGGCGCCGAAGCGGTCCTTCAGCGGGGTGATGATGCGGCCGCGGTTGGTGTAGTCCTCCGGGTTGGCGGACGCGACGAGCAGCACGTCCAGCGGCAGCCGCAGCGCGTAGCCGCGGATCTGGACGTCGCGCTCCTCCAGGACGTTCAGCAGCGCCACCTGGATCCGCTCGGCCAGGTCGGGCAGCTCGTTGATGGAGAAGATCCCGCGGTTGGTGCGGGGCACCAGGCCGAAGTGGACGGTCTCCGGGTCGCCGAGCGTCCGGCCCTCGGCCACCTTGATCGGGTCGACGTCGCCGATGAGGTCGCCGACGCTGGTGTCGGGCGTGGCGAGCTTCTCCCCGTAGCGGTCGTCGCGGTGCCGCCACTCGACCGGCAGGTCGTCGCCCTTCTCGGCGGCGAGCCGCCGGCAGCGCACGCACACCGGCTCGTACGGGTGGTCGTTGATCTCGCAGCCGGCCACGACCGGGGTCCACTCGTCCAGCAGCCCGGTGAGGGTGCGGATGAGCCGCGTCTTGCCCTGCCCGCGCTCGCCCAGCAGCACGAGGTCGTGCCCCGCGAGCAGGGCGCGTTCGAGGTGGGGCAGGACGGTGTCGTCGAAGCCGAGGATGCCGGGGAAGCGCGGTTCGCCGGAGCGCATCCGGGCGAGCAGGTTGCGGCGGATCTCCGCCTTCACCGGACGCCGGACGTGGCCGCTGGTGCGCAGCTCGCCCAGTGTGGCCTCGCTGGGCAGGGATTCACGCGGTGTGGAAGAACGCACGCGACCGACATTACGTCGCCGCTACGCGGAATCGCACCCCGGGACGGGATTCCTCCGTTGCCCGGTGGATTCGTCCGCCGGTGTACCGTCCCGTGCGGATCGGGCGATGTTTGGGTGGGCGGCGCACGGCGGGGGACACTGTGCGTGTGAACGCAGCGGCGAAACGCAGTGAGGGAGGCGGCGCGGATGGCGCGATTCGGTGATGGCCTGGCCTCCGGACCCGACCTGTGCGAGGCGGCCGTGTCGGCGGTCGAGCAGGCCCTCGCGCCGCTCAGCGCGGCGCCCGACCTGGTCTGCGTCTTCATGACCGGCGACGACCCGGAGGTCTTCGAGATGGCCGCGGCCGCCGCGGCGCGCGCGGCCGGGCCCGCGGTGCTGCTGGGCTGCACCGCGTCCGGCGTGATCGGCGCCGGGCGCGGGGTGGAGGAGGCCGGCGCGGTCAGCGCGTGGGCGGCGGTCCTGCCGGGCGCGCGGCTCGACCCGTTCCGGCTGGAGACGCTGAAGGCCGACGACCGGCTGGTCGTGGTCGGCATGCCCGAGGCGCAGGACGACGACGTGGTCGGCGTGCTGCTGACCGACCCGTACACCTTCCCGGTGGACGCGTTCGTCGAGCGCTCCGACGACGCGCTGCCCGGCCTGCCGCTGGTCGGCGGGCTCGCGGAGGGCCGCGAGCGCGGCGACGCGCGGCTGTTCGTCGGCGGGGACGTCTACCGCGACGGCGCGGTCGGCGTCGTCATCGGCGGGTCGGTGGCCGCGGCGACCGTGGTCAGCCAGGGCGCCCGCCCGATCGGCCCCGACATGGTGGTGACCAGGGCGGAGGAGAACGTCCTGTACGAGCTGGCCGGCACGCCCGCGCTGGAGAAACTCGAGCAGATCGTCCTGGAACTGCCGGAGGAGGAGCAGGAGCTCGCCGGCCGCGGCCTGCTGATCGGCGTCGCGATGGACGAGTACGCCGACGAGCACGAGCACGGCGACTTCCTCGTCCGCGGGGTGGTCGGGGCCGACACCGACAGCGGCGCCATCGCGATCGGCGACGTGGTGGACGTAGGGCGCACCGTCCGGTTCCAGGTCCGCGACGCGGGCGCCGCCGACCAGGACCTCGCGGCCCTGCTCGACCGTTTCGACATGCGGCCGGTCGAGGGCGCGCTGCTGTTCTCCTGCAACGGGCGCGGGCAGGCGATGTTCGCCGACTCCGACCACGACGCCCGCGTCCTCGACCGCGCCTTCGGCCCGGCCGGGGTGGGCGGCTTCTTCGGCGCCGGCGAGATCGGCCCGGTCGCGGGACGCAACCACGTGCACGGCTTCACCGCGTCCATCCTGGCGTTCGGCCGGGCCGGGGAACCGGCTTGACGGGCCCGGCCGCACCCGTGCTCGCCGTCGACATCGGCGGCACGAAGCTCGCCGCCGCGATCGTCGAACCGGGCGGGCGCGTCGCCGCCTACGACCGCGCGGCGACGCCGGCCGGGCCCGGCCTGGACGCCGAGGGGCTGTGGCGGGCGCTGGAGGCCCTGCTGGACAAGCTCGCCGCCGATGCCGGAGACCCGCCCCTCGCGGGCGTCGGCGTCGGCTGCGGCGGGCCGATGACGTGGCCCGCCGCCGAGGTCTCGCCGCTCAACATCCCGGTGTGGCGGGACGGCTTCCCGCTGCGCGCCAGGCTCCGCGACCGGTATCCGGACCTGCCCGTCCGCATCCACAACGACGCCGTCTGCGTCGCCGTCGGCGAGCACTGGCTCGGCGCCGGACGCGGCCGCGACAACGTCCTCGGGATGGTGGTGTCCACGGGCGTCGGCGGCGGCCTCATCCTCGGCGGCCGGCTCATCAACGGCGCCAGCGGCAACGCCGGGCACATCGGCCACGTCGTCGTCGACCCCGCCGGGCCGCCCTGCGAGTGCGGCGGGCGCGGCTGCCTGGAGGCCGTCGCCCGCGGCCCCGGGCTGGTCGCCTGGGCGCGGGAGCAGGGCTGGCGCCAGGAGACCCCGGACGCGACCGGCGTGGAACTCGCCGCCGACGCCCGCGCGGGGCATCCGGTCGCCGCCGCGGCGATGCGGCGGGCCGGCCGGGCCATCGGCGTCGCGCTCGCCTCCACGACGCACCTGTGCGACCTGGAGGTCGCGGCGCTCGGCGGCGGCGTCTCCCAGGCGGGGGACCTGCTGTTCGAGCCGCTGCGGGAGGCGTTCCGCGAGCACGCCCGGATGGACTTCGCGCGCCGGGTGCGGATCGTCCCGGCGGAACTCGGGCAGACCGCCGGGCTCGTCGGCGCCGCCGCCCTGGTGTTCGCGCAAGATCGCTATTGGAGTGCAGGGTGAGCTCGCGGGGTGCGAGTATCCATTAGAGCGAAGCGAACCGGGGGGTGTGGGGGGTCGTCCCCCCACAGGAGGCAGGTATGAGCGATCGGCAAGGGCGGGCCGTCACCGTCGACGATGTCCGCGCGGCCCGGAAACTGCTCCGCGAGGTGGTCGTCCCCACCCCGCTGATCCCGTCCCGGGTGCTGTCGGAGCAGCTCGGCGGGCCCGTCCTGCTGAAGTGCGAGAACCTGCAGCGCACCGGCTCGTTCAAGATCCGCGGGGCGTACGCGCGGATCGCCGGGCTGACCGAGGACGAGCGCGCCGGCGGCGTCGTGGCGGCCAGCGCGGGCAACCACGCGCAGGGCGTCGCGCTCGCCGCGGCCATGCTCGGCTGCAAGGCCACGGTCTTCATGCCGGTCGGCGCGCCGCTCCCCAAGATCGCCGCGACCCGGGGCTACGGCGCCGAGGTCGTGTTCCCGGGCCCCACCGTCGACGAGTGCCTCACCGCCGCGCAGGAGTACGCCGAAGACTGCGGCGCGGTGTTCATCCACCCCTTCGACCACCCGGACGTCGTGACCGGGCAGGCCACGATCGGCCTGGAGATCCTGGAGGGGTGCCCGGACGTCCGGACCATCGTCGCGCCGGTGGGCGGCGGCGGCCTGCTGGCGGGCATCGCCGCCGCGGCCAAGGGCGTCGCGGCGGAGACCGGCGGGCGGAAGATCAAGGCGCTCGGCGCGCAGGCCAAGCGCGCCGCCGCGTTCCCGCCCTCGCTCGCCGCCGGACGCCCGCTGCCGGTCGCGGTGGAGCCGACGATGGCGGACGGCATCGCGGTCGGCCGGCCCGGCGAGCTGACCCACGCCATGTTCACCGAGCTGGTGGACGCCGTCGTCACCGTGACCGAGGAGTCCATCTCCCAGGCGCTGCTGCTGTGCCTCGAACGCGCCAAGCAGGTCGTCGAGCCCGCCGGGGCGGCCGGGGTCGCGGCGGTGCTGGAGCACGGGTACGCGGTCGAGCCGCCCGTCGTGATCGTGCTGTCGGGCGGGAACATCGACCCGCTGCTGCTGTCGAAGGTGCTGCGGCACGGCCTCGCGGGCGCGGGCCGGTACCTGGTCGTCCGCTGCCGGCTGAAGGACCGTCCGGGCGCCCTGGTGACCCTGCTCAGCGAGCTCGCCGAGCTGGGCGTGAACGTCCTGGACGTGATGCACGAGCGGGTCGCGGCCCGGCTGCACGTCGAGGAGGCCGAGGTCCTGATGCACCTGGAGACGCGCGGCTCCGCCCACTCGGAGGACGTGATCGCCCGCCTCCGCGAGAAGGGCTACACCCTCACCCTGAGCTGAACGACCGGTCACCTGCGGCGTGCCGCCCCTATCCGCGCCGGCATAGGGGCGGCACGCCGCACGGCGGCGTTCAGAGGGCCGGCTTGCCCTCGCTGTACAGCCATGCCTTCGCCCAGCCGTCCAAGTTCTTGCCCGAGAGGCGTTCGGCGAAGCGGACCAGGTCCTCCGTCGAGGCGTTGCCGTAGCGGTACGCCGCCGGCCACGCCTTCAGCAGCCGGTGGAACGACTTCTCGCCGATGGTCTGCCGCAGGACGTGCACGGCCATCGCACCGCGGTCGTAGACGAGGCCGTCGAAGATGTGGTCGCGTCCCGGGTCGGAGACGACGCCCTCCCACAGGCCGTCGTCGGCGGGCGTCGCGTAGACCGCGTCGAAGCTCTCCTGGACGGGCGTGCCCTCGAACTTCTCGGCGTACAGCCACTCGGAGTACGTCGCGAAGCCCTCGTTCATCCAGATGTCGGCCCACCGCTCCGGCGTGACCGAGTCGCCGAACCACTGGTGGCCCAGCTCGTGCGCGACGAGCGCGCCGCTCGGGATGGCGCCCGGCCGGCGGCCGAGGTCGTACACCGGGCGGCCCTGGGTCTCCAGCGCGTACCCGAACCCGCCCTTGACCACGATCCCGCCGGTCGAGGTGAACGGGTACCGGCCGTACATCGACGCCTGGAAATCCTGGATCTCGGCGGTCTGCCGGTGGAACTTCCGCGCGTTCTCCGGCGAGACGCCCTGCGCGCGGTCGGTCGCGGTCAGGTTCGGCACGCCGTCGCCCGTCCGCCCGGTGAGCACGTCGTACTTGCCGATCGCGAGCATCGACAGTTCGCTGGCCATCGGGTGCCGCATGACCCAGCGCGTCGTCGTCCAGCCGCCCTTGGTCCACGTCCCGCGCAGGTCGCCGTTGGACAGCGTGGTGTGGCCCTTCGGCGCCGTGAGCGTGAACGTGTACGTCGCCTTGTCGGTCGGGTGGTCGTTCACCGGGTAGACGGTCGCCGCGCCGAACGGCTGGTTCACCATGACCGCGCCGTCGGCCGTGGGGATCCAGCCGGACGTGCCCAGCGTGGCGTCGTTGACGGGCTGCGGGACGCCCGCGTACGCGACGGTCACCGTGAAGTGCCGGTGCTTCCGCAGCCCCTTGCGCGGGGTGATGACGAGTTCCTGGGCGCCCGTCCGCTCGAAGGACGCCCGGTGCCCGTCCACCGTCAGCGACGAGATCGTGAGGGGGCCGAGGAAGTCCAGGTTGAACCGGGACAGGTCCTGCGTGGCCCGCGCCTTGATCTTCGTGACGGCCCGGATGCCCTTCGTCGCCGGGTCGTACCGCAGCCCGATGTCGTAGTGCCCGACGTCGTAGCCGCCGTTCCCCATGTCGGGGAAGTAGGGGTCGCCGGCGCCGGGCGCGCCGGGTGTGTAGCGCGCCGCGGCGCTCGCGGGCGCCGCGGACACGGTGAGCGCCGCGGCGACGCCCAGCGTCACGGCGGCGAGGGCTCTGGGGGTTGTGCTCATCGGCCTCGTCCTCGGTGCTCCTCGATGACGGCCGCCGCTCCGTCACGACGGCCGTGATCAAGACTTTCTCCCGATCCCGGACGGTTCAAGCGCGATCCGGTCTCGAATGCGCGAGCACGCGGGGCCTTTCGTGACCGGATGTGGACCTCAGGCGGCCGGGACGGTGCGGCCGGGACGCGCGCCGGCCTACTTCGCCGGGCGGCCCTTCTCGTACAGCCAGGCCTTGAAGAACCCGTCGAGCTTCTTGCCCGAGACCTTGTTCGCCAGCGCGATGAACTGCGGTGTCGTCGCGTTGGAGTGGCGGTGCTCGTCCGCCCACGTCTTGAGGATGTCGTAGAAGACGTCCTCGCCGACCCGCTCGCGCAGCGCCACGAGCGTCATCCCGCCGCGGTCGTACACCGAGCGGCCGAACATCTTCTTGCGCCCCGGGTCGCCGGGCGGGTTGTCCCACAGCTCGTTCGCGATGCGGCTCTCGTAGCGCTCGTCGAACTGGTTCTGGACGGTCCGGCCGCCGCTCTTCTCCTCCCACAGCCACTCGGCGTAGGTGGCGAAGCCCTCGTTCAGCCAGATGTCCTTCCACCCGGTGACGCTGACGCTGTCGCCGAACCACTGGTGCGCCAGCTCGTGCGCCACGATCGTGGGCTCGGCCCCGAACGACCCGTACACCGGCCTGGTCTGCGTCTCCAGCGCGAAACCGACCTCCGCGTTGTCGACGAGCCCGCCGGACGAGGAGAACGGGTAGGGCCCGAACAGCTTCGCGAACTCGTCGGTGATCTCGGTGTTCAGGCGGTGGAAGGCGTCCAGGTTGACCATGGACAGGGTCGGGTCGGCCGCACTGATGACCTGGACGCCGTTCCCGGCCATGCCCGTCCGCACGTCGAAGCGCCCGACGTTGACGGTCGCGAGGTACGTGGCCATCGGCGACTTGACGTGCCACTTGGTCGTCGTCTGGGCGCGGTGCCCGATCGGCTCGATGCCGGGCCCGGTGGGCGGCTCGTCCGGCGGGCCGCCGGGACCGGTGCCGGGCGGGCCGCCGGGCACGCCGGGCGCCCCGCCGCCGGTCCCGGTGAGCGGCGTCGCCGGCTCGCCGTTGGCGATGGCCGTCAGCCCCTGCGGGACGGTGATCTCGAAGTCGAACGTCGCCTTGTCGCTCGGGTGGTCGTTGCTCGGGAACCAGGTCTGCGCCCCGCTCGGCTGGCAGGCGATGAACACCCCGTCGGACGTGCGGATCCAGCCGTAGGTGCCGAGCACCGGGTCCGTCACCGGCTCCGGCGTCCCCGAGTACTCGATCACGGTGGTGAACTGCGCGTCCTTCCGCAGCGGCTTCGCCGGGGTGACCTCCAGCTCGCTGCCGCCGCGCTGCTGCCGCGCCGGGGCGTCGTTCACCTTGATCGACGCCACCTTGAGGCCGCTCAGGTCCAGGTTGAAGCGGGCGAGCCGCTCGGTCGCCTTCGCCGTGATGGTGGCGGTGCCCTTCAGCTGCTCGCCGGCGTCCGGGTCGATGTTCAGCTTCAGCGAGTAGTGCTGGACGTCGTAGCCGCCGTTGCCGTCCCCCGGCACGTAGTTGTCGCCCGCGGTCGTCGGCCCCGCCGGACCGGTCGCGGCCGACCCCGGGGGCGCCCCGGACGGGTCGCCGTCGTCGTTGAAGGGCGACAGCTGGCAGGCCGCGGTCAGCGACCCCGCGACGGCGAGCGCGGCCAGTCCCGCGGCACCACGGAACGCGGTCCGCGAGCCGTGGCGGCGAGGGGTGGGGGATTCTCCGGCCTTGTGCACCCGCCAAGACTGCCCCGCCTGGTACGCGCAGGGCAACTCGTATCGGTTCCCCGGTCAGCGATGGGCGTAGGGATCGGGGGTGTGCGGACCGGCCTGGACCACCACGGTGTGCGCCACCTTGCAGTGCAGGGCCTGCTTCCGCGGGTCCCACAGGATCCACAGGACGTTGATGAGGCCGATGCATCCGCAGATGCCGCCGAGCACGCTGTAGAACGCGGAGCGGCCGGCCGCCTCCCCGGTGGTGATCGCCTGCCCGTCGGTCTCCCGGACGACCCTGATCCCCAGCAGCTTCTTGCCGATCGTCTGGCCCCACTTGGCGTGCATCAGCCAGTAGTAGAAGAAGGCCAGCACGACGCCGATCGCGTTGCTCGAAAGCTGGGCGTTGGAGTAGTAGAGCGACTCGCCCGTGTCGGGGTCGAAGACGCTGCCCCAGTCGACGAACGGCAGCGAGATCAGGCTGGTGACGATGCCGAGGAGGACGATGTCCACGATCGCCGCGCCCAGCCGCGCCCAGCGGCTCGCCAGCCGCTGGGCGGGCTCGCCGTAGCCGCCCGTGCCGCCGTGCCCGGACTGGCCGGGGTACTTCGGCAGGTCCCCGTAACCCGGCTGCTGACCGTAGGGCTGCTCGCCATAGGGCCCCTGCCCGTACGGCTGCTGCTGCCCGTACGGCTCTCGGTAGGGAGGCTGCTGGCCGTACGGCTGCTCCCCGTACGGCTGCTGCCCGCCGTAGGGCTGCTCACCACCGTACGGACCCGGCCCGCCGGGATCCTGCGGGCGGCCGTGCGGCCTGTCTTGCGGATCTCCCCCGGACGCGGGGTCGTTCGGCGGTTGCGTCATGCCCGGAGCGTGGCCGCGCCGCCGCCGTCCAAACTCCCCGCGTCCGGTGGGGCCGCAGAGTTTGCGCGAGGAAGATCAGAACTTGCCCGTACCGGGGATGCTCAGGACTTCGCGTACGGGTCCGGAATCCACGGCGCGGTCTTCACCACCAGCGTTTTGGCGACCTTGTCGTGCACCGCCTGCCGGCGCTTGTCCCACAGGATCCACGCCGGGTCCAGCGCCCCGAGCATCGCGAGGACGGCTCCGCCGGCGAGGAAGAAGTTGGCCGCGGTCGTCGCGATCGACACGGAGGAGACGAACGCCTGCCTCCCGATGGCCTGGCCCCAGCTCACCGCCGAGAGGTCGGCGGCGTTCACCACCCGGATGCCGAGGGCCTTCTTCCCGATCGTCTGGCCCCACCTGGCGTGCAGGACGGTGTAGTACGCGAACCCCACCACGAACGTGATCGCGTATCCGGCCAGGAGCACCGGGACGTTGTAGAACTCGAAGGGGTCGGAGAGGGAGACCGCCTCACCGGCCTCGGCGGCCTCCAGCAGCTTGTCCCAGCGGACGGAGAACAGCATGACCGGCACGGTGACGACGGCGAGCAGGAGGGAGTCCAGGATCGCGGCGCCGAGCCGCGCCCAGCGTCCCGCGAGCATGTCCTCGGGGCCGGCGAGGCCCGGCTGCGGCTGCATGGGCGGGCCGTAGCCGGGGTGCGGCGCGGCGGGGTGC
>NZ_SMKM01000059.1 GCF_004348665.1 Actinomadura sp. GC306 | reverse complement strand
CCACATCCGCCGAACCCGACTAACCGTTTGCACGCCGACCCACCACGTCCCCTACACTTGACCAGGTCGCGTGGCAGCCACACCGCCACGCCCCGGGCCCCCTTCGTCTAGCGGCCTAGGACGCCGCCCTTTCAAGGCGGTAGCGCCGGTTCGAATCCGGTAGGGGGTACCACGCGCATGGCTGCATGATCACTTGCAGCGTCTGCGCCGCCACCCGCGATCACAGCATTCGCCGCACATCGTTGCGTTTCGGTCGTCTCGGGCGTGATCGTGACCTGGACGTCGACCTGGTTGCCCTCCTTGTCGTGACGCATCTCGACGGCGAAGGCGTCCAGCAGGCGCCGCAGGGTCGGCTCGGGTAGCAGGTCGAGGTCGACCGTTCCGGTCGGGAAGTGATTCAGCAGATCGGGACACGGTGCCGTCAGGGTCGCATCCCGCAGTTCGCGGAGGGCGGCTTGCTTGGCCTCCAGGTCCGCGCCGATAGTGGCTGCGCGTTCATTGAGGGAGTTCACGAAGACGGGACTGGGGTCGTCGACGGCTTCGAGTGAATCCAGGATGCGTTCCTTGCGTTGGTTCAGCTCCACGATCTGCCGCTCGGCCGCCTCCACGCGCTCCTGGTGTTCGCGCAGGTGGGTGTCGTCGAGGCGGCTGAGCAGAACGTGGAGGCGTTCACGGCGGTGGGGGCCGAAGACCTCGCGGTTGAAGAACTCGGTCAGGCCCGCCATGAGGGGTTCCTCGCGAACCCAGATGCTCGCCGGGTGCCCTTCGGGACGGTAGGCACGGGCGGGACGGCAGATGTAGTAGATCCGTCCCCGGCTTTCTTTGCCGAACATCCGGCGCCCGCACAATCCGCAGGTCATGTAGGAGCGGAGTGCGTAGGAGCGACGGGTGTCGGTGTGCGCGGTGTTGGGCCCGGAACAGCTGCGTGAACCCTCCCGATCACGCGCGACCTTCTGGGCATCGGTGAAGATCTCGACGCTCACAAGAGCGGGGTGGGTGGGCGCGCTGGACCAGATCCACGCCTCGGGAGGGTTGTTGCGGCCCCCGGCTGAGGTGGTGGCCTTGCGGTTCCACACCATGTAGCCGGTGTACTTGGGATTGGTCAGCACCTCCCGCACTGAGGAGTAGGTCCACTTGCCCACACTGCGGTGCTTCGCGGTGGCGACGGGCGGCGGGTACCGATCCAGATCGCGGTTGAGCCGGTCGGCGATGGCCTGGTAGCCGAAACGCTCACTGACGCGCATCTCGAAGATGGTCTGCACAACCGGGCCGCGTACCGGGTCTGGAGCCAGGACATGCTTGGTCGCGCCCTGCTCGCGGCGTGCGGCAACGGGGTGAAGCACCTTGTGCGCCAGGTAGCCATACGGTGGTCGTCCGACATTGAAGCCTTGTTCGGTGTGGACTTCGAACCCGCCCCAGGCTTTCTCCAGCATCTCCAGGACGTACCACTCGGCCACGCCCTGTTTCACCCGCCGCGTGAGCACCTGGGAGGAGCGTTTCCCATTCAGGGTGATCGGCTCGTCCGACGCCCACAGCGGGATGCCGAGCTTCTCCAGGGTGTTTTCGATCTGCGTTCCGACGTAGGTCCGCCGCGCGATCCGGTCGACCGACTCGCAGATCACCGCGTCGAAGCGCCGGTCGGGTTGGGACGCTTCCAGCAGCAGGTCTTGGATGCCGCCGTCACGCGGTACGGGGATGTTGAACCGCTCGTGCCCGCGTCCGAACCCACGGGCAGCGAGGTCCTTGCGCCCGGATTCGATGTCGTAGAAGTGCGCGACGATGACAGCCCTGTCGGGAAGCGACGTGTGCAGCGCGGTCTGGCTGCTGGCGAGCTGGCGCGGGAGCGACAAGGTCGGGTCCTGCTTGTCTTCGGTCGAGGTCCGTCCTGCGAAGGCCACCCGTAGCGGCCCCGACAGCCGGAATCCTCCACCGGGGCCAGTCAGACCCCGGGATCGGGTGCTTCGCGATCCTGCTGCGAACACTTCGAGCGGGACTGGGCTGTGTGATTGCTCCACCACGTGAGTACCTCCTTGATCGCGCGTGCCTGAACCCGGGTGAGCTGCTCCTGAACGGACGGGTCCGCCAAGACCAGTCGCCAGGCCAGCCTGAGCTGCTCCCCGTCGTCCCGGGTTTGCCTGTCCGGCCCGGTCACCGTGTCCCCGTCCGCCGGGTGTCAGCGGTGGTGGTTCCGGTGTCGAACCGATCGGGTGATGACGGCACACCTCCGCCGTGAAGATCAAGGCCGCATGCCTCGCCGCCCGTGAAGTCGGTCTCGTCCACAGGGGCGAAAACGAGGAGATCCTCGTGGGCGGTGGCCATGGCGGGGATGCCGTGTTCGCGGAGGCGGCGGGCTTCGATCATTTGGAAGAACGAGGCGCGGGTGACGATCTGTCCGTCGCGTAGTCCGCACAGCAGGGCGGCGAGCCTGTCGATCAGTACGAGGCCGTGTTGGTTGGCGGTGGTGATGACCTGGCCGGGCAGGTCGACGAGTTCGCCGGCCACGCGGAAGGGGCGGACGGTGACGGCTATGACTCCGCCGGGGCGCAGCAGGGCCGCGCACCCGGTGAGGATCTGGCCGAAGCCCGCGACGAGTTCGGCGGTCGGGCGGTGGGCGAGGTTGCGGCGGTCGGTGGAGTAGCGGTGGTGGGCCTTATCGATCTTTCCGCCGCCGTTGTCTCTGCCGGTGCGTACGTGCCCGTGTGTGGTCGCGCCGTAGGGAGGAGAGGTCAGCACGAGCGCGGCGGTTCCGGTGAGGTCGGCGAGCGCGGTGGCGATGTTGCGGGCGTCGCCGTGGACGACCTGTCCGGTGCCGGTGGCTCCCTGGGCGCGGGCGTGGCGGAGGTTGCTGGCGGCCATCTGCGCGAAGTGGGCCTCGTATTCCATGCCGGTGGCGTCGCGTCCCAGGTGGACGGCTTCGACCAGCGTGGTCCCGATGCCGCACATGGGGTCGATGACCAGGTCCCCAGGCTTGGTGTAGGCGGTGATGACCTGGGCGGCGATGGCGGGCAACATCTTGGCCGGGTGCGCCATCGACTCGGGTGTGTAGCGGCCCCTGCGCTGAACGCGTGAGGGTTGCTGCCCGGTGAGCAGGACGGACGCCAGCGCGCCAGCCTCGGTGCGGGTGTTCATGTTCATCGGCGACCTCCCCGGTCGCGGCCGCCCGGTCGTGTGAGCAGGCAGACGTCGGCGTGCACGCGAGCCGCCGGGGGCATGGCACGGGAGCGGATGTCGCGGAGCTGGCCGATGCTGTCAGGGCCGGCCTGGATGAGGAGGGTGTCGCCCTGGACGGGGACGCGGACGGCGATGATGTGCTGGCTGTAGCGGAACCCGGCCTTGCGCGCCTCGCGGATGATCGCCGGTGCGGGGTCGATGAGGCGTCCGTGGTGGTGTCTGGCCGTGGTGACGACCGCGAGGTGACCTCCGGGGCGCAGGACCCGGTAGGCGGCCGACAGGAACGTCTGCGAGCGAAACGCGCTGTTGGTCAGGACGTCCGACAGGCACGCCGGGCACGACCCTCGCGCTTGCCTGGGCTTTGGTTCGGTGGTGTGGCTTCCGGCCGTGGACGGTGCCGCGATGACCAGTGCGACCTCTCCGGATTGGTCGGCGATACCGCGGTGCATCTGGTCGGCGCGGCAGGGCCGCATCGCGACTCGGCCGAGCTGTTCATGGGACAGGTGTTCACGCAGCTGCGCGCCGATGTGCCGGGCGAGCGGGAAGTGCGGGACGCACGCGACGGCGCGGCGGTCGAGTTCGGCCGCCGCGCGCAGGGTGGCGGCGTTGCTGGTGAACGCCTCCGCGATCACATCGTGTTCATCGGTGGCGGTGGTGATGAGGTGGCGTGCGAGCCCGGAGCTGATCGTGCCGAGGTGCCGTTCACAGGTCCGGGTGTGGTGAGCCCGGTGCGCCGGGCCGTGGCAGGGCTGCGCGTCATGGGTGGGCTGGTCGGCGGTGTCGTCCGGGCAGAGCCAGACGGTGAGCGGCAGGAGCTGCCGCGCGGCGCTGGCCGGTGTCGGATTCGGCTTGTTGCTGCTGGTCATGTTGGGTGACCCGTGATGGTCGCCCGGTCCCCTGTCTCACCAAGTAACTGACCCCGCCGACCCCGATCTTGGACACGCGCAGCCCGGATTTCTGGTCGTGTTCACCGCAACTAAGTCGAGAGCAGCCGCCGTGCTCCTTGGCCCTGGAACGAAGCATGAGCCTGGCAAGGGTCCGTCTCGGAGTTTTGATCTTTCTTGATGGGGGTTCTCTGGCGCACCTGTTGATGCTGGTCAGCGGCGTTTTAAGCACATGGCTGTGCTTGACCTCTGACGGCTGGCGCCGTGTGCACACGAGCAGCGGACCATGTTTTCCCTGGTCAGAGCGATTTTGAGCAGATCGTGAACAGATCTGGTCGCGGGTCGTTGCTCATGATCTGCACATGGCCTCTGGCGAGATGTCGGTGACCGATTCACCGACCGCTCTCTCGGGGGTTCCCATGGCCACCAACATCCGTCCGGCCGACCGCTCCGACCAGCGCAGCCGTCGCACCGGCGGGGAGTCCGAGCACGTCCTGGACGTCGCGGAGACGACGTTCGATCTCCTGACACGCGGTCCGGCGCCGCTGTCGGTGGACGGCGCGGCGCTCGGGCACGGGCTGCCCGCCCGCATGATCGCGCTGGATGAGCTTCGGGCGATCATGCTGCACCCGTCCACCCGGCAGGAGGCGCGCGACGCCGCGTGGAAGGACATGGTGACGCGCGCCCGCAGCGAAGGCCCCGCCTGGGTCATAGCGTGCGTCGGTGTCGCGCTGCCGGGGCTCAAGGCGGTCGTGCGCGACCGCCTGCGCCGTCTGGATAACGACCCGGGAGCAGGTACCTCCCGTGTTGCGGCGGACCTGCTGTCGCAGTTCCACGAGACGCTGCACCAGATCGACCTGGAAGAGCCCTGGATCCCGCAGCGGCTGGTGGCCCGCTCGGCCAGGACGGTTGAGCGCGCCTACCGCGCGCGGGTGCAGGTAATCCCGGTGGATCCGTGCACGCTGGCGGAGATCACCTCCTCCGCCTCGTCGGACGCACACGTGGACCTGCTGCTGGCCTCGGCCGTCCAGCAGGACGTGATCACCGCGGTTGAGGCCGAGATCATCATCATGACCCGGCTGGAGGGCATGGCACCGAGCGACCTCGTTGAGCGGCTCCGCACCAACTACCAGGCGTTGATGAAGCGCCGCCGCCGCGCCGAAATGTGTCTGGTCGCCGCGCTGCGGGACGGGGGTCTTCGCGACGACTTCGCATCGCTGATGTCCAAGAACGGGATGTGAGCTGTCAGTTACTAGGTGAGAACAACACAGGTTGAAGACGGGTCCGGGCCGGATAGTCACCCGGTCCCCACTGTCTGACCATCCGCCGAGTGCCCTTGCCGAAGGAGGACACCCGCAAGGCCCGGCCCGTCTTCACCTCCGTGCTTGCTCGCCTTGTCCGCCGCACGCCGCAGTCCCGATCAGCCGCTCTGTCCCGCCCGTTGCTCCGTGTTCCTGCCTGGAGGGCTGCCCGTTGAGCATCCGTCCGTTGTCCGACCTTCTTCCATCCCGCCGGCCCGATGTGAGCACGGGGCGCCTCGCCGCCGCGGTTCTGCTGTGGTGCACCGGCATCTTGCTGTGCGGTCTGGTGATCGCCGCGACACTGGCATCGGCGTCAGACGCGCAGGTCGCCTCCGGTGTCCTGGCGTCCGATAAGCGGATCGAGCAGGTCATCAACAACCTGCGGAACGTCATCGTCGGGCTGCTGGTCGCGTTGGCCACCCTGTTCGCCACCATCGGGGGCGTCCGGTACCTGCTGGCCGGTGGCGACCCCGGCGAGGCCGAGGCCGGTAAGCGCACCTTGCGCAATGCCGCCATCGGCTACGGCATCGCCATGCTCGCCCCGGCCCTCGTGCAGATCCTCAAGTACGTCGTCGGGTCCTGACCGTGCGCGCCCAGACCCGCTGCATTCGGCGCAGGCGAGCCTTTGTCGCCGCTCTCTTCCTGGCCAGTGGGTGTGTGCTGAGCCTGGTTCTTCACGCCAGCGCCGACCCTCGTCCGGCCATTCGGCAGGTGAGCGCCGTCTCTGCCGCCGCCCCTTCAGACCCCGAGGAGGACGGTTCCTCCGACGGCGACCAAGGCGAGGAGGAAGGGGACGACTGCGGCTGGGTGAACGTCGGCTGCCACACCAAGGAGGCCATCACCGACTGGTTCCGGTCGCTGGCCAGGGACTCTTTGGAGCCGGTGCTGGGCTTCTTGGCCGACACGCAGCTCGCCACGCCTGAGGTCGGGTCGCCGGGCATGAACGCGGCCGAGCAGATCTGGGCGACGTCCCGGACGATCGCCAACACCTGCTTCGTGCTCATGGTGCTGCTCGCCGGCGTGATGCTGATGGCCGGACAGACTCTGTCCGGAGTAGCCGCGCCAGGGCAGACGATTGTGCGGCTGGTGGTCGCGTTCATCGCGATGAACACCAGTCTCATCGTGATCGGATACGGGATTCAGCTCGCCAACGGACTGGCCCGGTCGATCTTCATGAGCGGCGCTGACCGGATCGATCCCGACCAGGCCGGACGGGTTTTCGCTCAGGGCATCGAAGCCTCGATCAACACCGGGGGCAGTTTCTTCGTCCTGGTCACGCTGGTGGTCGTCGTCCTGGCGTGCATCTTGGCCTTCATCTATGTGATGCGGCTGGCGATCATCATGGTCCTGGTCGGTGTTGCCCCGATCGCGCTGATGTTCCATGCGCTGCCTCTCACCGATGGCCTGGCTCGGTTGTGGTGGCGCGGGATCACCGGTGCCCTGGCGATCCAGGTCTGCCAGTCGTTCGTGTTCATCACCGCCCTGCAGTTGCTGTTGTCGCAGCACGGCGAGGATGGCGGCTCTTTCCTCGGTGCCCCGACCGCGCAGGCGGAACTGGTCGACCTGCTGCTGGTGATCGCGCTCCTTTACGTGTTGATCTGCATTCCGCGGTGGGTCGCGCGCACCGTGTGGCAGCCCGCGCAGCCTCGCATGCTCTCCCAGCTTGTGCGCACGTTCGTCGTTTACAAGGGCGTCGGCGCCGTGGTGGGCTTCGCGGGCAAGGCGGCACGTGGCACTCGGGGCGCTGCCCGTACCGCCAAGGCCAGCACAGCGCAGGGCCGTCCCCGCCCCGGTGGCGGCGGTGGGCCGCGCAACGGGCCCCACGGCGGTCCCCACGGCGGGCCGTCGGGTGGCAATGGTCCGCGTCCCGATCGCGGGCCCGGTTATGGGCCCCAATGCCGCCAGCCGCGCGGTCCCGACCGGCGACACCGGCCGCGCCCCGGTTCGGCGAACGGGCCCCGCAGCGGCCCCCACAACGCCGCACACGGCCGCCCCGGGTCCCATCACCGCCCCGGGCACGGCGCGGCACCCAGGGGCGCGCCACACCGGCCACACGTCCCGCCCGTTCCCGGCCGGACGGGTGCGGGTGGTCCTGCCCGGCCGCACCCGCGCATCCCGACGCAGCCACCGACACGCCCCTACCGGCGCGCCGCGAGGCCCCGTCGTCCAGCACCGCGCAGGTTCGTGCGGCTCGATCCGCCCCGAAACCGCCGCCACGGCAGGAGGAACCGTTGAACGACGACCACGAGCCGCTGTCGGCACGCATCCCGGCCGATGTGGAGCAGCCAGACAAGATCATGTACGGGCTCACCGCACGCCAACTCGTCATCCTCGGCGCAACCGCCTTGATCACGGCGCTGATGTTCGTCACAGTCTCGCCGCTGCTACCGATCGCCGTCGCGGCGGGACTGTGCTTCCCAGTGATCACGGCAGGGGCCTCGATGGCCCTCGCTCGCCGCGACGGCATGGGCCTGGACCGGTTCGCCCTCGCCGCCATCGATCATCTTCGTCGGCGACGCACGCTCATCGCCGCACCCGAAGCGATTCCCGAGGCGCCGGCCTGGTGCAAGGTCCGAGGCCGGTTGCCGGGCGCCATGCGGTTCCCCGTCCGAGCCGTCCGCCAAGACGGCGTCATGGACCTGGACAAGGAGGGAACGGCCGCACTCGTCCGGGCGGGAACGATCTCCTTCGGTTTGCGGACGTCCGCAGAGCAGGCCGCGCTGGTCGGCTTCTTCGGACGGTGGCTCAACTCGCTTGAGTCCCCGGTGCAGATCCTCATCCGGGCCCGCCCCGTTGATTTGTCCGACCTCGCCTCACGGGTGGCGGAGGCCGCGCCCGATCTCCCGCACCCGGCCTTGCAGCGGGCGGCCGAAGATCACGCCGCCTATCTCGACGAGGTCGGCGACTCCCGGACCCTGCTGGTGCGAGACGTGTTCATCGTCGTCCGCGATCAGCCCGCCCCGGGTTCGGGACGCCGGGAACGCGCCCGTGAGGCGAGCGCCGCCATCGTCGCTCGCCGAGCCGCCGAAGCCGTCCGCACGCTGAGCGGCTTCGGCGTGACGGCGGAGTTCCTGAACGCCGACGCCTGCGTCCAGGTGCTGTCGGACGCCTTTTCACCCGGCCACGAGCGCCCCGCTCCGCTCGCCGACCCGGACCAGCCCATTACGGCCCACACCACCGAAGGAGCCTCGGCATGACCCACGCTCATCGGCGAATCAAGCGACCGTCCGTGAACAACCTGGCCAGCGGGCTCCTCCGATACGCAGAGGGCCTGCGTGGTGAACTCGCGGCCGTCGAGCTACTGATCATGCACGGGTTCTGGCTGACCCGCGCCGACTTTCGCTCCCACTTCATCGAACAGGACACCGTCCCGGGCGCACCCGATGAAGTCCTCGCCTGGGTGAAGTGGGACCAGGCCGCCACCGCTCTGCGCTGCGGACGCCTGGTGTGCTCTTCGGGCGAGGCCGCCGTTCTCCAGGTCGCCGCGGCACTAGCCACCGGCGGCGCTTTCCCCGCATCGGCACTGAGCAGCCTGGACCGCGAGAACTTCGTCCACGTCCTGACCGCGACCGCACAGGCGAGCGGTCACCCGGTTGCCCAGGTGGTGACCCGGTGAAGCTGTCCGCACTCACTCGGTCCTTGCTCACCTCGGCCCCGCCCACCCGAGAAGACGACCAGGACCGGCCGGGCGGTGTGGGTGATCTGCTCGCGCCCTCCGCGCTCCGCGTGAACGCATCGTCCCTGGAGATGCCGGACGGCTGCTGCGCCTCGTTCGCCATCACCGGATATCCACGTGAGGTCGGAGCAGGCTGGCTGGAACCGCTCCTCACCTACCCGGGGCGGCTCGACGTCTCAATGCACGTCGAGCCGATCCCGCCGATGGTCGCCGCCCAACGACTCCGGCGGCAACTCGCCCGCCTGGAGTCCAGCGCCCGCGCCAACGCCGAGGCGGGCCGACTGGCCGACTTCGGAGCCGAGGCCGCCGCCGACGATGCCGCCGACCTGGCCTCATCGCTGGCGCGCGGAGACGGCCGTCTGTTCCGCGTCGGCCTGTACCTCACCGTCCACGCCTGGGACACCGCGGAACTGGACGCCGAAATACAGCAGGTCCGGGCCTTGGCCGCGTCCCTGCTCCTAGACGCACAGCCGACGACCTTTCGCGCCATGCAGGGCTGGGTGTCCACGCTGCCACTCGGAACCGATGCGATCCGTCAGCGCCGCACCTTCGACACCAGCGCACTCGCCGCATCGTTCCCGTTCGCCTCACCCGACCTGAACGCCCCCACCGGCTCCAACAAGGTGCTGTACGGGGTGAACGTCGCCAGTTCGGGCGTCGTCATGTGGGACCGGTTCGCCCAGGACAACCACAACTCCGTCGTCCTGGCCCGGTCCGGCGCGGGCAAGAGCTACTTCACCAAGCTCGAAGCGCTGCGCCTGCTGTATCACGGCGTCGAGGTCTCGGTGATCGATCCAGAGGACGAATACCGGGCCCTGGCAGAGACGACCGGCGGTACCCACCTGGGCCTCGGCGCGCGGGGCGTGGCGTTCAATCCGTTCGACCTGCCCACCGACCAGGGCGACGACACCCTGATCCGCCGCGCCCTGTTCACCCAGACACTCGTCGCCGCCATGCTCGGCGAACCGCTGACACCCGCCGCGCGGCCCGTCCTAGACCGCGCCGTCCTTGCCGCCTACGCCGCGAAGGGCATCAACTCCGACCCCGCCACCTGGAGACGTCCGGCACCGTTGCTGGCCGACCTGGTCGAACAACTCGCCATCAGTTCCCATCCCGAGGGCGAGGGGATCGCCGAACGCCTCGCGCCCTATGTCGCCGGTTCCTACAAGGAGCTGTTCGCGCAGGCCACGACCACCCGCCCGGACGGGCACCTGGTGGTGTTCTCGCTGCGAGACCTGCCCGAGGAGGTCAAATCCGTCGGGGTACTGCTCGCGCTGGACGCGATCTGGCGCAAGGTCGCCAACCCCGCCGACCGCCGCCCCCGCCTCGTCATCGTCGACGAGGCATGGATGCTCATGAAGGAG
Source organism: Actinomadura sp. GC306 (assembly GCF_004348665.1). Lineage (GTDB taxonomy): Bacteria > Actinomycetota > Actinomycetes > Streptosporangiales > Streptosporangiaceae > Spirillospora. The sequence continues at coordinate 17,729 of NZ_SMKM01000059.1, read as the reverse complement.
GCCGAGGGCGCCCGCTTCCTGTACCGGCTCGCCAAGTCCGCCCGAAAGCACTGGGCCGGACTGACCGTCGTCACCCAGGACGCCGCCGACCTGCTGGCCTCCGACCTCGGCCGCGCCGTCGTCGCCAACTCCGCAACCCAGATCCTGCTCCGCCAGGCACCCCAAGCCATCACCGCCGTCGGCGACGCGTTCGCGCTGTCCGAAGGCGAACGCGCATTCCTCCTGTCGGCTGAAAGAGGCGAGGGCCTGCTGTGCGGCGGAAACGCCGACGACCGGGCAGCCTTCGCCGCCATCTCCTCCCCCGCCGAGCACAAGGTCATCACGACCGATCCCGCTGAACTACTCGACCACGAAGGGGAGGGCGACCCGCTGTGACCATGCTCCAGGACGTCCCGCACTGGACGCACATCTTCGACCAGAGCCAGCACATCCCTACGCTCGTCACGCACTACGGCCCGATCGCCGCTGTTATCGCGGGAGCGGCCTTCTCGGTGTACAAGGCGGCTAGCGCGGCCCTGTGTCACTGGCACAACCGGCGGTTCCACCAGGACGACCGTCTGATCACGGTGTCGGTTCCGCCGCAGGTCGATCCGGCCAGCGCGCCCGCCTGGTGGGCCCACCAGACCGCCCTGCTCGCCCCGGCATGGAAGCGCTGGATCTTCGGACAGCCGTACCTGGCCTTCGAGTACGTCGGCGACGCGTCCGGAGTCCGCGTGCAGATCTGGGTGCCCGAAACGGTGCCGCCCGGCATGGTCGAGGAGACCATCCGAGCCGCCTGGCCAGGCGCCACCACCACAACAACCCGCCCCGCCGCGCTTCCCATCCCGACGAGGGCAGCGACGGTCGGTGGCCGTCTCGTGTTGTCCCGCGATGACTCCTATCCGCTGAAGACCGATCACCAGACCGACCCGGTCCGCTCCCTCCTCAGCGCGATGTCGGGACTCGACAAGGGGCAGTACGCCGCCGTCCAAATCCTCGCTCGACCGGTCACCGGCCGTCGCCTCTCCCGCGCGCACCGCGTTGCCTCCAGGCTCAAGGACGGGCGCCCTGCTTCGTCGCGGGGCTTCTTCTTCGACCTGATCACACCTGGAATGCGCGCGAGTACCTTCGGGCACGCATCCCCCGCGGCACGGGCGAGTGCACATCCCGAGCGCGCCGAGCAGGTTCGCGCGATCCTGGCCAAGGCGGCTCAACCCCGCTTCGAAGTCGAGATCCGTTACGCGGTCGGGGCACCCGACACCGAACACTTCCGGAAGTGGCTGCGCGGTCGAGCGCACGCCCTCGCATCGATCGCCGCGCTGTACGCATCCGGCCACCAGCACCTACGCCGCCGCAGGCTTCCAGACCCGACCAGCGCCCTCATGTGGCGTCGATTCCGACGCGGCTACCTGCTGGGCGCCGCCGAACTGGCCGCCCTCGCACACCTGCCCCTGGACCAAGACGCGCCCGCGATCACGCGCGCCGGAGCCCGGCCGGTCGCCCCGTCACCCGACGTCCCCACTGGCCCGGACGCCGTCAACGGTCCCGCACGGCTGCTGGGCGACGCCGACGCGAGCCACCGGCGCCCGGTCGCGCTACCGGTCACCGGCGGACGCCAGCACGTTCACGTCCTCGGACAGACCGGCGTCGGCAAATCCACCCTGCTCGCCTCACTCATCCTGGACGACGCCCATGACGGCCGCGGCGCCCTGGTCATCGACCCCAAAGGCGACCTGATCACCGACGTCCTCGACCGGCTCCCCAGCCGCATGGCAGGCCGGACGGTGGTGTTCGACCCGTCCGACCCCGCACCGCCGCCCTCGGTCGGAATCTTGTCCGGCCCCGACCCGGCGTTCGCCGTGGACTCGGTCGTGTCGATCTTCCATCGCTGCTTCCGTTCGTCCTGGGGGCCGCGCCTGGACGACCTGTTGCGCTCGGCCTGCCTGAGCCTCATGCACGCTCACGGTTCCCGCGCCACCCTCGCCCAGGTCCCGCAGCTCCTCACCGACTCGGCGTTCCGTGCCCGCGTGGTCGGACGGCTCTCGGACGATCTTCTACGCGGCTTCTGGTCCGGCTACGACGAACTGTCACCGGCCGGAAGGGCCGCCGCGATCGGCCCCGTGATGAACAAGCTCCGCGCCGTGCTGCTCCGCCCGTTCGTCCACCAAGCCCTCTCCGCGACCGGATCCACAGTCGACCTGGCCCAGCACCTCGACCGCGGCGGCCTCGTCCTGGCCCGCCTACCCAAAGGCGTCCTCGGCGAAGACGCCGCCCGCCTCATGGGGTCACTCCTGCTCGCACACACCTGGCAAGGCATCACCCGCCGCGCAGCACTGCCCGAGCACGAGCGGCCGGACTCGGCCGCCTACATAGACGAGTGCCACAACTTCCTCAACCTGCCCGGGTCGGTGTCCGACATCTTGGCCGAGGCCCGCGGCTACCGCCTCTCGCTCGTCCTGGCCCACCAACACCTCTCCCAACTGCCCAAAGATCTGCGCGACGCGGTGTCCGCCGACGCCCGCAACAAGATCTACTTCGCGGCCTCACCCGAAGACGCGAGCGACCTCGCCCGGCACGCCGGCCCCGTCCTGTCCGCACACGACCTCGCCCACCTGGGCGCCTACCAGGCCACCGGGCGCCTCGTCACCGCCAGCCAGCCAACCCAAGCGTTCACCTTCCGCACCCGCCCGCTCCGCGACCCGATCCCCGGACGCGCCGACGAGATCCGCCACGCCTCACGCAAACGGTTCGCCCCGCACCCCATCACCTCGAAGCCAACCGCGTCTCCGGCCAACACGGTTCTGCTCGATCCCCGCACCAACCACGCCGCCGAGGACGAGGAGCGCAAGTAATGGCCAAGACCATCCGTCACCGCCGAGGCTCCGGAACTACCGGACGCGCGGCACCGGAGAAGCTCCTCGAACTGCGCCGGCGGCTCACCGACCGGGACCGCGCGATCCTCGAGCTCGTCTGGGAACACCGCGTCCTCACCACCCACCAGATCGCCGCCACCTTCTTCAGCGCGCCCAACAAGGCGCGCGACCGGCTCCTGCAACTGTTCCGGCTCGACGCGCTGGAAAGATTCCAGCCGTGGGTGCCGGTCGGTGCCGCTCCCTTCCACTGGGTCATCGGACCGGTCGGCGCCCAATGCCTGGCCGCTCACCGAGACACCGACCTCGCCGGACTCGGCTACCGGCGCACCGCCGTCCTACGGATCAGCCACTCCAAGCACCTCGCCCACCAGGTCGGCGTCAACGACTTCTTCACCCGCCTACACGCCCATGCGCGCCACGTCCCTGGTGCGCGCCTCGAGAAATGGTGGCCCGAACACCGATGCGCCCAACTCTGGGGCGACCTCGCCTGCCCAGACGCTTACGGCCGATGGAGCGAACCATCCCGTGAGGGCGACGGACCAGCAACGATCGACTTCTTCCTAGAACACGACACCGGAAGCGTCAGCCTCGCCAAGGTCGCCGCGAAGCTCAACGGATACGAGGCTCTCGCCGAAGCGACCGGCATCAGTACCCCGGTTCTGTTCTGGTTGCCGAGCAGCCGCCGTGAAGCCAACCTCCGCAGACTCCTGGGAACACCACCCGTCCCCGTCGCGACCGCCGTCCACACGCCAACGACCAGCAGCCCGGCTGCCCCCATCTGGCTACCCGCGGGTGGGGACGGTCCACGCCATCCGCTGATCGCCCTGGCCACCACACCCCTCCGGCAACCCCTTCCCGGGACCCGCGAGACGGAGGACGGCCGTTGCCCGTAGTCGCCGGACTGGTCGCCCTCGTCGTCCTGGCCGTCGTCCTCATAGGCGCTGTCAGCGGATCATCTTCTACGCACAACGAATGCGGCCTGGGCACCGACGGTCCACCGGGCACCGGAATCCCAGCCAACTACCTCGCCCTCTACCGCAAGGCCGGAGCCCAGTACCGCATCCCATGGGAGATCCTCGCCGCCATCGGCGCAGCCGAGTCCGATCACGGCCGATCTCACGCACCCGGCGTCCGCTCAGGCGAGAACCACGCCGGAGCCGGTGGCCCCATGCAGTTCCTCGCAGCCACCTGGGCCGCCTTCGGCGTCGACGGCAACCACGACGGCAAGAAAGACCGCTACGACCCTGCAGACGCCATCCCCGCCGCCGCCCGCTACCTCCAGCACAACGGCGCGCCCCAGAAGATGCGCATCGCCCTGTTCGCCTACAACCACAGCAACGCCTACGTGAGGGACGTACTCAACCGCGCCCGCCACTACAAGGCCACAGCACCGACCGATTGCGGCGACTCCGGAGCCATCACCGCCCCCAACGAGACAATCGCAAAGATCATCGCTTTCGCCATGGCCCAACGCGGCAAGCCCTACGTCTTCGGCGCCACCGGCCCAAACGCTTGGGACTGCTCCAGCCTCGTCCAGGCCGCCTACCGAGCCGCTGGCCTCACCATCCCGCGCACAACCTTCGCCCAATGGCCCTTCGGCGTACGAGTCCCCAACCACCAGGCACAACCCGGCGACCTGGTCTTCTTCAACTCAGGCCCCGGCACCTCCACAAACCGCCCCGGCCACGTCGGCCTCGTCATCGCCCCAGGCAAGATGGTCGCCGCCCGCTGCTCAACCTGCCGCCCCGCCATAGGCGTAGAAACCTACCGCCGCCAAGACTGGATAGGCACCACTCGTCCCCTGCTTGCACTCCTACGTTCGTGACCTTCCGCTTTCCCGCGCGAGATCGCTGCCAATCCACGGATAAGTGGTAACGACGCACCCGACGGCCGTTCGGAAATTCTTGCGCAACAATCATGTTCACGGTCCCACGACGCAACTAGCGCAATAGTACCGAAACGCCGCTCATTCTAAGCTGGCCATCTCACTGCCAAACGCCATTAGGGGGAGCATTGTACACTCTAACCCATTGCTTCTTTTCTAGGTCCCAGTCATAGGCGGGCGCATCGAAAATCACCTCCATGTCGGGCCCACTTTCGTCGCTACCCAGCCAACGAAAGCTACTCACCTTATCGCTCATACCAAGCGTTTTCATAGCAGGCTCGCCGTTAAAGAGAAGCGAGGCTGTCCAGCTTCCCGTATACAGGTAGCCCGGTTGACCCTCAATCCTCAGAAGGGCGGAACTAGTTTCCATGTCCTTGAGGTTCAGTACGAATGGTGGCATCTTTGCCTCACGGCCAGTATTGAGGTCAACGACTTCACTAGTTCCAGTCCTCGTATCGGTCACGACCTCCGTGCCATGCTCACCGCCAGCTCCATACTGACAGCGGATGAGGATGTATTCACTCGCCATTTTTCTTCTTTCGGTGACCGTAACGGACGTTTTAATGATCGACAGAACGTCTCGACTCCCCGCCTGGAGGTACATAGTATTGCTCGCCGATAGCGCATATACACGCGGCTCTGTGGCCATCCAGTCGTGCCAAAATGGACAGTGTCCAATCGCCCTATCAGCCGGATAGGGTGGCGGCGTCGGAAGCTCACTGGGTGACCCTACAAAAATGAATGACGCATTGCCGTCAAGCTCGGCGATGACTCGCTTAATTCCTGCCGGCATGCTCCCACATTCTACGTTATTCCGCTCCCCCTGCACATTGCAGTTTCCGTTATTAATTTTCTGCTTCTGCTCGACTGGCGTCCGTCGAACTTCCTCCTCACCATTCTGCCACTTGTATATTGCGTAAGTGAGCAGTAGGCCGACAATTGCGGCTACCGCCCCAACTGCCTGCCAGTGCGGCTTTGTAAAAAATGATCCATCATCGTTGGTGTTGCTGCTCGCCATAAAAGTACCTCCTTGTTCGTATCATCCTCCTGATCGACCGGGATGACTGGGCATCCTTAAGTTCCACCGGAGACATGGCCAGATGTGGCAATGCCGGTCAAAGTGAGTCACACGGCTTCTGCAGCATGCTATTGGGCGCACAGCAAACGCTTGGTAAGCGGGTCTGATCTTGGTAGCGGATCCGGCCCCCCGCTGCGATCTTGAAGCGACGATGTGCCCATCTGGTGGGTGGGGGCCGAGAACTCTCTACATAGATCAGATAGGGGCAAGATCTTGATCAAGGACGCAACCGGGCTCAGGTAGCGTTCCGTCCAACCGAGGCCCGCTCGGTGTTTTAGCGTTCCGGCTCGTCTGTCGACATCGTGTAATGCCACCAAGCATGATCTTCAGGGCGCCTTCGTTGTCGGCGTCCAAGACGACAGGCAACTCGGTGACCTCCAAACTGCCGGGAGCTGCGGTTACCCGTTCAAAGGTCTAGATCTCGGGCCTTAACACGGTTGAGGAGGTCAGCGAACGCGGTGCGGGCGAGGGTCAGGTGGCCGCCCTCGGGGTTCTTGCTGTCGCGGATACCGATGGCGGCCGGCACCTGTGCGACCTGTACACACTCCTGTTCGGAGTTGCTACGGCTGCTCTTGCGCCACTTGGCCGCAGCCAGGTCACGACTCATGGTCCGTTCATCTCCCTTGCTATCTCCCGGAACAGCGCCGAGCTGGCCCCACACGGCAGGGCGTTGTCCCAGATGGTCTTGAACGCTTCGGCGTAGCGGTCGATCTCGGAGGGTTTGTCTAGGTACAGGGCTCCGGTGAAGCCTTGCACATACACCGTGGGCGGTTCGTGGTTGCGTCCGTCCCCGGTGGTCGGGAACCGCATGAGGATGAACGAACCGGTATCGAGCCCCTGGTGCGCGCCCGACGAGAAGGGCACAACACGGATGGAGACGTTGCTGCGGTCGTTCAGCTCAGAGAGGTGGTCCAGCTGAGCCGTCATGACTGCGGTGCCGCCGATGGCTCGGCGAATAACGGCCTCGTTCAGAGCAACTCTGAGCCTGGGCGGTGCGGTCGGGCGGGTCACCAAGGTCTGGCGTTGGATTCGCAACTCCACTCGACGCTCGATCTCCTCGTCGTGGAGGCGTGTGTTGTTCCTAATGACCGCGCGGGCGTAGTCAGGTGTTTGGAAGAGACCTGGGATCAACTCGGATGAGTACTCCTCACGGCTGACTGCTGCCCCCTCCAGGCCGATGAACAGGTCGAACCCGTCCGGGATGACGTCGCCGTAGGCATGCCACCAGCCTTTCCCCTTGGTCTCCTTGGCGAGGCCCATGAGGGCCACCTTCAGATCCTCGGGCGCCCCGTAAACGCGGCACATGAGCTCGACATCGTGGGATCGCAGGGACGTTTGCCCGGTCTCGATCCTCCACATCTTCGCCTCGGACCATTCGAGCGCTTTCGCGGCGGCTTGCACCGTTAGGCGTGCGTTCGTCCGAAGTTCGCGCAGGTACCGGCCGAGCTGCCTCCGAGGGACGGTCGACCCCGTCGCGGCTCCCGTCATCCGCTTCACCTCCATCCCGGGGCGGTCTTTCACTCGAAATGAAAGCATCCCCCCGCACGATTCGCAATGAGTCTCCGACCTGCGGAAATTCGGCACGGAGATTCACTCTGACACCTTGCAGTCCTGGTTTTCATGGTGCTCTACTCGGTGTCAGCACGGAGGTAGTTCGCGACAATCCGTGATCTCGGCGAGCCGGTCAGGGCGCCCGTTCCGCGCTTCGCCACAGCAGAGGAACAACTGCCCCACGCACGAAGGAAGCCGATCATGAAGATTATCGACGAATACCGGAGCCCGGACGGCAACGGCCATGTCTTCGGAGCATGACCATGGGAGCACACGTGCGGTCTCCCAATGCGCGATACGTCCCCCCTCCCCCGGAGGCGAAGCGGACGCGCGGCCCCGCCACCCTGATCCCCCAGCGCGAGCGCGTTGCGTTCCTGGCCAGCCTGTCTAGGGCATTCGCCCATTTGGAGGGCATCATCACGGCCTTCGCCGAGGTCGAGGGATACATCGTCCTCAACGTGATCCCCCTGGGCGTGCCCGGACGAGCCGTCACGGTCGGCTGCCACTACCGCCGGGACGGGGCGTGGTGGCTCTACGACATCAGCACGGGCGAGTTCATCCGGCCGGCGAACGACTCCAGGGCGGCGGCACACCAGATCAGAACCAAGATGAAAGAGGCAGTAGCGGCATGACCTTGGTGGTATCGGACTACCCCCGAAAGCAGCTCGGCAAGGTCGCCGAGATCAACGGCATGACCACCGCCGACGGCCCGTGGATCGCCGCGCGCGATGCGTTCGCCATCACCGGCCTCCAGGTCGGTGTGCTGGTGCGTTGGGAGGAGGAGGGTCTCATCTCGGTGGTTCAGGACGCCGTCGGGTCGCCGCGGCGGTACCTCAAGCCGGAGCTCGAAGTCGTCGCCAAGTTGGGAACGTGCGGACCGCCGAACCTGCGAAGCCTGCGCCGCTACGTGAGGACCCAACCCACGGACACGAGCGACGACGCCTTGCCTGTGGACCGTGACGAGCATGAGCAGACCCCTGGGCCGGCGGCTTCGGATGGCGCGGCGTACGTGGTCACCCTGGCGAACCTTCTTCGAGGACAGAAGCTCACCGTCGACATGGTCGAAGAGCACCGGTTGCGCGTGTCCAAGGGCGCGAACTCGCGCGGGGTCGCGATCGAATGCCAGCGCCGCGCGAGTGACACTGACCGCTGGTGGTTCAGCTGGGGCGGAGGCGTCTGGCTGTGCGAGGCCGACAACCCGGCCGAGGCCGTGGTCCAGGTGAAGGCGGCGCTGCGCACCGTGGGGGCACCCCGATGACGGCGAGCGGACCGATGGCGTACGCGGCCCAGCCGGAAGCCATGGGTGCGCTGATCTCGACTCTGTTCGCCGACCGGCTGTTCGAGCACGGCATCCCCTTCGTACGCGTCGGTCTGATGACCGCCTACGTGGAGGACCGCACAGCGGCGGAGTTGGCGGGCATGAAACGCCGTCCCGCTGATGAGGCCATTGGAGCGGCCCTCGGCATCGTGGCGCAGGCGTGGGACGAGGCGATGACCATGCACGGCATGTTCCGCCGGACGATCGACCAATGCCAGCAGCAGGTTCGCCTGGAACTCGAAGAGGTCGTGGACGAGCACATCACGCTCGTGAGGAAGGCGACGGAGGCAGGACAGCCCATGCCGAACGCGCATTCGGCGGTGCCACAAACCGACCAGGACGAGCAGTCGCGCATCCAGATGCGCACCTCGGGCGCGGACCCAATCCCACAGCACTGCGCGCCTTGATACAGGTCACACCCCGCAGCGCCAGAAGAGAAGAGCGCTACGGGGTGCGGGTCCTGGAGCCGCGTTGATCCATGCGGTTCCAGGACCCTCCAAGCCCCAGAGGACCCTCGCCCCCTACGGTCCCGCTCCGGGCCCTTCAACAGCACTTCGGTAAGAGAGGACACGTCGCGTGCTCAAGGGCTCACCCCCGAAGCTCTCCGCCGAGCGCCTCGTCATGGTCGTCCTCGTCCGAGAAGACAGCAGCGCCGGCGGCTCCATGCCCACCTACTCCTTGGACCAACTCCCTCGAGTGACGGCGCGCGCCCATACAGCAGGCATAACCGCCCTGAAGGTCTTCGCCACCGACCGGCGTGACGTCTCAGGGACAAGAGCCGCAGCCCACGACTCGGTGATGACCCGTGCGATCCGCGTCATCAAGTCGACGCAACCGAGTATGGAGGTGATGACCGAGACCTGTTTATGCGCCTACGCCTCGACCGGCGAATGCCACCTCACCGGGCGCGCTGGGATGCCCGACCAGGCGGCAACCAATGCGGCGCTGGCACGCCAGGCCGTGACCCAAGCCAGGGCTGGAGCCGACGTGATCGGCCCCGCCGCCATGGTCCCCGGCTCGATCGCCACGTGCCGGAACGCGCTCGACGCCGCTGGGTTCGACCAGGTCCGCATCATGCCGCATCTAATCGTGAGCTCACGCCTCTACGGCGGATACCGCGCCGCGATGGACATCCGGCCACAGTCGACGCGTCGGCCCTTCCAGCTCCCCGTTACGGGATCAACAGCCACGGCTGTTGAGCGGGGGCTGATGATGGTGACCGAAGGCGCCGACTCACTATTGATCGAGCCCGCCCTGTTCTCTACCGACATACTCAGCGGCCTGCATGCCAAGGCCGACGTACCGCTATTGCCCTTCTCCGTCTCTGGAGAGTGCATCACCCTTCCGCCCTCGCTGCTGGCCGAGGAGTACGCCATGCTCCTGCGCGCCGGAGCATCGCGAGTGGTCAGCCATGCCGCGCTGACGCTCGCAACTACGCTCGGTGATGCGTCGCCCACCGTCCCAACGTCCTGAAAGCACTCCGTGATGACCGTCGTTCCTTCCGAATCGAGCACCTCTCTCCCCCCAGCCGCCGCCTACTTCCGTGAGGCACTGCCCGCGAGGGCGTTCCGGCTCGGCGGGCGCACCAGTCACCTCGCCCGCGCCTACGCCCGGCGCGTCATCGACGCCCTCGCGGCCGTAGTGCCCGGCCTGGAGATCGAATACGTCCCCATCGAGACCTCGGCGGACCGATACAAGGGCGACCTGTCGGAGCTGGGCGGCAAGGGCCTGTTCATGAAGGAGATCGACAAGGCCCTGATGATGGGCCAGATCGACGCCGCCGTGCACTGCATGAAGGACGTTCCGGGCGACGTCCCCCTGCCGAAAGAGTTCGTCTTTGCCGCCTACCTCCAACGTGACGACGTGCGCGACGCTCTGGTCTTCCCGGACGGCTCGAAGTACAGCACGCTCAGCGACCTTCCACCCGGAGCACGCATCGGAACGTCAGCCGTCCGGCGCAAGGCCCAGCTCCTGCGCAACCGCCCTGATCTCAACGTGCAGCGGTTCCGCGGCAACGTCGTCCCGCGCCTGAATCGACTCGACGAAGAGCGGGAGGTGGACGCCCTGGTCCTGGCGGGCGGCGGCCTGGCCAAGGTCGGCATGGAACACCGCATCTCGCAACTGCTCAGCCTGGACGAGATGTGCCCCGCCATCGGGGCCGGAGTCGTCGGCGTCCAGTGCCGCAAGGCCGACGAGGGGATTGTGGAGCTTCTCCAGGTCATCGATGACGCCGTGACCCGAACGCACATCCTCGCCGAGCGGACCATGCTGCACGCGCTCCAAGGGCACTGCAACAGTCCCATTGCCGGGCACTGCAACACCACCGACGACGGCCAGCTCAGCCTGATCGGCATGGTGTTCAGCCGCGACGGCGCGACGTTCGCCTACGCCCACGAGTGGGACACCCCCGAGCACGCCTACGAACTCGGCGCCTTCGTAGCCGCGAGCCTGATCCGCAAGAACGCCCGAAGCATCATCGCCGGCACTCGTCTGCACTGAACGATGACGACAGGTATCGCATTCGAACCGAGGGGTTCACCTCCGGCTGGTACACCAACGCACGCGGTTTCTATGATCTCTACCCGGAAAGACAGCAAGAGGTTTGGGTCGAGCGACCCTATGCCCGAACTTAAATAAGGGCAAGACCAAATATCACTGCCCGACTGCAGGCTCGCTCAAGTGCCGCTTCATCGCACGTCCTAGCCGCGCCTGGAGCGGCGTCGGCGAATAACAAGCTGGATTCCGAAACCGCGCAAGGCAAAAGAGAGAGCGCTGATCAGCGAAATTAGCGCCAAGGCCACCGGGACGATCCACCAGCGGGTATCCAGCATCTGGAAGAGGAAGACGCCGCTAAGTATCAACGAGGCAGTGGCGAGCAACGCAATGATTGAACGGGGAAACGCCTCTTCATGCTCTCGTCCCAGTTCGCTATCAATCCTCTCGGTTGCCTCCTGGAAGGCCGCGCGCCGCTCCTCGATCATGGCACCGTAGACCTCCCACAACCTGGCGCGCCGTTCCTCGTCGCCCTGCTCATGGGACGAGCCACTCGCAGCCAAGCCAGACCACCGTCCTCGCTACTCAGTTGTCGGTCAGGAGTTTGCTGGCAGCAATCAGGTCGGCCAGTGCACGGATCAAGTTGCGGTGTTCAACGATGAAGTCCTTGGCGGTCGGTGCGTCGATCGAAAGAACGCCGAATTGCCTGCCATTACAGATGACCGGTGCAGCGATAACAGCCTCATACGAGTTCACAGATGTTGGTTTCAGATAACTAATATTGGGGGGCGTACCGTCGACCACCCATATAGCGTCCTTGTCCAGGATGTCGACTTTAATGTGGCTGCCACCAGGATGCGCGCCCTCGATCTTCGCGCGTGGCGAAGGCGCCGTCACTGGACTGAACTTGACCAGCTCATAATCGTCGGCTGCGGTCCGTGAGTAGAACGATGCTCTCGCCCGGGTATGGAAATTGGGAGGAGCTGGCGGGGCGATGAGACGCACCGCGCCTTCGAGGATCTCTTCGAGGAACCGTTCGAAGTTCTGTTGGGACGCGACATCGATAGGTGTGGTCCGGGGGTGGTCGCTGACGTATTTGGAAACCTGGTCACGCATGCGCTGTGCGCTTGGCAGAAGGATGTTGTTGTAGAGGAGCGTCATCTCGGCCTCGGCCTTGATCGCGCGTTCGCGCGCACGGGCGCGTGCGCGTTCCGCCATGTGGTTCTCGATGAACGTGCCGAGCACCGCCGTCAGCGCGAGCACGCCCCCGACCAAGTACATGAGCCGTTTGTCGTCGTCTTTGGCGAAGCCCTCACCATAGACACCGATCGCAACCAGGCCGGCGCCGGAGGCTGCTGAGATGAAGAAGAATCCAAGAACCTTACGCCAGTACTTCCAACCCATGCCCACCTCGCCGCCCTCAACTAAGTATGCGGTAGCTCAAGCCTGACATTCCCGCATCGGTCAACGTCGGTGGATGCCGCAATCGTTAGGTTAGCCGCGTGGCCGCCTCTGGCCGTGACCTGACATCTCTAGATCGTTCTTGAGCGGTTTCACTGGATCCGGCGGATGACAACCGTGTACGAGGGCGAGATGCCCTCCACAATCTCGCCTGCGAGATAACGCAAAGAGGGCCGCACGCCCGGCGGCGCGCACGGGGCCGCACGCCCGGCGGCGCGCACGGGGCCGCACGCCCGGCGGCGCGCACGGGGCCGCACGCCCGGCGGCGCGCACGGGGCCGCACGCCCGGCGGCGCGCACGGGGCCGCACGCCCGGCGGCGCGCACGGGGCCGCACGCCCGGCGGCGCGCACGGGGCCGCACGCCCGGCGGCGCGCACGGGGCCGCACGCCCGGCGGCGCGCACGGGGCCGCACGCCCGGCGGCGCGCACGGGGCCCGGGTGGCGTTCCACCTACCCGGGCCCCTTGTTGCGCGTGGCGCGGTCTGTGCTGTCCCTACCGGTCTACCGGCGGCGCTTCACACCGCCGCCCATGAGACGGCATGCACGTTCGTCGTCGGCGTTCAGGAAGACGACCGGCAACTCAGCGATGCCGGTCTGTCGGGCCTTGTGGATTCGGTGCCATCCGTCGATCACGATCGGCGTTCCCACGTCGGGAAGTGGAACGGCCAGCAGCGGGCGGGACAGGTCCACCGTTTCCGCGTGTTCGGCGTCGATGCGGATGAGCGCGCCGAGCGCGCCGATGTCTGAGACGTTCGCGTACGTGACCGGGTAGCGGGTGGCCGCGCGCGCGGCGAGCGCCACGTCCCAGGCCCACCCGAGCAGGACGAACACCTGGTCGTACGGGTCATGTTCTGTGTCGTGCGAGGTCGTGCCGGTCGCGTCACCGGACATGTAGCGTCTCCTTCATCATGACAACCTCATTGGGTTGGGGTGGGGGTCGTGAGACCCCGAGTCATGACGGGGCGGACGGGCCCTCACCCGTCCGCCCCGCCTACGGGTCACGCGGCGTTCGTGCTGTCCGCGTCGTCGCTACCGGTGGCCGCGCTGTCGGTGGCCGGGGTGGCCGCGCGGAACCGGCGGGGGCGTTCGCAGGTCAGGACTGCCTCGCCCTGTCCGACGAGGGTGTCGAGGGCGTTGGCGACGGCCCCGGATGAACGGTCCAGGACCTTGGCGATCTCGCCAGGCGTGAATTCCAGGTCGGGGAACGCGTTCAGGTGCTGGGCGACCAGGGGCCGCAGGGGCGACGGCGCGCCACGGTCGCCGGTCGCGCGCGCCGTCCGCGTCCGGGTGCCGGTGGTAGCGCGGGTGGTGCGGCGGACGCTACCGGCGTAGCGCGCGATGTCCTCCATGCCGCGCGTGACCTTCTCGTCGTCGTCCGCCGCGATCGCTGCGAGGGTCGTGGTGACCGTGCTCAGCAGGTCGGTCAGGATTACGCGGGCGGTCTCGCGCTGCTCCGCCTTGCGCAGCTCGGCGTCCACCCGTGCGCGCCGTTCGGCCTCCTCCTCCTGAGCCTTGCGCAGCGCCTCGGCCGCTGCCGTCCGCCGGTCGGCCTCGTCCGCTAGAACCTGCATCGCGGTAGCGAGTGTGTCCGGCGAGATCACACCCGCCTCGGTCGTGGCGTCCGGGGCGGTCGGGGCGTCCGATGCCGCCGTGGTTTCGGCGTCCCCGTCGTCTGCCTGAGCAGTCGGGCTGGTGTCACCGGCCCCGGTAGCGGTCGTGAAGACGACCGGGGACCACACGTCCGGGGTACGGCCCCGACCGGTTCCCTCACCGGCCGCCCGGACAGCGCGCCCGGCGTCCGCGAACGCCGTCAGGGCCTTGGTCACCGTCGCGCGACTGACCCCGGACGCCTCGGCCAGCGCCGACACCGTCGCACCGCCCGGTGCGGCGTTCAGCGCGTCCCACACGGCCCCTGCCGCCCCGGTCGGGCGGTCGTCCCCGGTGCCGTCCGCCGAAGCGGTGGTGGCCGTGTCAGCGTTCGCGGTGGTGTTGGTGTTCGCCATTGTTCCTACCTCCTGAATGGCGGCCGATTCGGCGGGACTTTCCCGCCCGGCGTCGTCCGCCATGACGACCATTTCTCGATGACACGGCGAATGCAACACGGAGCGCCGACCAATTTCGTTGCCGGAACGGCTGGAGAGGCTTACCTCAGTAAACGAAAATTTAATGGCCGGGCCGGACTCAGCGGCATCGGACTGGAGGTCCGAACCCGTCTTCGAATACTTTGCAACGGACTCGCGCATTTCGAGACCGGGTTGCCAGATGGCGTCCACTCGGGTTGTGCGGCCTGGCTATGGCAGCAGCCTCGACCCGACGTGCGGACGCGCCGTGCCCTACCCGGCGTTCATATGGCTCTATTGGTTGCATGGGAGGGGCAGAGCCGTTGGCCCCTATGGAATCGATAAAGCATTTTCGAGTGGCGCACCCTTTTGGATGACCCCTTGAGGGGGTATCCGGGTGCACCGCAGCCCCAGCCGAGGCGCGCGCTGACCTGCGTCGACACCAGTTCAAGCCGGGGGCGCCCATAGACAACCCCCCGGTTGCTCCCCCGATCGCGCCCCTGGTTGCCCCGGCTGCCTTGGCCTCGTGTACGAGCAAAGGCCCCGCCCGCACCTGGCCAAGGTACGGACGGGGCCTGAGCTTGGCCCTAGCCTGGGGAGGCGGGACCAGCCTGCTATGGACAGGCTGGTCCCGCCCTATGCGGCCGGAGTGACGGACGTGCCCAGCGGCGGGTCCTCACACGGCTTGTCGATGCAGAGAAGGTCCGCCCAGACGGTGTGGCCTTCGCTCGGACTCCCGTGGACACCCAGCATCGCGGCCAGTTGCGAGACGGCCCGCAGGCCCCGTCCCCCTTCGCTCTCGATCGGGCATCCGAGCGGGTCGTGCCTCACCGTGGGGTATCCACCGCCGCCGAGGTCGCTGACGCCGACATAGGCCAGGCCACCGAGCACCAGCTCGACCGTGAACCGACCGCCCTGCTGCCCCGATCGGGTATGGCGCACGGCATTCGAGGCGAGTTCGGTCACCACGAATCCCACGTCCGAGGCGATTGAGGTCTCGGCGAACAGGAACATCGCGAACTGCCGTGCCAGCGGAATCTGATCTGCCCGCCCGGGGAAGACGCGCCGCCATGACATCGACGCGCCCATCATCGAGGCCGTGGGTTCGAGTTTGAATCTCGACATTCCTTGAATCCTCCTGACCGGCCGCCCCGCCGCCGCATTCCAGTAGTGGCGAATTAGCGCAGCGAACCGGTCACCATCAAGGGATAGCTCGCATCAAGTTGTCAAGCCCCGCGAATGCTCGTCAATTGACTCGGAGTGCTTGATATAAGCGAGCCACGACACCGGGGGACGGCCTCCAATAGGTTGGCACGTGTGAGTGGTTACGACTTGATCGCGTATGCGGGGAACGCTGAGGACGTCGTGTTGATGCGCGCCTTCGCGGGGCGGGAGAGCGGGTTCTTCGTTGATGTCGGTGCCGGCGAGCCCGTCAGCGGCTCACTGACCAAGAACCTCGTGGACGTCCTGGGCTGGCGTGGGGTGAACGTCGAGCCGTTGCCTGATCGCTACGCACGCCTTCAGCGAGCCCGGCCAGGCGACATGAACCTTCGCGTGGCGATCGGAGATGAGCCGGGCGTCGCGGAGTTCTTCCGGATCGTTCCAGGACAGGGGAAGGCCGGTGGCGGCGGCCTTAGCACCCTGCGTCGGGACGTCTTGGAGAGGCATCTCGCGGACGGTTGGCGCCACGAGGAACTGCACGTCGAGGTCGTCACGTTGGAGACGGTTCTCGCCGCACACGCCGAACCGGGGTTCGACCTGCTGAAGGTGGATGTGGAGGGGGCCGAGGCAGCTGTGCTCCGGTCGGCGGACCTTCAAGTGTGGCGGCCGCGGGTGCTCGTGGTTGAGGCGACCTTCCCGCTGTCATCCCGTCCGAGTCACCAGGAGTGGGAGCCCCTCGTTCTCGCGGCCGGGTACGAGCTGGCACTCTTTGACGGCCTCAATCGGTTCTACGCGCGCGACGACGAGCTCGGTCTGGGTGAGCGGCTCGCCGTGCCTGCGAACGTCCTGGATAACTACATCCCGTACGCGTGCGCCCGCCGGGCCGGGTATCAAGGACGTCCCAATCGGTAATGTGGCAGTGGTAATTCAAGGCGGTGGCCATTTGAACAGGGCCGAGAACTAATCGGCTTTGCGTATGTACATTCCACGGACCAGCACAGCAGACCGTGCGCCAAGACCGAAGTTTGCTTTGACGCACTCCATAGAGGCTAGAAAGGGCCGCCAAGAGGAAGGCGCTGAGCCTCAGACATTGCCGCTGGCGTCTGTGAGTTCATGCACCGGGCAAAGCGACGGCCCCTGGCGGTAGCGCACCAAGGGCCGTCTAGGACCCGAGTCCCCTGCTAGAGACCGAGTCAGCCCCGACCATACGCTCAGGTGGGCGCACAAGATAGTCCACACAACGCTGTCAAGCATGCGACGTTCTCAGGGAGAGCATCAGCATCGCTGAGGGTCAGCATCGATGAGACTCGCTTGTCCTTACGGTACAGCATGCGCAAGCCTCTTGTATACAACGACTGCGGGACCGTCTCACGACGGTCCTTTGGTGGTAGCGCACCGCAGTCGCCACTTTCCGAGTCCCCTGCTGGAGGCTTTTTCTGTTATGACCCTGCGCTCAATTTCATATGTATCGCAGCCGCTCGGCGATACGTCGGTCAGTACCGACGTAGTGCTGATCGGATTCGTTCTCATCGTCGTCGCCATTGCGACTTACCGGGATCCTCAACTCGCGACCGCGCTCGGCACGACCTGCGCGGTGGGGGCATTGCTGATTGTGCTGCTGATCACCTAAATCTCAAGTTGAGCCCTCAGGTGGCGTCCACCACCTGAGGGCCACTTGCCACACACTGAGGATCGGCATAAGCACAACCGGTTGAGCACTGGCCATAAACAAGACAGGTCCATTGAGGTTTTGTCAGCGACTTTCAGCTGATCCGGCGGTGCTCGAAGAGCGTGAGGACATGCGCGGAGCGGACGAGGTCGCCAATTCTGCCGGGGCTCAGCGTGGTGTGCTTGAGTGCGGTCCAGCGTT
>NZ_SMKM01000553.1 GCF_004348665.1 Actinomadura sp. GC306 | reverse complement strand
ACCTCTTCTACCGGGGCTCCACGTCCCGTTTCCGGCCGGTCCCGTCTGTCCGCGAGTCTTCCCGAACATGCTCGATCATGTCCGAGAAGTAGCCACTGTCCGGATCATTCTTGCTGGCAAAACCTCAATGGCTTCGCCGGTTTGAGGGTGTGGACAGAGGTGCAAAGCCCGCTCAGTTCGGGCGTCGTAGCGGTGGGCGTCGGTGCGGTGGCATGCGGGAGGGGAACGCCTAGACCGCGTGGGACCGCGGGGTGCGCTGCTCCTGTGGCGTTCTGCCACGTGCACTACGCGCTCCCGCGGTCCCCCGTGAGGCTGTGTTTCAGTGTGGACTCAGGCGGACCTGGTCCGGGTGCACTTTAGTTTTGTGCCTTCCCAGCGGCAGGTCTGCTGGTAGTCGGAGCGGAATGGGGTGAGGTTCCCCCCGTAGCACGGACAGCTGGGGTGAGATGGGTCAGGTGGTCGTGTTCGAGGTTCGGTGTCGTTCCTCGTAATCCACCGGACTCAGCATTCCGAGGCTGGAATGCCTTCTGAATGGG
>NZ_SMKM01000058.1 GCF_004348665.1 Actinomadura sp. GC306 | reverse complement strand
GCCCCGCACCGGCATCCCCGTCCCGAGCCACTCCCCCGCACCCAGGCCGGTCCATCCATGAACCCACCTGCCTTCCAGCGGGCCCTCGACACGCTGCGCGACATCCTCGACGGCCCCGGCGTCCGGCCGGAGCTCGATCTCGAGGACATGCCCGCGCCGCAGAGCCTGGCCCCGTACGCGGCGGCCATGTCCGGCAGCGTCTACCGCGAGGACGACACCGAGGTCGCCACGGGGCGGCTGATCGTCCTGTACGACCCGGACGGCCGCGGCGGCTGGACGAACGGCTTCCGCGTCGTCGCCTACATCCGCGCCGACCTGGAGCCCGACATCGCGGCCGACGAGCTGATCGGCTCGGTCGCGTGGGACTGGCTGCTGGAGGCGCTGGAGCCGGCCGGCTACGCGGGCGTCTCCGGGACGATCACCCGCGCGGTGTCGGAGAGCTTCGGCGACAAGCGCGGCGAACCGTCCACGACCGAGCTGGAGCTGCGCGCCTCGTGGTCCCCGACCGGCGAGGACCTCGGCGGTCACGTGGCCGCCTGGTGCGAGGTGATGTGCACGACGGCGGGCCTGCCGCCGTCCGGAGTCGCCGCGCTTCCGAACGGACCGGGCGGCGCGGGCGGCTGAGCGACGTACGGTAGGGGACGTGAGCACGGCGTCCGAAACCGGGGCGGCGGGGGAGAACACGAGAGAAGCCGGCCTTTCCCGGCGGCCCGTGCCCCCGCGACCCGGGTCGGTGCGCCAACCCGAGGATGAGATGGGTTCAGCAGGAGTGTCCGAAACGCGCGCCACCGGCTCCGAGCGGGACGCCGGTGCGGAGAAGGAGGCCGCCGCAGCGCGGCCCGGGACCGTTCCAGCGCAGGCCGGGGCGGAATCCGGCCCCGCGGACCGGGAGGCCGGCGCCGGCCCCCCGCCCGTCCCCCTGCTGGAACCGCGCGAGGGCGTCCCCTCCGTGGTGACCGACGCCGCCGGGCTGGACCGGGTCGTCGCGGCGTTCGCCGCGGGCAGCGGCCCGGTCGCGGTCGACGCCGAGCGGGCCTCCGGCTACCGCTACGGGCAGCGCGCCTACCTGGTCCAGATGCGCCGCGCCGGCGCCGGCACCGCGCTGATCGACCCGATCGCCTGCCCCGACCTGTCCGCGCTGGACGCCGCGCTCGCCGGCACGGAGATGGTGCTGCACGCCGCCAACCAGGACCTGCCGTGCCTGGCGGAGGTGGGGCTCGTCCCGCGCCGGCTGTTCGACACCGAGCTGGCCGGACGGCTGCTCGGCTACCCGCGCGTCGGGCTCGGCTCCATGGTCGAGAACGTGCTGGGCTTCGTGCTGGAGAAAGGGCATTCGGCGGCCGACTGGTCGACGCGCCCCCTCCCGGAGGACTGGCTGCGCTACGCCGCGCTGGACGTCGAGCTGCTGGTCGAGCTGCGCGACTCGCTGCAGGCCGAGCTGGAGTCCACCGGCAAGCTGGACTGGGCGCTCGAAGAGTTCACCGCGATCCTGGCGACGCCGCCGAAGCCGCCGCGCGCCGATCCGTGGCGCCGCACGTCCGGCATCCACCGCATCCGCAACCGGCGGGCGCTCGCCACCGTCCGCGAGGTGTGGGAGGCCCGCGACCGGATCGCCCGCGAGCGGGACCTGTCCCCCGGCCGGGTCCTGCAGGACGCCGCGATCATAGAGCTGGCGCAGAAGTCCCCGAAGACGCCCGCCGAGCTGCAGGCGCTGGGCACGATGCGGGGGCGCGGCGCCCGCCGGCACCAGTCGGCGTGGCTGCGCGCCGTCGCCCGTGCCCGCGACCTGCCCGAGCGCAGGCTGCCCGAGGCCAATGTCCCCGGCGACGGCCCGCCGCCCGCGCACCGCTGGGCCGACCGCGACCCCGAGGCCGCCAAGCGCCTCACCGCCGCCCGCGCCGTCGTCGCCGCGCTCGCCGACGAGCACTCGATGCCGTCGGAGAACCTCGTCCAGCCCGACACCGTCCGCCGGCTGGCCTGGACGCCGCCCGACGAGCCGTCGGTGTCGGCGGTGGCCGCCGCGCTGCGCGACCTCGGCGCCCGGAGCTGGCAGGTCGGCCTCATCGCGCAGCCCATCGCCAAGGCGTTCCTGCGGCTGGAGTGCAAAGGAGACCTCTGAGGCGCGGGGGCGCGGTGCGGGGACCACGCCGTCCGGCCCGTCGCGGCGGGGAGGCGGCCGGCGGTCAGCCGTAGAAGTCGGCGTAGCGTTCGCGCAGCACTTTCTTGTCGATCTTGCCGACGCTGGTCATGGGCAGTTCGGTGACGACGAGGATCTCGTCGGGCAGTTGCCACTTGGCGAACGTGGCGGACAGGTGGGTCCGGAGCCCGTCGACGTCGATCTCGTGGCCCGACTCGGGCACGACCAGGGCGACGGGGCGTTCCTGCCACCGGGGGTGCGGCGCGCCCACCACGGCGGCCTGCCGGACGGTCGGGTGGCCCATCAGGGCGTTCTCCAGGTCGATGGAGGAGATCCACTCCCCGCCGGACTTGATCACGTCCTTGAGCCGGTCGGTGATCTTCAGGTATCCGTCGGAGGTGATCACCCCCATGTCGCCGCTGCGCCAGTAGCCGCGGTGGAACTTCTCCGCGTCGTCGGACTTCCAGTAGCTCTCGGTGATCCACGGCCCGCGGATGCAGATCTCGCCCGCCGACTTCCCGTCGTGGGGCAGGAACGAGCCGCCGGGGCCCAGCAGCCGGACGTCCACGCCCGCCACCGGCAGCCCCTGGGAGCGCTTGAGGTCCCAGCGCTCCTCCTCGCTGAGCCGCTCCTCCAGGGACGGCTTGGGCCGGTTGGACGTGACGAGCGGCGCGGTCTCGGTGGCGCCGTACCCGTGGACGACCGAGGCCCCGGTCAGCTCGTGGAAGCCGCGGATCAGGCTCAGCGGCGGCTCGGTGGAGCCGGAGATCATCCGCGCGCGGGACAGGTCCGGCGGCTCGGGCAGCGCGCGCAGGTACTCCAGCATCGGCGCGAAGATCGCCGGGGCGCCGTTGGTGACCGTGACCTCGTAGTCGACCATCGCCCGCGCCAGCACGCCGATCTCCTCGGCGGAGTAGCGCCCCGGCAGGACCACCCGCGCCCGCGCGTAGACCGCCACCTGCGGCAGGCCCCAGCACTGGGCGTGGAACATCGGCGTCGTCAGCAGCACGTTGTCGTGGTCGCCCACCGCCTGGTCGGCCGCCCACATCATCGTGTGCAGCACGATGCCCCGGTGGGAGTAGAACACCCCCTTGGGACGTCCCGTGGTGCCGGTGGTGTAGCACGCGCTGTAGGCGGAGGTCTCGTCGATCACCGGCCAGTCGAACTCCTCGTCCTGCCGGGCCAGCAGCGCCTCGTGGTCCAGGGGGTCCGGCAGCGAGGTCTCGATCTCCGGCAGCGGCCGGTCGCTCATCACCACCCAGTGCCGCACCCGCGGGCACCGGGCGACCAGGTCCTCCGCCAGGCTCAGGAGCGACTCGTCGACGCAGACCACCGTGGCGCCCGCGTGCTCCACGACGTAGGCGAGGTCGTCGACGGCGAGGCGCAGGTTCATCTGCAGCATCACGGCGCCGGTCCCGGGGATCGCCCAGTACAGCTCGAAGTGCCGCAGGTGGTTCCAGTCCAGCACGCCCACCACGTCACCCGGGCCCACGCCGATGCCGCGCAGCGCGTGCGCCGTGCGCGCCACCCGCCGCCACGTCGCCTCGTACGAGGTGCTGTGCCAGGCGCCGGCCGCGTCCCGGTGGACGATCTCCTGCTCGGGGTGGGTCACCACCGCCTGGCGGAACAGGTTCGTGGTGTTCAGCTGGTAGCCGTCCCCGTGCGTCGAGGGATGGCCGGTCACGAACTCGGACAAGGTGCCACCTTTCTTCTGCCCGACCCAGGTCGGGGACTTCAGCCGATCCAGTTCCCCCGGCGCCCCCGGCGGCTCCGGGACGGTCAGCGCAACCCGAACTCCCAGTTGCCTCCGTCGCGGTACTGCGAGAGCACCCGCCGGCCGACGCTCTGCACGTGCACCTCGTCCGGTCCGTCGTACAGCCGGGCGAAGCGGGCCGCACGGTACATGAAGCTCAGCGGCAGGTCGTCGGTGAGGCCCGCCGCACCGTGCACCTGCAGCGCCCGGTCGATGACGTTGTGCAGCATCCGCGCGCCGACGACCTTGACGGCGCCGATCTCCACCCGGGCCTCGTCGCCGCGGTCGATCTGCTCCGCGGCGGCCAGGGTCATCATCCTGGCCGCGGAGATCTCGGTGTAGGAGTCGAAGACGAACTGCTGCATCAGCTGCTTGTCCGCCAGCGGCCCGCCGAACGCCTCCCGCTCGCGCATCCGGCGGCACATCAGGTCGAACGCCCGCTGGGCCTGGCCCAGCCAGCGCATCGCGTGGAAGATGCGGCCCGGCCCGAGGCGCTCCTGGGCGATCCGGAAGCCCTTTCCGCGCTCCCCCAGCAGGTTCGCCTCCGGGACCCGGACGTCGTCGTAGACGACTTCGTAGTGGCCGTGCTCGATCCCCAGCACCGGGGTGTCGCGCTCGATCACGTAGCCCGGGGTGTCGGTGGGGACGATGATCATGCTGAACGCGGAGTGCGCGGGCGCGTCCGGCTCGGTGCGGCACATGACGGTCGTGTAGGCCGCCTCCTTCGCCCCGGTGGTGAACCACTTGCGCCCGTTGATCACCCATTCGCCGTCCCGGAGCACGGCCGTGGTGCGGATCCCGGTGGGGTCCGAGCCCGCGACGTCGGGTTCGGTCATGGCGAAGCTCGGCGAGATCTCGCCGGCCACGAGCGGCGCCAGGTACCGCTCGCGCCACCGCGGGGCGGCGTGGCCGTGCAGCATGAGCGAGTCCTGCAGCGTCCAGGTCCCCAGCGCGAGCTGGCCGAACTCGCTGCGTCCCTGGACCTCGTTGATGAACACGTAGTCCAGGAAGGGCAGCCCCCCGCCGCCCAGCTCGGCCGGGTGCCCGAGCGCCCACAGGCCCTCGGCCTTGGCCTCGCGCTGCAGGCGGGCCAGGAGCGCCCCGGCCTCCGCGCCGCCCCGGTGCAGGACGGGTTCCGCCGGCTCGACCCGGTCGACGACGAAGGCGTGGACGCGCGCCCGGAGGTCGCGCAGGTGCTCGGGTACGTGCAGGCTCATCATGCTCCGGGGTGGCTGATCGCGGCGCCCAGGTCGAGGCCCTGGAAGTCGCCGGGTGCCGCGACCTCGGTGATCGGGTCGTCGCGGTCGTCGAACTCCAGCCGCAGCGCCCGGGTCATCGTGGCGTGCATGTCGTAGAGGCAGGTGATGTAGGTCAGTTCGAGGACCTCCTCGTCGGAGAGGTGCTCGCGCAGCGCTGCGAAGACGGCCTCGTCCACGCGCCCGCTCGCCATGACCAGCGCGTCGGTGTAGGCCAGCACGCCGCGCTCCAGCGGCGAGAACAGCGTCGAGACCTCCCAGGAGCGGACGGCCTCGATCTTCTCCTCGGTGAGGCCGAGCGACCGCAGCGCCTTGCAGTGCTGGGAGTAGACGAACTGGCTGCCGCGGGCCCAGCCGGCGCGGGTCTGGCCGAGCTCGCGCAGCACCGGGTCGAGCCTGCGGTCGGGGCTCCGGTAGAGGGAGAACCCGCTCACGGCGTGCCGGAAGACGTCGGGCACCAGCGCGAAGACCGTCCACCAGTCGCCGGGGGTGCCGGTGGACGTGCCCGGCTCCTCGACCGGGTCGCGGTCGGGGAACAGGCGCTGGTACATCGCGAGGACGACCTCGTCCTGGACCTCGGCGCGGTGGACCTGACGCAGACGCGGCATCTCTCTTCTCCCCGTATCTAGAAGGCTGGAGTTCTCTTACTATCAGAAACGCCCTCCTTGACACGGGAAGGCCCTGCCTCCAGAATACATTTCTGGTCCACAGAAAGAGGTCCCCGTGTTCGACCCGTCCGACGTCGTCGGCCACGTGCGCAGCGGGATGCTCCCGGCGCACATCTACAACGACCCCGAGGTCTTCGCCGCCGAGCGCGACGCGATCTTCGCCCGCTCCTGGGTGTTCCTGGCGCACGAGTCGGAGATCCCCCAGGTCGGCGACTACGTGGTCCGCCGCGTCATGGAGAACTCCTTCATCGTCAGCCGCGCCGCCGACGGCGCGGTGCACGCCATGTTCAACATGTGCCTGCACCGCGGCATGCAGGTGTGCCGCGCCGAGCAGGGGAACGCCTCGCACTTCCGCTGCCCGTACCACGGGTGGTCCTACCGCAACGACGGCCGGATCGTGGGCCTGCCGTTCCACCGGGAGGCGTACGGCGGGGAGGCCGGGTTCAACAAGCGCGGGCAGCGGCTCCTGCCCGCGCCGGCGATGGACACCCTCAACGGCCTGATCTTCGTCTCCCTGGACCCCGAGGCGCCCCCGCTGCGCGAGTTCCTCGGCGACTTCGCCTTCTACCTCGACTACTACACCCGGCAGAGCCCGAGCGGGGTCGAGGTGCTCGGCCCGCAGCGGTGGCGGATCAAGGCGAACTGGAAGATCGGCGCGGAGAACTTCGCCGGGGACATGTACCACACGCCGCAGACCCACGCGAGCGTCGTGGAGATCGGGCTCTTCCGCGAGCCGAAGGCCGAGAAGCGCAAGGACGGCACGACGTACTGGGCCACCGGCGGCGGCGGCACCACCTACAAGCTGCCGCCGGGGACGCTCGAAGAGCGCCTGCGCTACGTCGGCTACCCCGACGAGATGATCGACCGGATGAAGCGGACGTGGTCGGCCGAGCAGCTCGACCTCGTCGGCCGCGACGGGTTCATGGTCTCCGCGGCATCGGTCTTCCCGAACCTCAGCCTCGTCCACAACTGGCCCAGGGTGGCCGACTCCGACGACGTGCTCCCCTTCGTGTCGCTGCGCCAGTGGCAGCCGATCAGCGAGGACGAGACCGAGGTGCTCTCCTGGTTCCTGGTCGACAAGGAGGCCCCGGAGGAGTTCAAGGCGCTGTCCTACAAGGCGTACCTGATGTGCTTCGGCAGCAGCGGGATGTTCGAGCAGGACGACGTGGAGAACTGGGTCTCGCTGACCGCCACCGCGGGCGGCAGCATGGCGCGGCGGCTCCTCCTCAACGGCCGCATGGGCCTGCTCCCGGACGGCTCGACCATCGCCCCGGCTTTGGGCGCCGATGAATGGGCGGGGCCGGGCGAGGCGCGGATCGGGTACGGCGAGTACAACCAGCGCCATCTGATGAACCTTTGGGCGGACCTCATCGAGGCCGGGCCCGCCAAGGCCGCCGGCGTCACGGTCGGCGTCCCGGACCAGGGCGCCGCCCGATGACCGCGCACATCCCCGTCTCCTCCGCCGACAGCCCCCTCGGCGCGCACGCGACCACGGCCGCCCCGGTGGGCGGCCCGCTCCCGTTCTCCGATCCGCTGCACCTCGCCGCACACCAGTGGCTGGTCGACGAGACCTACCTGCTGGACCGGCAGGAACTCGAGACCTGGCTCGCGCGGATGACCGAGGACGTCCACTACTACATGCCGATCCGGGTCACGACGTCCCTCGGCACCGGCTACGACACCGCCAAGCGGATGGCGCACTTCGACGAGGACCGCTACTCCCTGGAGCGCCGGGTCGCCCGGCTGCGCACCGAGCACGCCTGGACCGAGGACCCGCCCTCGCGGCTGCGCCACCACCTGTCCAACGTGCGCACCTTCGCCACCGACGTGCCCGGCGAGATCCTCGCGGAGTCGGCGGTGCTGCTCTTCCGCAGCCGCGGCGACGTCAACGAGCCGTCGCTGGTGTCGGCGGGGCGCAGCGACGTGCTCCGGGACGTCGGCGGCTCCTGGCGGCTCGCCCGCCGCCACATCCAGGTCGACGAGTCGGTGCTCCGCACCCAGAACCTGGCGGTGTTCCTGTGAGCCCGCACGAGGACGCCGAACGCGACCGGGAACGGGCCAGGGCGGCCGCGGAGGAGCTGGCGGAGCTCCGGGCGGGCCGGGTCGGCGAGCCGCTGGCCCTCGGCAACGAGTTCTCCGAGGTCCGGGTGAGCCTCGTCCAGACCCGCAACGGCGTGCGCCTGCTGATCGAGGCGACCAAGTCCGGCCAGTGGGTCACCCTGGACCCGCTGGAGCTCGAAGCCCTCACCTGGCAGTCACCGGCGACGTTCTCCGCGATGGTCGGCAGACCGTTCAGCTCGCTGTTCCCCGCCGAGGGCGACGCGGGCCCGGACGACACCGGCGAAGACGGCACGGGCGAGGACGACACAGGCCAGGTGATGTCGTGAGCGCCCCCGGGCTCGACGGGCGGCGGGCGCTGGTGGTCGGCGCCGGGTCGGGCATCGGACGCGCGGTGGCGGAACGGTTCGTCGCCGAGGGCGCCTCGGTGGTGGCCCTGGAGCGCGACGAGGCAAAGTGCGAGGACCTGCGCGAGTCGCTGCCCGGCGTTGACGTCGTCCAAGGCGACGCCTGCGACGCCTCGGTCAACCGCGTCGCCGTGGGCCGGTGCCTGGAGCTCCACGGCGGGCTGGACACGCTCGTCCACTGCGTCGGCGTCTTCGACTTCTACCGCTCCCTCGACGCCGTCGCCGAGGACGCCTTCGACGACGCCTTCGACGAGATGTTCTCGGTCAACGTGCGGTCGGCCATGCACGGCGTCCGCGCCGCGCTGCCGGAGCTGCGGCGCAGCCGCGGGAGCATCGTGCTGACGGAGTCGACCTCCGCCTACCACCCGGGGCGGGGCGGCGCGCTCTACGTCTCCACCAAGTTCGCGATACGCGGGCTGCGCATCGCGCTGGCCCACGACCTCGCCCCCGACGTCCGCGTGAACAGCGTCGCCCCCGGCGGCACCGTCGGCACCCGGCTGGCCGGGGCGCGGGCCCTGGGGCTGGACGGGCAGCACCTCGACGGGCCCGGCCGCGCCGCCGAGATCGCGTCGCGGGTCCCGCTGCGGGTCGCGCTCTCCGGTGAGGACCACGCCTGGAGCTACCTGTTCCTGGCGTCGCCGATGTCCCGCGGGATGACGGGCACCGTCCTCCACAGCGACGGCGGCGCCGGCATCAAGGGCTGACAACGACACGAGGAACGGGAGTCCCGAGTTGCCCATCCTGAAGGTGGACGCCGCGGCCTGCCAGGGCTACGCGAGCTGCGTCATCGCGGCCGACGACTACTTCGACATCGACGACGACGGCCTCGTCGTGCTGCTGTCGGTCGAGGTGCCCGAGGCCGACCGCGAGCGCGTCGAACGAGCGGCGCACAGCTGCCCCGCCGCGGCTCTCCGGCTTGAGGACGCATGAGCGACGAGGTAGTGGTCGTCGGTGCCTCGGTCGCGGGCGTCACCCTGGCCCGGACCCTGCGGTCCGGCGGATTCTCCGGGCGGATCCTGCTGGTCGACCGGGAGGCCGAGGAGCCGTACGACAAGCCGCCGCTCTCCAAGGGGCGGCCGGCGGAGCCCGTCCGGCTGCTCACCCGCGCGGAGGCCGGAGAGCTCGGCCTGGAGCTGCTGCTCGGCGCCGAGGCGACCGGCGTGGACACCGCCGCCCGGCGCCTCACGCTGTCGGACGGACGCCGGATCGGCTACGGCACGCTGGTGATCGCCACCGGGGTACGTGCAAGGCCCTCCCCCTGGACCGGGCCAAGGGTCCACGTGCTGCGGACGCTCGCCGACGCGCGTGCACTCCACGCGGCCCTCGCCCGTGGTGGTGACCTCGTGGTGGTGGGTGCCGGTTTCATCGGGGCGGAGGTCGCCAGTACGGCGGTCGGCCAGGGATGCCGGGTCACGTTGGTGGACCCGCTGCCGAACCCTCCCGCCAGGGTCGTCGGCCCCCGCGTGGGCGAACGGATCCGCTCGTGGCACGAAAAGGCGGGTGTGGACCTGCGGCTGGGCAGGGTCGTCCAGGCCCTTGACCATCTCCCGGGCGGGATCAGGGTCCGGCTCGACGACGGCGAGGTGCTCCATGCCGACCACGTGCTCGTGGGGATCGGCGCGGAGGTCGACGTGGCGTGGCTGGCCGGATCGGGCCTGCACCTGGAGGACGGCATCGCCTGCGACCGGCATGGCCGCGCGTTGGGCGCCGACCACGTCTTCGCCGCCGGCGACGTCGCCCGCTGGGCGGACGCGGACGGCGGAGCGGGCCGGCGGATCGAGCACTGGAACTCCGCCCAGGAGCAGGCCAGGTGCATCGCCGCGACCCTGCTCGACCCCGGGCGGCCCCGGTCCCCCGAGGCGGTGCCCATGGTGTGGAGCGACCAGCACGGCCGCACCATCCAGGTGCTCGGTGCCGTGGACCCCGGCGCCGAACCCCGGTTGGTCGAGGACGGGGACCGGCTCCTCGCCCTCTGGGACGACGGCGAACGCGTGACCGGCGCGGTGTCGCTGGGGTGGCCGCGCGGCGCCCTGGCCGCACGCCGGGCCATCGCGGGCGGCGCCCCGGTGGCCGCGGTACTCGACACGCTCGTCCCGGCACAGCAGGAGGCCGCCCGATGAACGTCCGTGACGACGAACTCCAGGAATTGCGGAGCCTGGTGGCGGCGGGCTGCCGGGTGCTGGCCGCCCGCGATCTCTCGCCGGGTTTCCTCGGCCACATCAGCCTCCGCCTGGACGCCGAACGCATCCTGGTGCGCTGCCGCGGCCCCCGCGAGTCGGGCCTGGCCCACACCAACCCGCAGGACGTGCGGGTGGTGACCCTGGACGGCGAACCCGGCCTGCCCGGCGAGCTGGACGGTTGGAACGTTCCGCACGAGCTTCCGCTGCACACCCGGATCCTGCGCCGGCGGCCCGACGTCCGCTGCGTCCTGCACGCGCACCCGCGGCGCACCGTCGCCGCCGACCTCGCCGGGCTGACGCTGGAGCCGCTCGTGGGGGCCTACGACATACCGGGCTCCGCCCTGCTGGCGAGCGGCGTCCCGGTCTACCCCCGCTCGGTCCTGGTGAGCAGCGACGCGCTCGGGGACGAGGTGGCCGACCACCTCGGCGGCCACGCCGCGGCCCTGCTGCGCGGGCACGGGGTGGCGGTGACCGGCGACTCGGTCCCCGAGGCGGTGCTGCGCGCCGTCTCCATCGACGAGATCGCGCACCTGTGCCTGCTCGTCGCCTCCGCCGGCGGACGGCCCCGCCCCATCGACGAGGCCGACCGCGCCGAGCTCCCCGACCTCGGGGGGAGCCTCAACCTGGACGTCGCCTGGCGCCACGAACTCTCCCGGCTGCCCGAGGGGCCCCCCGCCTGACCCGCTCGAACCGCTCGAACCGCTCGACGAGGAGTCCCGTTGTCCGACCACGTCACCGAGATCACCCAGCTCTACGCGCGCTACAGCCTCGCCATCGACGGCGGGGACCTGGAGTCCCTGCGCGGCTGCTTCACCGACGACGGCCGCATGGAGATCACCGGCGGGCCGGTGTTCGCGGGGCCCGATGGCCTCGCCAAGGTCATCGCCGGCCGTACGGCGGAGTCGCCGCGCCACGAGAACAGCAACGTGCTCGTCGACCGGGACGGCGACGCGGCCGCGACGGGCCGGGCCTACTTCGTGCTCCGGGGCCCCGATGGGCAGCCGGCCGCCATGGGCGAGTACCTCGACCGGCTGGTCCGCACCGGGGCGGGATGGCGGTTCGCCGCGCGGCAGATCACCTTCACCTGGCGGGCCTGACGCGCACCCCGCGTCCCGTCCCGCGGCCCTAGCCGGGCCCGAGCGTGCGGGCGCTTCCGCGCGCCCGGAGCCCTGGCCTGGGCGGACGCCGGGGACACCCGCCCCCACCACGCTTTCTCCAACTTGCAGAGCCCCTCTCTTCTCTTTCTGTTTAGTCTGGTCTAATCTTTGTGAGCCGTGTCACCGAGACGCGGAACCCGAGTAGGAAAGACACGAACCCCATGCTCAAGAAGCCCCTGACCGCGGTCGCGGTCGCCTCACTGATGACCCTGGCGGCGTGCGGCAACGCGGGCTCCGACGCGTCCGGCGCCGGTGCCGACGGCGTCGCCATGGGTCCCGGGGTCACCGACGACGAGATCAGCGTGACCGTGATCAGTGACTTCTCCGGTCCCATCGCCCAGGGCGGCATCGCCGGCTCGCTGGGCGTCGAAGCCAAGATCGACCAGGTCAACCGGGAGCAGGGCGGCATCTGCGGCCGCAAGGTCGTGGTCGACAAGCGCGACACCAAGTACGACCCGCAGATCACCACCCAGCAGTACCGGGCCGCGGCGCCCAAGAACCTGATGGTCGCCCAGTTCGTCGGCACCGCCGGGCTGAACGCCGTCCGCAAGAACATCGAGCGGGACAAGATGCCCACGCTCTCGGCGTCCCTCAACACCCAGACCCTCGACCTGCCGAACGTCTACGTCGCCATGCCGCCCTTCGAGGTCGAGCTGGTCAACGGGCTCGTCTGGGCGGCCGAGGAGGCCGGCGCCTCCGCCTCCAAGAAGGTCAAGGTCGGGTTCGTGACGTCGGCCGACGAGACCGGCAAGATCTACCTCGACGCCCTCAACCACGCGGCGAAGGCCACGGAGGGGCTGGAGGTCGTCGCCCAGCCGACCTACACCAACGCCGACACCGACTTCACGGCCCAGGTCAACAGCCTCAAGGACGCCGGGGCCGAGATCGTCATGCTGGGCGTCACCCCCGCGCAGACCGCCGGCATCATCGGCCAGTCGGCCCAGTTCGGCTACAAGCCGACCTTCGTCTCCAGCTCGGGCGCCTGGGCCTCCAGCCTCGGCAAGCCGCTGAAGGGCCTGCTGGACAAGTACTACGTCTCCGGCGGCTACGGCACCCTCAACGACGACAACGCCGGCATCCAGGCCCTGACCAAGGCCCGCAAGGCGTACGCGCCCGACGCGAAGCCCGACAACTTCGAGGTCGGCGGCTGGATCAACGGGACCGTCGTCGTGGAGGCGCTGCGCAAGGCGTGCGAGGCCAAGGACCTCACCCGCGAGGGCGTCATGAAGGCGATGACCGGGCTCAAGGTCTCCTTCGACGACATCCTGCCCGCCATCGACCTCGGTGACGGCGACTCGATCGTGAGCTTCCAGTCCCGCGTCAACAAGATCGGGGCGGACGGCGTGCAGGAGCCGGTCGCCGAGTTCTTCGAGTCCGAGGCCGCGAAGTCCTGGGACGCCGCCAGGCGCAAGTGACGGCCCCGGGGAGTGCGCGGGCCCGGCCGGGCCCGCGCGCTCCCCGGCTCCCTCCCCACCACCGCGAACCAGGACTCTCCAGATGACCCTCTTCCTCCAGCTCGGCTTCCAGGGCATCGCCCTGGGCCTGGTCTACGGGCTGATCGCGCTCGGGTTCGTGATCATGTTCAAGGGCTCCCACACCTTCAACTTCGCGCACGGCCAGTTCGTCGCCATCGGCGCCTACGTCGTGCTGATCCTGCTGCCCCGGATGCCCTACGTACTCGCCTTCCTCGGCGCCGTGGCGATCACCGTCGGCCTCGCGCTGGTGGTCGAGCGGATGCTGATCCGCGGCCTGATCGGGCGCTCGGTGACCGTCGTGGTGCTCGCCACCCTCGGCATCTCGACCATGCTGCACAACGCCGTCCTGATGGTGTGGGGCGTCGGCAGCCACGACTCGGTCGGGCCCGTCGGGTCCGGCACCACCGAGGTCGGCTCGGTCGTACTGCCCAACAGCGCGCTCGCCACCGTCGCCGTCTCGGTCGTCGTCCTGGCCGCGGTCGCCTGGTTCTTCCAGCGGACCCGCCACGGGCTGGCGCTGCGCGCGACCGCGAGCAGCCAGGAGGCGGCCCTGGCCCAGGGCATCGACGTCGGACGGATGTTCGCGCTCTCGTGGGCGCTGGCGGCCTTCCTCGCGGTGACCGCGGCGATCTTCCTCGCCTCGTTCCCCCGGGTGGTCTCCCCCAGCATCGGCGACCTCGCGCTCATCGCGATCCCGGCGATCGTCATCGGCGGGATGGACTCGCTGCTCGGCGCGGTGGCCGGCGGCCTCGTCGTGGGGCTCACCCAGGTGCTGGGCTCCAACTACCTCAGCGACATCGGCGGCGGCCGGCTGCACGAGGTCCTGCCCTACGTCCTCATGCTCCTGGTCCTCCTGGTCCGGCCCTACGGCCTGTTCGGCAGCCGCAGCATCGAAAGGGTCTGAGCCGTGCCCGTCCTCACCAGCCCACCGGCGCCCCGCGACACCGCCTCTCCCGCGCCGCGCCCGCTCGGCCTCCTCACCCGCGGCCGGCTCGGCGTCGGCGCGTGGCTCGCCGCCATGATCGTGCTGCCGCTGGTGCTGCGCTCCGAGCTGTGGCTCGGCATCGGCATCCTCACCCTGATCGTCGGCATCGGCGCCCTCGGCATGCAGGTGATCACCGGCCTCGCCGGGCAGATCTCCCTCGGGCACGCCTTCTTCATGGGCATCGGCGCCTACAGCTCGGCCTGGCTCGGCGCCGACCAGGGCCTGCCCTGGTACCTCTGGCTCCCGGCGGCGGGCCTGGTCGCCGCCGCCGCGGGCGCGCTGGTCGCCCCGGTCGCCGTCCGCATCCGCGGCCTCTACCTGGCCGTCGCGACCCTCGCCCTGGTCTTCATCGGCCTCTACGCGTGGGAGACGTGGACGACCCTCAGCGGCGGCGTGAACGGGCGCCCGGCGGCGCCCGTCCTGTTCGGCGACCAGGACCTGAGCCTCGGCATCATGGCCGGCGACCAGCTGATCCTCGACTCCTTCCAGGCATGGTGGTACTTCGCGCTGGCGATCCTGCTGGTGGTCATGTTCCTCACCTACAACCTCAAGCGCTCCCGGCTCGGCCGCGCGTTCATGGCCGTGCGGGACAAGGACGTGGCCGCCGCGGTGGTGGGCGTCCCGGTGACCCAGACCAAGACCGTCGCCTTCGTCATCTCCTCCTTCTTCGCCGGCATCTCCGGCGCGCTGCTGGTGTCCTACATGGGGTACTTCACCCCCAGCCAGTGGCACCTGATGCTCTCGGTCGACTTCATCGCCATGATCGTGATCGGCGGCATGGGCACGGTCTCCGGGGCCCTGCTGGGCGCCCTGTTCGTCCGGGCGATGCCCGAGGTCGTGAACCAGGCGTCGGGCTTCCTGCCGTTCGTCCGCAAGGGCACGAGCACCGACGGCGGCATCACGGGACCGCTGCTGTCCGGGTTCCTCTACGGACTGGTGATCGTGCTGATCCTGCTCTTCGAGCCCAACGGCATCCGGGCGCTCCTGCTCCGCACCTGGCGGCGCCTGCGGGTGCCGCTGGGCGGCCCACGCGAAAGGCGGAAGACCTCATGAGCCGCGACGCCGCGCACGCGTCCGACGGTCCGCCGGCCCTGCTGACCACGTCCGTCAGCGCCGGCTACGGCGCCGCCGGGAACGCCGTGACCGACCTGTCCCTGCGGGTGCCGCAGGGCGAGGTCGTCAGCCTCCTCGGCCCCAACGGAGCGGGCAAGACCACCGTCATGCGCGCGGTCTCGGGCCTGCTCGGGCTGCACCGCGGGCGCCTCACCGGCGGACGGGTGGAGCTGTTCGGCAAGGACATGACCGGCGCCCGCGCGTCGCAGCGCGTCCGCGCCGGGCTCGCGCAGTGCCTGGAAGGACGGATGGTCTTCCCCGGGCTCACCGTCGCCGAGAACCTCGCCACCGGCGGGCACGTGCGCCGCTACCGGGGTGGCGCGTTCACCGCGGCCCGCGACGAGGTCCTGACGCTGCTGCCCCGGCTGGGCGACCTGCTGGACCGCAAGGCGGGCTACCTGTCCGGCGGCGAGCAGCAGATGCTCGCGATCGCGCGGGCGCTGATGTCCCGGCCGAGGCTGCTGCTCATGGACGAGCCCAGCCTGGGCCTCGCGCCCCGGATCGTCGAGCAGGTCCGCGACATCATCGTGTCCATCAACGAGCACGGCACCTCGATCCTGCTCGTCGAGCAGAACGCGCGCATGGCCCTGTCGATCTCCAGCTACGCCTACCTGCTGGAAGGCGGCCGGGTCTACGCGGAGGGCACCCCCGCGGCGCTGGAGCAGGACAACGACATCGCCGCGGCGTACCTCGGCGCCGGCACCGGCACCGAACCCGTCGTCCCCCGAGGAGCCGACTCGTGAGCCCCGCACTGTTCGAGGTCGAGGACCTCACCCTGTCGTTCGCCGGGATCCGCGCGCTGGACGGCGTCGCCTTCACCATCGACGAGGGCGAGCTGTTCGCCGTGATCGGCCCCAACGGAGCCGGCAAGTCCACGCTGTTCAACTGCATCTCCGGCATCTACCGCCCGGAGGCGGGGAGCATCACGTTCGCCGGGCGGCAGCTGCTGGGCAGCGCCCCGCACCGGATCGCCGCCGCCGGGATCGCCCGCACGTTCCAGAACGTCGACGTCTTCCCGGCCATGAGCGTCGAGGAGTGCCTGCTCCTGGCGCGGCACCAGCACCTCCGCTCCGGGCCGCTGGCCGCCATGGTCCGGTGGGGCCGCAGCGCCCGCGAGGAGCGCGCGGCGCTGCGCAAGGTCACCGAGGTGGCCGACCGGCTCGGACTCGGCGGCCTGTTGCGGCACACCGTGGGCACGCTGCCGCACGGCGTGCAGAAGCGGGTCGAGCTCGCGCGCTCGCTGTGCATGGAGCCCCGGCTGCTGCTGCTCGACGAGCCGGTGGCCGGGATGAACCACGAGGAGACCGCCGAGATGGCGGCGACCTTGCGCGAGGTCAACGCCGACCTGGGTGTCACGATGCTGCTGGTCGAACACGACATGTCGATGGTGATGGGCATTTCGCACCGCGTCTGCGTGCTCGACTTCGGGCGCCGCATCGCCCTCGACACCCCGGCCAACGTCGTCCGCGACGCGGCCGTCATCGACGCCTACCTGGGAGGAGCACTGTGAGCACGGCGGACATCACCGTCTACGGAATCGTCGGGAGCCTGCGCAAGGGGTCGTGGAACCGGCTGCTGCTGGAGTCCGCGGCCCGGCTGGCGCCGGCCGGCGTCACCGTCACCGTCAGCGACCTGATCGGGCAGTTCCCGCTGTTCAACGAGGACCTGCTCGCCCAGGAGCCGGCGGCGGTCACCCGGATGCGGGAAGAGATCGCCGCCGCGGACGCGCTGATGATCGCCACCCCGGAGTACAACGGCGGGGTCCCGGGCGTGCTGAAGAACGCCTTCGACTGGATCTCCCTCCCGCTGGGCGCCTCCGTCCTGCAGGGCAAGCCGGTCGCGCTGATCGGCACGTCCCCGGGACGGCTCGGCACCGCCCGCTGCCAGTTCGAGCTGCGGAACATGTTCGTCTTCTCCCAGTCGCCGGTGATGCCGGGGCCCGAGGTGGTCATGCCGTTCGCGCCCGACTGCTTCGACGAGACCGGGCACCTCAAGGACCCGGTGGCCACCGAGCGGCTCGGCGTCCTGTTCGAGAAGCTCCGCGCCCACGTGGCCGCGAGCCGGATCGAGGTGGCGGCCGGATGATCACCCGTACCTTCGTCTCGCGGCCGTCCGCCGGCGCCCCGCGCGCGGGTGCCGGCGGTCATCCCTGCCAGGGCCTCTACCACGTGCGGGACGGCGACCGGCCGACGGTGGCGATGATCGCGACCCATTACCAGATCGACTTCGCCGAGCACTACCTCGCCGACCTCATGGCCGAGCGCGGCATCGGCTTCCTCGGCTGGAACACCCGGTTCCGCGGCTACGAGTGGAACTTCCGGCTCGACCAGGCGCTGGTGGACATCGGCGTCGGGGTGCGCTGGCTGCGCGAGGAGGCCGGGGTCGACACGGTCGTCCTGCTGGGCAACTCGGGGGGCGGCTCCCTGATGGCCGCCTACCAGGCCCAGGCCGTCGACCCGGTCCTGCAGCCGCCGGTCGACCACGCCCCCGTGCCGGGGGTGGACGAGCTGCTCCCCGCCGACGGCTACGTGTCGCTGGCCGCGCACCTGGGCCGTCCCGACGTCCTCACCGCCTGGATGGACGCCGCGGTGGTGGACGAGTTCGACCCCGTCGCCACCGACCCGTCCCTCGACCTGTTCAACCCGGAGAACGGCCCGCCGTACAGCGCCGAGTTCATCGAGCGCTACCGGCGGGCGCAGGTCGACCGCAACCACCGGATCACCGCGTGGGCCAAGGCGGAACTGGCCCGGCTCACCGAGGCCGGCTACTACGACCGCCACTTCACCGTGCCCCGCACATGGGCCGATCCGAGGATGGTCGACCCCGCGCTGGAGCCCTCCGACCGCAAGCCGAACAGCTGCTACCGTGGGCCCGTCGAGGCCGCCAACCGGGGCGACCGTGGGATCGCCGGGGAGACGACGGTGCGCAACTGGCTCAACATGTGGAGCCTGAGCGAGTCGCCCTGCCGCGGTGAAGGCAACCTCACCAAGATCACCGTCCCGTCGCTGGTCATCAACCCGACCGCGGACACCGGCGTCTTCCCCAGCGACGCCGACCGGATCGCCGCCGCCCTCGCCGCCGAGGACAAGACCCGCCACGACCACCGCGGCGACCACTACTTCCTGGAGCCCGCCGGTGCCCGCGACGCGGTCGCCGACACGATCGCCGAATGGGCCGGCGCGCGGTTCGGGAGCGGGAGCCCGCGATGACCGCGTCCGCGGCGATCCACGGCGCCCGCGGCCAGCACTGGATCGCGCACCTCGCCCGGCATGCCCATGCGCGCCCCGATGTGACCGCGCTGCGCTGCGGCGACGTCTCCCGCACGTGGCGCGAGCTCGCCGGCCGGGTGCCGCGGTCCGGCCGGGCGCTCGCGCGGCTGGGCGTCGGCCCCGGCGACCGGGTCGCGTTCGTGATGGGCAACGGGGCCGAGTACGTCGAGTCGCTCCTGGCGGTCACGGCCGCGGGCGCGGTCGGCGTCCCGGTGAACCCCCGGCTGGCCGCCGCCGAGGTGGCCTACATCCTCCGTGACTGCGGCGCCGCCCTGGTGCTCGCCGACGCCGCGTACGGCGGGCTCGCCGCCGACGCGGCCAAGGAGGACGGCGTCCGGGTCGTGGACGTCACCGCACCGGACGGGCCGCTCGGCGAGGACCTGCTCAACGGCCACACCACGGGCTCGCCCGCCGACGAGCTGGCCGCGATCGAGGTGGACGAGCACGCGCCGGCGCTGATCATGTACACGTCCGGCACGACCGGGCACCCCAAGGGCGCGGTGCTCACCCACCGGAACCTGCTCGCCCAGAGCCAGACCAACCTGATCGCCTTCCGCTTCGAGATGTACGACGAGGTCTACCTCTGCGCCTCGCCGCTCTTCCACATCGGCGCCATCGGCGGGCTGGCCCCGTCCCTGCTCGCCGGGGCCACGGTGGTCGTGATGCCCACCGGTGCCTTCGACGCGGGCGAGCACCTCGACGTGATGGCCGAGCACCGGGTCACCTCCGTCTTCCTGGTTCCCACGCAGTGGCAGGCGCTCGTGGCCGAGCAGCGGCGGCGGCCCCGCGACCTGTCCCGGCTGCGCGTCGCCGCGTGGGGGGCCGCCCCCGCCACCGACACGCTCCTGCGGGAGATGAGCGAGGTCTTCGGCGACGCCGACATGCTCGCCCTCTTCGGGCAGACGGAGATGTCGCCGGTCACCTGCGTCCTGGAGGGCAAGGACGCCCGCCGCAAACTCGGCTCGGTGGGGCGGCCCGCGCCGGGTGTGTGGGCGCGCGTGGTCGACCGCGAGATGAACGACGTCCCCGCCGGAGAGATCGGCGAGATCGTCTACCGGGGGCCCGGCCTCATGTCGGGCTACTGGAACCTGCCCGAGGCGACCGCCGAAGCCTTCGCCGGGGGCTGGTTCCACTCCGGTGACCTGGTCCGGGTCGACGACGAAGGGTTCGTCCACGTGGTCGACCGCCTCAAGGACATGGTCATCACCGGCGGCGAGAACGTCTACTGCGCCGAGGTCGAGAACGTCCTCGCCTCCCACCCCGACATCGCCGAGGTGGCGGTGGTGGGCCGGCCGCACCCGAAGTGGGGGGAGACGCCGGTCGCGGTGGTCTCGCCGCGTCCCGGGCGGCCGGTACCGTCGGTCGAGGAGCTGCGCGACCACGCCCGCCGCGAGCTGGCGCCGTACAAGCTGCCCACGGGCGTCGAGGCGGTCGAGCGGCTCCCCCGCAACGCCTCGGGCAAAGTGCTCAAGTTCGAGCTCCGGGATGGAAGGGCCGATGACATCGTCCACGGATAAGATCCGCTGGGTGGACAGCTCCTCCGCCGGCCAGCCGCGCAAGCCGCAGTACCCGATCGAGTCGGTCGACAACGCGCTGCGCATCCTGCTGCTGCTGGGCGAGCGGAAGAGCCTTCGCCTCACCGAGGTGAGCGAGTACCTGTCGGTGGCGTCGTCCACCGCGCACCGGGTGCTGGCGATGCTGCAGTACCGGGGGTTCGTGCGGCAGTCGAGCACCTCGCGGGCCTACGAGCCGGGGCCCGCGCTCACCGAGATCGCCTTCTCGGTGCTGCGGCAGATCGACGTCCGCGAGCAGGTCCGGCCCATGCTGGAGGAGCTCGCGAAGCACTACGGCGAGACCGTCCACCTCGCCCGGCTGGACGGCTCGCTGGTGTCCTTCGTGGACGCCGTGGAGAGCAGCCGCGCCGTGCGGGTCGGCTCGCGGATGGGCAAGACCCTCCCGGCCCACGTGTCGGCCTCGGGCAAGGTCCTGCTGTCGCTGCTGACCGACGAGGCCGTCGTCGCGCTCTACCCGCGGGAGAACCTTGAGGCGCTGACCCCCCACACCCTCTCCACGCGGACCGCGCTCCTGGAGGACCTGGACCGCATCCGCAAGCGGGGTTACGCCACCGGCCTGCAGGAGAGCGAGGACGGGGTCATCGCGGTGGCCGTCCCGCTCGGCACCCACGCCGGTTCCCGCTACGCGGTGAGCATCTCGGCGCCCAGCCACCGCAAGCAGGACTTCACCGAGGTCCCCGTCGCCGAGGACCTGCTGCGCCACGCCGAGCAGTGCCGCGGCTTCTTCTCCTGAGCTCTCCTGAGCAACGGCTCCCGCACTCGGGCGCTTTCCGGACGGGTTCCGGGGCTGACCCGGTGCCGGTCGTGCGTCCGGCTCCGATCCGGTGCCCGGGGTCAGCCACGGTGCCCGCGGTTCAGGCCGCGAGGAGCTCGTTGAGCTTGGTGCGGTCGAAGTACTCCTCGATCCGCCGGATCCTGCCGTCCTCGACGTAGACGCGGAGGATCGCCGGGATCGAGGCCGACCGCCCGTTGCGCTCGACCTCGATGACGTGCTGCCGGAGGAAGCCGTCTTCGAGCGCGGTATGGCGGGGCCGGGCGTAACCGAACCTGTCGTAGCGGTCGGCGAGACTGCCGAGCGTCGCGAGGTTCTCGTCCTTGGTCTGGTCGATGTCGTCGTAGTTGTGCCAGACGGTGACATCGTCGTGGTAGAGGGCGGAGACGGCGGCGATGTCACCGGACTCCACCAGCCGGAAGAACCGCTCGGCGTACTCCACCATCGGCTCTCCGCTCATGCGGAGGCCCCCTGGCCGGCCGGGACGCCCGCGGCGGTCATCGGCGCGAGGTTGACGTCGGCCTCGGTCAGCTCGCGCGTCCAGGCGGCGAACTCCAGCAGGACGCCGTCCGGGTCGAAGAAGTACATCGAGCGGACGAAGACGCCGTCGTGGTACGTCTCGGCCACGCCGCGCTCGCTGTCGTCGTGCTCCAGGACCGGGCCGGTCCGGACGCCCTTGGCGTCCAGCTTGGCCTTGTACTCGTCGAACTTGTCGAGCGGGATCTTGAAGGCGACGTGGTTCATCGAGCCGTGCGCGGTGGCGATGTCGCCGATGCCCGGCAGGTCGGCGGCGGACGCGACGCCCGGGGCCCGCTCGGGGGCGTTGGGGAACCAGAAGAAGGCCAGGTACTGGTCGCCGCCCATGTCGAAGAAGAAGTGCTGGCCGCCGTTGGGCAGCTTGATCGTCTTGCTCAGCTTCATGCCGAGGACGTTGGTGTAGAAGTCGACGGTGCGCTCCATGTCCTCGCAGACCAGCGCGAGGTGGCAGAGTCCCTGGAGCTCGAACTCGGAGTTGGTCCCCATCGTGTTCCTCCTGTTCAGGTGACCCGTCGCCACGGTATCGGAAAGAGTTTCTGGTCACCAGACTTTTTGTCGAACGGTCTGGACCATTGGACGGGCAGGCTACCCGCTCCCCCGGACCGCGCCCGCCACGGTCAGCCGCGGCCGCGCTCCAGGTCCACGGCGTACTCGAACCGGTCGGCGGGGTGCACCGAGACCGTGATCTCGAACGGCTGCCCGGCGCGGTCCAGGTAGCGCCGCGTGATCCGCAGCACCGGCGAGCCGGCGGTGGTGCGCAGCAGGTCGACCATGGCGTCCGGCACCGTCGCCGCGCGCATCCGCTGCTCGATGGTGTGCACGGTGCGGCCGGTCGCCTGCTCGACCATGTCCGAGATCAGCCGCTTGGGGTCGAGCACCTGGTCGCCCACGGCGGCCGCGACGTCGGGTTCGAGGTAGACGTCGGTGCAGCACAGCGGCCACCCGTCGTCGGCCGGGTCGCTGCGCAGCATCCGGATCTTGGTCCAGCGCTGGCCGGGCCGGCAGCCGAGCACCCGGGCGTCCACCTCGTCGACCACCACCTCCGCGATCGACAGGACCTGGCGGTCGGTCTCCACGGAGTACTGCATCAGGTCGTCGACCGAATGGACGGAGCGGGCGAACACCGAGTGCGGCTTCAGTCGCTCGACGCGGGTGCCGCGGCGCGGCCGGCGGGAGACCAGGCCCAGTTCCTCCACGATGTCGAGCGCGGCGCGGATCGTCCCGCGGCTCACGTCGAACTCCGCCGCCAGGTCCACCTCGGGCGCGAACTGGCCGCCGATCGGCCAGCGTCCCGACTGGATCTGCCGGACCAGCTCCTCGGCGACTTCCTCGTAACGCCTCATTGCCCTCCCGTCCGCGGCCCGCCGTCCGCCGGACCAAAGGACATTGTGACCCGTGCCACCGAGGGCGGGCGCCCGCCCACGGGCGCCCGCCGCCTGTTTAGACTAGACAATTCAAACGGTCTAGATCATAAGTTGGGACCATGCGCATCACCGACGTCCGCGAGGTCGCCGTCCCGCTCATCGGAGACATCGGCAATTCCGTGGTGAACTTCGCCGATCACACCGTCTCCCTGGTGGCCGTGCGGACCGACGTCCGGCGCGGCGGACGCCCGCTCACCGGCTTCGCGTTCAACTCGATCGGGCGCCACGCCCAGGGCGGCATCCTGCGCGACCGCATGATCCCGCGGCTGCTCGGCGCCGACCCCGGCACCCTCCTCGATCCGGCGACCGGGCTGCTCTCGCCCGCCCGCGTCCTCGCGTGCGCGATGCGGAACGAGAAGCCCGGCGGCCACGGGGACCGCGCCGCGGCGGCCGGCGCCGTCGAACTCGCCGTGTGGGACCTGCTGGCCAAGCACCATGACGAACCCGCCCACGCCACCATCGCCCGCGCCTTCGGCCGCCGGCCCGCGACCACCGGAGTCCCGGTCTACGCAGCGGGCGGCTACTACCACCCCGGCGACTCCCTGGACCGCCTCCGCGACGAGCTCACCGGCTACGTCGACCAGGGCTACCCTGCCGTCAAGATCAAGATCGGCGGCCTGCCGCTGCCCGGTGACCTGGCCCGCGTGGAGGCGGCCGTCGAGGTGATGGGCGGCGGGGACGGCGTCGCCGTCGACGCCAACGGGCGCTTCGACCGGGACCGCGCCCTGGCCTACGCCACCGCCCTGTCCGGCCTCGGCCTGCGCTGGTACGAGGAGGCCGGCGACCCGCTCGACTACGCGCTGCACCGGGAGCTGACCGAGGCATATCCAGGGGCCGTCGCCACCGGCGAGAACCTCTTCTCCGTGCAGGACGTGCGCAACCTCCTCGCCTACGGCGGCGTGCGTCCCGACCGGGACGTCTTCCAGATGGACGCCGGGCTCAGCTACGGGCTCACCGAGTACGCCCGCATGATCGAGGCCATGGAGTCGCACGGCGTCGGCCGCTCCCAGGCGTTCCCGCATGGCGGGCACCTGATCAACCTCCATATCGCGGCCGGGCTGGGGCTGGGCGGCTGCGAGGCGTATCCCGGGGTCTTCGAACCCTTCGGCGGGTACAGCCCGGACTGCCGGCTCTCCGGCGGCCTCGTCCATCCCGGCGAGGCACCCGGGTTCGGGCTGGAGGCCAAGCCGGGCCTCGACCGGGAGATCGCCAACCTCCGCAAGGAGCTGGACGGATGAGGATCTGCGTCGTCGGCTGCGGCGCCATGGGCTCGGTGTACGCCGCGCGCCTGGCCCGCGCGGGCCACCCGGTGTCGGTGGTCGACAGGTGGCGGGACCACGTCGAGGCGATCGCCCGTGACGGGCTGCACGTCAGCGGACCCGACGGGGAGTTCCGCGCCGCCCTCACGGCCCGCACCGTCCCGCCCGCCGACCCCGTGGACCTCGTCGTCCTCGCCGTCAAGGCCGCCGACGTCCCCGCGGCCGCGGCCGGACTCGCGCCGCTGCTGGATGCGGGCACCACCGTCCTGACCATCCAGAACGGCCTCGGCTCGGCCGATGTCGTGGCCGGCGCGGTCGGCGCCGGCCGCCTGGCCATCGGCATCGCCAGCGGCTTCGGCGCCGGGCTGCTCGGGCCGGGCCGCGTCCGGCACAACGCGATGCGCGCCCTGCGGTTCGGCGCCCAC
Organism: Actinomadura sp. GC306; assembly: GCF_004348665.1. Classification (GTDB taxonomy): domain Bacteria; phylum Actinomycetota; class Actinomycetes; order Streptosporangiales; family Streptosporangiaceae; genus Spirillospora. The sequence goes on along the minus strand of NZ_SMKM01000058.1, from coordinate 3,791 downwards.
AGCTCACTGCCTCCCGAGCGGGTCGAGGAGGTCGCCGCGGCGTGGCGGACGGCCGGGTTCGACGCGGCGGCCGTGGACGACGTCGTCGCGATGCAGTGGGAGAAGCTCATCTGCAACGTCGCCTACAGCGCTCCGTGCGCCCTGACCGGCCTGACCGTGGGCGAGGTGCGCGACCACCCCGAGCTGTCCCTGACGAGCCAGGCCGCGGCGACCGAGGCGTGGGAGACCGCCCGGGCGCGCGGGGTGGCGATCGACGTCCCGGACCCGGTGGAACTGGTACGGGACTTCGCCGCCCGGATGCCCGACGCCGAGCCGTCCGCGCTCCTCGACCACAGGGCGCGCCGGACCAGCGAGATAGACGTGATCAACGGCGCGGTACCCCGGGAGGCGGCCAAGGTGGGCCGGACGGCACCGGTCAACCAGGCGCTGACCGCCCTGGCCCGCCACCGCGAGGCCGCCTGGCGCTCCGTCTAGAGCCCCGTCTAGAGGTCCGGTTAGAGGTCCGGCAGGGGGTCCTTGGGCAGGCTGTCGCGGTCGAAGATCTCGGCATCGGCGGCGTTGACGACCGCGACGTACTCGTCGTCCACCTCGAACACCGCGCCGGCGAACTCGAACGAGGCCCCGGCCCCGGCCTCCACCGGCCCGATCCTGGTGCCGCGCGGGTAGCTGCCCCACACGGTCTTCGGCGTGCTGCGGCTCATCGCGCCGGTGGAGATCACGGCGATCTGGTCGTCGGTGACGACGAAGATGAACCCCGCCCCGCCGCCGTAGGACGTCGCGGGGAAGATGTAGCGGATCTCTCCGTCGATCCCGAGGAACTCCCGGCAGCGCTCCCGCAGCGGACGTGTCACCGGCATGGCTGTTCAGGCACCTCCCCGGACGGGACGTCGGTGGCCCTCACAATCATGCCCCGGCACGCCGAAACGACGCCAGTGTCGCGCCGTCACGCCGCCGCGAGCGCCGCGGTCGGCGGCAGCCGCGCCGCGCGCATCGCGGGGTACAGCCCCGCGGCCGCCCCGATCACGACGGTGGCGGCGAGCGCGCCGCCGAACGCCCAGGCGGGCACGACCGGCGGCCACCCCTTCCACAGCGCGAACCCGGCCGTCGCCGCCGCACCGGCCACGACTCCGGCCACGCCGCCGGCCGCCGACAGCAGCAGCGACTCGGCGAGGAACTGCACCCGCACCTGCCCGCGCGTCGCGCCGAGCGACCGCCGCAACCCTATCTCGCGGCGCCGCTCCAGCACCGAGATCACCATCGTGTTCGCGACCCCGACCCCGCCGACCAGCAGCGCGACGGCGCCGAGCCCGAGCAGCAGCCCGGTGAACGCGCCCTCCGCCGCCGCCCTGGCCTCCAGCGCGTCCGAGGGGCGGCCGACCTCGATCTCCTCGGGACGTTCGGGGCTGACCGTCTTGGCGAGGACGCTCCGGACCTCCTCCACCGAGGCGTCCGCCGACCGCTCGTAGATCGTCGTCGGATGCCCGTCGAACCCCAGGTACCGCTGCGCGGCGTCCCAGCCGACGAGCGCCGACCGGTCGATCTCGGGCGCCAGCCCGGCGGGCCGCAGGACGCCGACGACGGTGAACCACCGCTTCCCGATCCATACCTGCCCGCCCGCCCTGTCGAGCCCGAGCCTCCGCGCCGCCAGGTCACCGAGCACGACACCCGGGTAGCGTGCCGTCCCCGCGTTGAGCCACGCACCGCTCGCGGTATCGACCTCCAGCGTGTCCAGCAGCTCGATCGTGGCGGCCTGCACCGCGATCCCGTGCGTGACCTCCTCCGGGATCATGCCGGTGCGGCGGACGGTCGCGTCCACCGACCCGGTCGCCCCGACCGCCGTGACGGGCCCGATCCTCCGGACCATCTCCGGCGCCGTCTCGGGCAGTTCCGCCTTCTCGCCGAACAGCGTGTCGCCGGGCTTGACCGTCAGCAGGTTCGTGCCGAGCCGGTCGAGGCGCCGCAGCAGGTCCTCCTTGCCGGACGAGGAGATCCCGATGACCGCGACCATCGTCGCGATCCCGATCGCGATGCCGACCGCGGAGAGCACCACCCGGGCCGGACGCGCCCGCAGCCCGCCGAGACCGACGCGGAGGACGTCCGCCGCGTCCAGCCGCGCGGGCGACAGTTCGTTCCTCATCGGCTGCCCGCCCCCACCCGCTCGTCGGCCACGATCCGCCCGTCCCTGACCCGCACCCTGCGCGGCGCCCGCGCGGCGACCTCCGCATCGTGCGTGATGATCGCGACGGTCGTGCCGGCGCGGTTCAGCTCGTCCAGCAGGGCCAGCACACCGGCGCCCGCACCGGAGTCGAGGTTGCCGGTCGGCTCGTCGGCCAGCAGCAGGCCCGGTTCCCCGGCCACGGCCCGCGCCACCGCGACCCGCTGCTGCTCACCGCCCGACAGCTCGTGCGGCCGGTGCCCGGTCCGCTCCCCCAGCCCGACCCGTTCCAGCGCCGCCCGCGCCCGCTCCCGGCGCTCCCGCAAGCGCGTCCCGCTGTAGAGGAGCCCGTCCGCGACGTTGTCGAGCGCGCTCACCCCTGCGGCGAGGTGGAACTGCTGGAACACGAACCCGATGTGCCGGGCCCGCAGCGCCGACAGCTCCCGGTCGCCGAGCCCCGCCACCTCGTGCCCAGCGACCGTCACGCGCCCCCCGGTGGGACGGTCGAGCGTCCCGATCATGTGCAGCAGCGTCGATTTCCCGGACCCGGACGGGCCCACGATCGCGGCCATCTCCCCCTGCGCGAGCACCAGATCGACACCTCGCAGCGCCACGACATCCGGGTACCTCTTGGTCACACCGGCCAGTTCGACGATGTTCATGCCGCGGGCACCCCGACCTTCATGCCCTCGCGGACCCCGCCGGCGACCTCGACGCGCCCGCCACCGAACGCCCCGACGTCCACCGGGACGAGCCGCCGCCCCGCCCCGTCCACGACCTCGACACCGAAACCGCCCTCCCGCAGCGCCAGCAGCGCCTCCACGGGCACCGACAGGACGCCCTTCCTCCGCTCGCTCTCCAGCGCCACACTGACGGGCGCCTCGTCCAGCCGCCCCGTCTCCGGGTCCCCCAGCGAGATCTCAACACTGATCGTGGTCTTCTTCTCTTGTCCCGACCCGGCGCTCTCCGCGACTCTGCCGACCTCGGCGATCTTCCCGGGACGGTCTCGCCACCGGGCAATTCCACCGTGACGGACGCGCCCTCCTTGGCGAGCTCTTGCCTGTCGGCATCCAGGTCCACCTGGACGACGCGCCGCGTCCCGGTCACCGTAAGCACCGGCTGCCCTTGGCCGATCCGCTTCCCCTCGGGCGCCTTGACGTCCCGAACCAGCACAGCCCCACCGAGGAACACCACGTGCTCCGGCCCGACCGTCCCGGTCTCGTCCAGCCCCCGGTTGTCCTGCCACCCCTTCACCGCGGCCTCGGTCGCCGCGGTGAACTCCTTGTCGACGGTCATGCCGCCATGCCCAAGAGCACGCAGGTTGCGTTCGAGCTGCCGCACGTCCTTGCCCGAATCCCCGGCCCGGAGCGTGCGGTACATGGGACTGCCGCCGTACATGAGCGTGACCGGCTTCCCAGCCACCCGCAGCAGCGTCTCCCCCCGCTCGATGGTCGCCCCTTGCTTCGGCGCCCACGTCACCACGCCCGACACACCCGCCCACACCTCCCGAACGCCCCCATATGTGAGCCGCCCGTCGACCGTCTCGGTGTCCACAAGGTCACCCCGGCGCACCTCGGCCGTGGCCAGCCGAGCCTTCTGCCCGGCCTCCGCCCCCTCACCGTCCGCCGTCAGGGCC
>NZ_SMKM01000552.1 GCF_004348665.1 Actinomadura sp. GC306 | reverse complement strand
GCCAGGGGAGGACTTTGTCGATGTCGGCGGCGACGTCGGTGTGGCGGCCGCCTTCGGGGAACAGGGACAGCTGGTGGAGGGTGATGGACGGTACGCGGGTGAGGGGGCCGGGTCCTTCGAGGCGTACTTCGGCGTTGCTGCGCAGGTCGATGATGTTCTTGAGGCCGTAGTCGTCGAGGAGGAGGCGTACGTCGGCGACCGTGAGGTGCTGGAGGTTGTCGGAGCGCAGGATGCGTGCGCGGCGTGTGGTGCGTCCGTCTGTGGTGGGGAGGCCGCCGAGGTCGCGGGCGTTGACCGCGCCGTTGAGGTTGATCCAACGTGTGCCGTCGTCCATGGTTTGTGAGCCTATATGGCGGCTGTTGGCGGTGTTTTTCGCAGGGGTCGTGTTCGGTGCGGCGTATGCCGGGGATGGACCCGGGACTTAGGAGCCAGATGGGGAATGGCTCTGGAGCGTGGAGACCGGCCGGTGCCGGGCTCCGTAGCTTCGGAGTATCGATCCCCTGTTTCACGTATGGAGGCTTCATGCCCTCGACCCTGCACGCTGCGCCCCCCGCGGTGGTCCGGCCTGCCGGTAGTGATTTCGCGCCGCTGGCCCGGCGGGTCCGTGCGAGCGGGCTGCTGGATCGGCGCTGTCGCTTATACACA
>NZ_SMKM01000057.1 GCF_004348665.1 Actinomadura sp. GC306 | reverse complement strand
GGTCAGGGTCGGGGCAGCCGGGCCTGCAGCGTCCGGATGTGCTCGATGAGGCCGATCGAGCCGGGGACGGTGCGGCCCAGCGACTCGGGCAGCGCCAGCAGGCCGATGTCCAGGATGAACGGGTCGGTGACGTGGAAGCTGCGCTCCAGCCCCGGCCGGTCCTCGGTGAGGCCCTCGGGGGTCGCGAGCTTGGACGAGTCGCAGGTCAAGGTCGTCGTCTCCGGGTAGGAGAATAGGCCCGACACGCGCCATCCGGAGAGCGCGATCTCGCTCATGCAGCCGTAGGTCTCCTCGTGCGTCACCCGCCCGACGACGCCCTGCCAGGTCCCGTCGCCCTTCACCACGCCGCCGAGCAGGGTGGCCGTGCCGTCCGGCTCGTGGGAGACGCCCCACTCCCAGCCGGAGTAGCTCTGGTCGAGGACGTTGAAGTTGCCCCAGTTGTGGTCGTGGTAGCCGCGCCACCCGTCCACGCTGACCGGGGACGACGCCCCGGGCGGCTGCAGCCAGCCCTTCACGTGGCTGGTCGCGACGGGCGACGTCCAGTACATCGTCTGGCCGTTGTCGTACTCGATCGGCCCGCCGGTCACCCCGGGCAGCGCGTCGTCGAACCAGATGTCGGCCTTGGCGAAGAGCCCGTGCCACGTCAGGTGGTAGGCGCCGCGCTCCTCGTCGTAGACCAGGTCGCCGGCGCTGCTGCGGACGACGGGGCCGTCCTGCGCGGTCACGTCGAAGGCCGGCTCCGGCAGGACGAGCTTCTGCCCCTCCTCCGGGTACCAGAAGATCACCGCGGCCGGGACGGGCTCGGTGAACAGCATCGCGATGAACGTCCGCTTCGTCGCGGGGTCCATGACGTGCGTGTACCACCATTCGGTCGCCGAGCCCGGGTGCGGCCCGTCGTCGGAGGGCTCCGCGAGCTTGCCGGGCACCTGGGTGAGGTCGGAGCGGGTGATGTCGGTGCGGGGGATCCACGAGCCCGGGTCGTCGGCGCGCGCCGGCGGGGCGGCGGCCAGGCAGGTGACGGCCAGCACCAGGACGAGCAGGGCGGCCAGGTTCCGGCGGACGGTGTCGGGACGTACCACGTTGAGCCTCCTCGGCCGAGCCCCCCGTGACGTCCGGCCCCTGGCGTGGAGCCGTGGACCGAGTGTGATTCGGGTCACCGGACACTGTCAAGCACTGTGTCGACACACTGTCCGATGAGTGCGCGGCGCGGGGTACGCTTCCGGCCATGGCCTCCACCACCCGGCCCCGCCGCAAGGTGCGCGAACGGCGCGAGGACGTCCGGCACCGCGTGCTGCGGACGGCCGCCGAGATGATGGCCGACGGGACCCCGTACACCGAACTGCCCGTCCAGCGCATCGCCGAGCGCGCCCACGTGGCACGGTCCACCTTCTACCTGCACTTCCCCGACAAGAGCCGGCTGCTGATCGCGCTCGCGGAGGAGGCGGTGGAGGCGCTGTTCGGCGAGGCCGTCACCTGGTGGCGCGCCGACCACGCTGACGGCGTCGCGGGCGTCGCGCACGCCATGCGCCAGATGATCACCGCCTACCGCGACCACCGCCGCGTCCTGGCCGCCCTGGCCGAGGTGGCCGCCTACGACCCGGACGTAGCCGCCTTCTGGCGCGACCGCAGACGCCGCTTCACCGACGTCGTACGGGACAGACTCGACGCCGAGCAGCAGGCGGGCACCGTGGACCCCGGCATGGACGTCCCGATGACGGCCCAGGTGCTCACCGGCATGGTGGAACACGCCATCCAGGCCCGCTGCCGCCACGACGAGGGCCCGGCAGACGACCGAGTGGCCCGAACCCTGGCCCGCTCAATCTGGCTGACCGTCTACGCCACACCCCCGCCTTGATCTGGACAACTGTCCAAACTAGAGTCCGCGTATCGTGACGCGGCCGGGCCGCGTCCCCTGACCCCCGAGGGACCGCCCATGGACGACCTGCCCGAGCTCGGTTTCTACGGTCTGGCCGGCCATTCCGGTACGCCCCGGGACCTGATCGCCGAGGTCGCCGAGGGCGAGCGCCTCGGGCTCGGGTCGGTGTTCCTGTCCGAGCGGTTCACGACCAAGGAGGCGGGCGTGCTCTCCGGGGCCGCCGCCGCGGCCGGCGAGCGGATCGGCATCGCCACCGCCGCCACCAACCACAACACCCGCCACCCCCTGCTGACCGCGACCCTCGCGACGACCATGCACCGGCTGTCCGGCGGGCGGTTCGCGCTCGGGCTCGGCCGCGGGTTCGACATGCTGTTCGACGTGATGGGCCTGCCGCGCGTCACCAGCGCGCAGATGGAGGACGCCATCGGCATCCTGCGCCGGCTCTGGCGCGGCGAGGCGGTCGCCGGCCACGACGGGCCGGCCGGGAACTACCCGTACCTCAGCCAGGACCCCTCGTTCGACGAGGACATCCCGGTCATCCTCACGGCGATGGGGGAGCGGACCCTGGAGTTCGCCGGGCGGGTCGCGGACGGCGTCGTCCTGCACACCTTCTTCACCGACGAGACCCTCGCCAGGTCCGTCGAGACCATCCGCCGCGGGGCGGAGGCGGCGGGCCGCGATCCGGCGTCCGTCCGCGTGTGGTCGGTGCTGGCCACCGTGGGCGACCACCTGGACGAGGAGCTGCGGCTCCGCAAGCTCGTCGGCCGCCTGGCCACCTACCTGCAGGGCTACGGCGACCTGCTGGTGCGGGTGAACGGGTGGGATCCCGCCGTGCTGGAGCGCTTCCGCGCCGACGGCCTCGTCAGCGGCTACCCCGGCGCGTTCGACGTGATCGGCACCGCCGCCGACCTGCGGCACGTCGCCGGGCTGATCCCGGACGAGTGGCTGGCCGCGTCCGCCACCGGCAGCCCGGACGCCTGCGCGGCCCGCGTCCTCGACCAGTTCGCCGCGGGCGCCGACGGCGTCATCCTGCACGGCGCGACGCCCGCCGAACTCGCCCCGGTCCTGGACGCCTACCGCCGCGTCCGCCCGGCCGGCGCGGAGACCTGGCCCCGCAACCCCGGCCGCGCCCGGTGACGCCGGACGAGCTCACCCCGGACTGGCTCAGCGGCGTCCTGGACGCACGGGTCGACGGGGTGGCCGCCGACCCGGTCGGCACCGGCCAGATCGGCGCCTGCTTCCGGCTGACCCTGACCGGTGACGACGGCCCCGGCCGCCTGGTGGCCAAGCTGCCCGCCGCCGACCCGGCCGCCCGCGCCCTGCTCGGCGGCGCCTACCGCACCGAGGTCCTCTTCTACCGCGACATCGCCCCCACCGTCGCCATCCGCACCCCGCGCTGCCACCACGCCGCGATCGACCACGAGACCTTCGACTTCGTGATCCTCCTAGAGGATTTGGCCCCGGCCGTCCAGGGCGACCAGCTGGCGGGCTGCCCGCCACGGCGGGCCGGCGCGTGCATGACCGCCCTGGCGGGCCTGCACGGGCCCCGCTGGTGCGACGACTCCCTGCTCGGCGTCGACGGCCTGCACCACAACACCGCCGCGGACGCCGACACCCTGGCCGAGGTCTACGCCCCCGCCGTCGAGACTTTCATCGACCGCTTCGGCGACCGCCTCCACCCCGCAGACCGGGACACCCTGCGGCGGACCACCGAGACCATCGGCCCCTGGCTGACGGCCCGCTCCGAGCGCTTCGGCCTCGTCCACGGCGATTACCGCCTGGACAACATCCTGTTCCCACCGGACGGCGACACCGCGACCACCGTCGACTGGCAGACCCTCACCATCGGCCTGCCCGCCCGCGACCTGTCCTACTTCCTGGCCACCAGCCTCACCACCGACGACCGCCGCGCCCACGAACGCGACCTCGTGGCCCGCTACCACGAGGCCCTCCTCACGCACGGCGTCCGTGACTATCCGTTCGACCTCTGCTGGGACGACTACCGCTTCGCCCTCCTGCAAGGCCCTCTCATCACCGTCCTGGGCTGCGCCTACGGCACCCCGACCGAACGCGGCGACGCCATGTTCCTCACCATGGCCACCCGAGCCTGCACCGCCATCCGCGACCTCGATCCTCCCGCGCCCTGACGGTTCAGGGGAGGCGCCCGGCCAGCCAGGTCGGCTCCAGGTCGCCGCCGTCGAGCCTGGCCGCGCGGTACCGGGTGGACGCGGCCGTGCCTCCGGTGGCCAGGCGGATGGCGATCCTGTCTTCGAGGTCCTTCGGGGCGCCGCCGGAGTAGCCGTTGAAGAGGGTGGAGAAGACCAGCGTGCGGCCGCCGGGGCCGCGGACGTAGCCGGACAGGGCGGTGACGCCGGTCAGCGTGCCGGTCTTGGCGCGGACGTTCCCGGCCGCGGCGGTGCCCCGCATGCGGTTCGCGAGCGTGCCGCCGGCCAGCGGGCCGGGCTGACCGGCGACGGGCAGTGCGGCGCGCCAGGCGGGGAACCAGGGCCGCTTCCGGACGTTCCGCAGCAGCGTGCCGAGCTGCGCGGCCGTCGTGCGGTTGGCGCGCGCCAGGCCCGACCCGTCGGCCATGGTCACCTGGGCGGTGTCGACGCCGAGGCGCCGCAGTTCGGCGGTGACGGCGGGCAGCCCGGCCGCCCAGCTCCCCTCGCCCCGCGTCTCGCGGCCGATCGCCTTGACGAGGGTCTCGGCCATGACGTTGTTGCTGAGCTTGAGGAACGGCACCGCGAGCTGCGACAGCGGCATCGAGGTGCGGGTGGCGACCGTCCGGGCGCCGGCGGGGGTCCGGCCGCGTTCGGTGGCGCCGGCCACCCGGACGCCGTGCGCTTTGAGCGCCTTGCGGAAGACGTCCGCCGCGTACAGCGTCGGCTCCTCGACAGACCGCAGGACGCTCGTCGGCGCCGCACCCGCCGGATGGGAGCCCGTCACGACGATCGTGTTCCCGCCGTTGCGCCGGCGGACCGCGAGGCTGGACGGCGAGCCGGGCCTGCCGGTGACCGCCCGGTTGTCGATCTTCACCACGTCGGTGCCGGGGGTCAGCCCGGCCCGCACCGGCCGCCCCGCGCGGGCGGCGGGGGCGAGCGAGATCTCGACCGAGCCGGCGTCGAAGTCGTCGTTGGGCGAGACCGTCAAGGCGGACGTCTGCGCCGCGTAGGCGTACTGGAGGTCGCCGGGCGCCCACCCGGGCGGGGTCCGCAGGGCGTCGAACCAGGTGTCGTCGGCGACGAGGTCGCCCCTGATCTCGGTGACGCCCTCGGCGGCGACGGCCGCGGCGAGCCGGTCGTACTCGGCGGCCCGCATGGTCGTGTCGCCGGTGCCGGTGAGGTAGAGGTCGTCGCCTTCGACGCTCACCGTCGTGCGGAACCGGTATCCGGGGCCGAGGAGGCCGAACGCCGCGGCGGCGGTCTGCAGCTTGTTGTTCGAGGCCGGTGTGCGGGGCGCGCCTGCGTCGCGGTCGTAGAGGGTGCGGCCCGTCCCGGCGTCCCGGACCGTCACGCTCACCGCCGCGCCCCGGAGGCGCCCGTCCCGCAGGATCGCGTCCAGGTCGGCCGCCAGGCTCCCGGCCGGGGCCGCGTGCGCGGGGACGGCGGCGCCGCCCAGTGCCATCGTTCCGCCCAGCAGCAGGGCGACCCCGGCGCTCTTGATCATGCGGCGATTCTACGCTTCGCGTCGGGGTGATTACGGTCCGGAGTGTCGGGTGGCAATGATCGTCCGAAACGGCCCTGGCACGCTCCATCTGCGGCGGGCGCCCGGAAACCGCCCTCCGGGGAGGTTCGGCCTCTTCTACGTAGCCCGGTTAGCGCGCAGACTGGGTTTTGGGCGCTTTCTTCCGGCGCCGCTCTCGTTACTCGGTGCGGCCGCAGGAAATGAAAAGTGTTCACCAAGGAGGCGGGCACATGAACGGCGAGGATGGGATCCAGCGGCCGCACGTCCTGTTCGGCTACGACGGGACGCGGGAGGACGAGGGCGCGCTGCGCTGGGCGGTCGAGGAGGCCCGGGCGCGCGACCTCGACCTGATGATCTTCCACTGCTGGCACTGGCCCTACGCGAGCGGCCACGAGGACCCGCACGCCGAGGCGATCCGGAGGCGCGCGGGGGAGAACCTCCTCGCGCAGGGCGTCCGCCGCGCGCGGGAACTGGGCGCGCCCGGCACGGTGCGCCGGCTCCTCGCGCGGGGGCCGGTGGAGGACGCGCTGCTGGAGGCGTCCGCAGCGGCGGAGCTGACCGTGATCGGCTCGGGCGAGCACCCGGAGATCGGCGCCACCACGCTCGAGGTGCCCGCGACGGTGGAGCGCCCGGTGATCGTCGTCCCGGAGGTGGCGGACCTGCCGAGGCGGGTCGTCGCGGGCACCGACGCCGCGGAGGGCTGCTCCGCGGTGCTCGGCTTCGCGTTCGAGGAGGCGGCGCTGCGCGGCTGGGACCTGCACATCGTCTACGGGTGCTGGGAGCCCGCGGCCGTGGCCGAGGACGAGCTGGGCCTGTTCAACGACACGGAGCTGCTGGAGAAGAAGCGCACCGCCGAGCTGGAGGAGGCCGTCGCCCCCTGGCTGGAGCGCCACCCGGAGGTCGACGTCACGGTGTCGCTGATGCTGGAGCGCCCGTGCGAGGCACTGGGCCGGGCGGCGGACGGTGCCGGGCTCCTCGTCCTCGGCGACCGCGGCACCGGCCCGGATCCGCTGGGCGCGACCAGCTCCGCGATGCTCCGCCGCGCCGCCGTCCCCGTGGCGATCATTCCGGGCCGAAGGTCCCGCGCCTGACGGACCAGCGCCCCTGCCCGGCGTACGTCCCGTCCCGCGAAGCTGGGGACGAGACGACGAGGGAGGCATCATGAGCGGCGAGCGCGGTGTCGTGGTGGGATACGACGGTTCTCCGGCGAGCGAGGCGGCGGTGCGGTGGGCGGCCGCGGCGGCGCGGCTGCGGGGCGTCCCGCTGACGGTGGCGCACGCCTGGGACGTCTACGGCGCGGCCGGGCCGCTGGCCATCCCGGTCGGTGACCTGGTCGCGGCGGCCGAGCAGGTCGTCGGCGAGGGCGCCGACCACGCCCGCGAGACGGCCGGCGAGGTGCGCGCGGTGATCGGCCGCGGCGGCCCGACGCCCGTGCTGCTGGAGGCCGCCGCCGAGGCCGAGCTGGTCGTGGTCGGCACGCGCGGCCGCGGCGGGTTCGCGGGCCTGGTGCTCGGCTCGACGGCCGTGGAGCTGGCGTCGCACGCGTCGGCCCCGGTGGTGGTCGTGCGGGACCGCCCGGCGGAGGAGACGCGCTCCGGCGGCCCGGTGGTGGTCGGCGTGGACGGGTCCGCGGCCTCGCTGGAGGCGCTCGCCCTGGCGTTTACCGAGGCGGACCTGCGCGGGGCCGACCTGGTGGCGGTGACGGCCTGGCCCGCCGAGCCGGAGATCGGGACCGTGCCGCTGCTGGACGCCGGATCGCTGCGCGAGTTCGCCGCGGAGCGGCTCGACCGGCTCGCCGAGCCGCTGCGCGACAAGTACCCCGGTGTCCGCGTCAGGACCGAGGTCGTGACGGGGAGCCCCCGCGAGGTGCTGCTCGGCGCGGCCGAGGACGCCCGGCTCATCGTCGTGGGCTCCCGCGGGCACGGCGGCTTCCGCGGCCTGCTGCTCGGCTCGGTCAGCCACGCCCTGCTGCACCACGCGGACGCACCGGTCGCCGTGGCGCACGCCCCGCGCGACGCCGGCTGACCGGACGGCAGGGAGGCGCCGCGGGCCGCGCGGGCCCGCGGCGCCTCCGGCCGTGCCGGCGGGGCACACGGTCTCAGGGCTTCGCCACCAGCGCGGCTGCCGCGTCCAGGGCCGGGCCGGTCGGCAGGCCGGGGTCGAGGACGAGCTGGAGGAGCAGCCCGTCCAGCAGCGCCGTGCACAGCGTCGCGGTGCCCGCGCGGCGCTCCGCGGGCCAGTCCGGGCGCAGCTGCGCCAGCCGCCCGGTGATCCGGTCGCGCAGGGCGCGCGACCAGTCCCGCCGCTCGGCCGCCATCCGGGGGTCGCGCAACGCCCTGACCAGCAGCTCGGCGGCCAGCCTGAGGTTGCGCTCACCGTCGGCCATGTGCGGGACGAGGTCGTGCAGCGCCGCCACCGCCGCCGCCGGGTCGGGGGCGGCGAGCAGCGCGTCCACCACCGGGTCGACGATCATCTCGGTGGCGCGCTGCGCGACGGCGACGTGCAGCCCCGGCAGCCCGTTGAAGTAGTGGTGGAGCAGGCCCGGGCGGGTGCCGGCGCGGTCCGCCACGGCGCGCGCCGTGATCGCCGCCCAGCCGCCCTCGGCGAGCAGGTCGAGCCCGATCCGCACGAGCTGCTCCCGGCGCGCCCGCCCGCGAGGAGTCGACGCGCGATGGTCCTCGTGGGTCATGCCGCCAAGCTATCCCAGCGTTTGCATCATGCAAAGATCGCCGGATCGGGCGGCGGGCACCGCGGCGGACGGGGGCCGCTCGCGCCGGAGCGGCCCCCGTCCCCGCCCGCTACTCGGCGCGCTCGCGCTCCGCGCGGAGCTGCAGCGCCACGTCGATGATCATGTCCTCCTGGCCGCCGACGTACCCGGCCTCGCCGACCTTCTGCAGGATCTCGTGCGCCGGGACGCCGTAGCGCTCGGCGGCCCGCTCGGCGTGCAGCAGGAAGCTGGAGTACACCCCCGCGTACCCCTGCGTGATCGCGCCGCGGTCCGCGAACGGCAGCCGGTGCAGGAACGGCTTCACCACGTCGTCGGCGGCGGCCATGACGCCCTGCACGTCCACCCCGGTCGGGACGCCGAGCCGCTCGAACGTCGGGACGAGCACCTCGGTGGGGGAGTTGCCGGCCCCCGCGCCGAGCGCGCACAGCGCTCCGTCGATCTGCAGCGCGCCGTTCTGCTGCGCCAGCACCGAGTTCGCGACGCCCAGCGACAGGTTCTGGTGGCCGTGGAACCCGACCTGCGCGTCCCGCCCGATCTCCTTGACCAGCGCGCTGATCCGCTCCTGCGCCTCCCCGAGGACGAGGGCGCCGGCGGAGTCGACGACGTAGACGCACTGCGCCCCGCCGTCCACCATGATCCTCGCCTGCTTCGCCAGCTCGTCCGGGTCGACGCGGTGCGCCATCATCAGGAACCCGACGGTCTCCATGCCGAGGTCGCGGGCGGCGGCGAAGTGCTGCAGCGACACGTCGGCCTCGGTGCAGTGCGTCGCGATCCGCGCCACGGCCGCGCCCGCGTCGTGCGCGAGCTTCAGGTCCTCGACCGTCCCGACCCCCGGCAGCATCAGCACGGCGATCCTGGCGCGGGTCGCCTCGTCCACGGCGGCGGCGACGAGCTTGACGTCGTCCTCCAGCGAGAAGCCGTAGTTGAACGACGAGCCGCCGAGGCCGTCGCCGTGCGTGACCTCGATGACCTCCACGCCGGCGCCGTCGAGGGCGTGCACGACGCCGCGGACCTGCTCCTCGCTGAAGCGGTGCGCCATCGCGTGGCTGCCGTCGCGCAGCGTCGAGTCGGTGATCCTGATCTTCTGCGGGGCGCTCTGCCCGGTCGTCTCGGTCATGCGGTGGCCTTCCTGCGCGCGAGCTGCTCGCCGACACGGGCGGCCGCCGCGGTCATGATGTCGAGGTTGCCGGCCCACGGGGGGAGGTAGTCGCCGTTGCCCCTGACCTCCAGGAACACCGCGACGCGGGCCATTCCGTTCCAGATGTCGCGCGGCTCGTCGAACTGCGGCTCCGCGCGCAGCGTGTACCCGGGCACGTACGTGGCGACCTCGGCGACCATCTTCTCCACCGACTCGGCGATCGCCTTGGTGTCGGCGTCCGACGGGATCGCGCAGAACACCGTGTCCCGCATGATCATCGGCGGGTCGACCGGGTTCAGGATGATGATCGCCTTGCCGCGCCCGGCGCCGCCGACCTTCTCGATGGCGCGGGCGGTGGTCTGGGTGAACTCGTCGATGTTGGCGCGGGTGCCGGGCCCCGCCGAGCGCGACGCGATCGACGCGACGATCTCCGCGTACGGCACCGGGACCACCGACGACACCGCGTGCACGATCGGGATCGTCGCCTGCCCGCCGCACGTGATCATGTTGAGGTTGGGCGCGTCCGACAGCGTGTCCAGGTTCACCGGCGGGCACACCAGCGGCCCCGCCGCGGCGGGCGTCAGGTCGACCGCGGTGATCCCGGCCTCTTCATAGCGCGGGGCGTTGGCGAGGTGCGCCTTCGCCGACGTCGCCTCGAACACGATGTCGGGGAGCGTGGGCTGCGCCAGCAGCCAGTCCACGCCCTCGGCCGACGCGGGGACGCCCAGCTCGCGGGCGCGCGCCAGGCCGTCCGAGTCGGGCACGACGCCCACCATCGAGTGGACGTCGACCAGGTCGCTGCGCATCAGCTTGACCAGCAGGTCGGTGCCGATGTTGCCGGGACCGACGATCGCGGCGCTCAGCTTGCTCATCGTCCTGCCTCCCTTCCGAATCGAGCGGTCACCGAGCCGATCCCGGCGAACGTGGCGGTGAGGGTCTCACCGGGGGCGACCGGAACGGCCGCCGTGATCGAACCGGGCAGCACGACGTGGCCCGCCTCCAGCGTGACGCCGCGCTCCCCGAGGACGTTGGCCAGCCAGACCAGCGCGTTGATCGGGGAGCCCAGCACCGCCCCGCCCGCGCCGGTGTCGATCAGGTCGCCGTCGCGGTGCAGCAGGCAGCCCATCAGCGACAGGTCCAGGCCGTCGAGCCGGACCGGTCGGGTGCCGAGCACGACGCCGCCGCTGGAGGCGTTGTCGGCGATCGTGTCCGGCAGGGTGATCTTCCAGTCCGCGATGCGGGAGTCGATCACCTCCAGCGCCGGGAGCACGTACTCGACGGCCGCGACGGCGTCGGCGGCGGTCGCGCCGGGGCCGGCCAGCGGGCGGCCCAGCACGAACGCGATCTCCGGCTCGATCCGGGGCTGCAGGAACCGGCCGGTGTCGATGGGGGCGCTGTCCTGGAAGAACATCGAGTCCAGCAGGACGCCGAAGTCAGGCTGGTCCACGCCCATCTGCCGCTGCATCGCCGCCGAGGTCAGCCCGACCTTGTGGCCCTTGATCCGCGCGCCTGCGCCCGTCCACGCCGTCACCTGCGCGAGCTGGACCGCGTAGGCGTCGGCCACCGTCATCTCGGGGTGGTCCGCCGTCAGCGGCGGGACCGGGGTGCCGGTCGCGTACGCGTCGAGCAGCGCGGCGGCGGCCTTCTCCACCGAACCGGGGTCCATGGGATGTCCTCTCTGTCCTCTGCGCATCTCGTCCGCGCAGCTCCGAGCCTGCCCCGCCCGGGACGCCCGGGGCAAAGCCGCCGTCCCGCGTGGTGGGACGCCTCTTCTAGATTGGGGGCCATGGCGTCCGACGACACGTTCCTGCGCCGCGCCGTCGCGGTGCTGACCGCGTTCCGCGCGGACGACGACGGCCTCGCCCCCGCCGAGCTCGCCCGCCGCAGCGGCCTGCCGCGGTCGACCGCGCACCGGATCGCGCTCGACCTCGTCGAGGCGGGGCTCCTCGAACGGCAGGGCACCCGCGTCCGGCTCGGCCTGAAGCTGTTCGAGATCGGCCAGCGGGTGCCGCGCCAGCGGGTCCTGCGGGACGCGGCCGTCCCGTACATGTCGGACCTGCGGGAGGCGACCCGGCAGACCGTCCACCTCGCGGTGCTGGAGGGCTCCGAGGTCGTCTACGTGGAGATCCTCGGCTCGCCCGGCGGGCCGAAGCTGCCCTCGAAGGTCGGCGGGCGGCTGCCCGCCCACGTCACCGGCGTCGGCAAGGCGATCCTGGCGTTCTCGCCGCCGGAGGCGGTGCAGGCCGTCCTGGACGCGGGTCTCGTCAAGGCGAGCGAGCGCAGCGTCACCGCGCCGGGCCTGCTCACGCGGGAGCTGGAGACGATCCACCGCGAGGGCGTCGCCTACGACCGCGAGGAGTCCGGCCGCGGCATCGTCTGCGCCGCCAGCCCCGTCCTCGGCCCGGACGGGCTCGCGCTCGGCGCCCTGTCGGTGTCGGGGTGGTCGAGCCGGCTGCGGCTGGCCGCCGTCGCGCCCGCGGTCCACACCGCCGCGCTCACCCTGTCGCGCACCCTCGGGCTGCCGCAGGGGGCCGGCCCCCGCTGACGCGGGTCAGCGGCCGGGCAGGTGCCGCGCGAGGAGCTGCGCGAGGTGCTCGCCGTCGCGGCCGGCGAGCTCGCGGAGCTGGGTGCGGCAGCTGAACCCGTCGGCCAGGACGACGTCGCCGTCCCCGGTGCCGCGGACCGCGGGGAGCAGCCGGTGCTCGGCGACCGCGACCGACACGTCGTGGTGCCCCTTCTCCACGCCGAAGTTGCCCGCCAGGCCGCAGCAGCCCCCGAGCCCGCCGACCTCGGCGCCCGCCGCCCGCAGCA
Source organism: Actinomadura sp. GC306 (assembly GCF_004348665.1). Taxonomy (GTDB): domain Bacteria; phylum Actinomycetota; class Actinomycetes; order Streptosporangiales; family Streptosporangiaceae; genus Spirillospora. The sequence continues at coordinate 16,327 of NZ_SMKM01000057.1, read as the reverse complement.
GCTCCGCGTCCTTCGTCCAGCCCATGACCGCGTGGTGGTGGCAGTGCGGCTGCGCGATCCCGGTGACGCCGGACAGGTCCGGCGGCGTCCAGCCGGGCGTCCCGGACAGCAGCTCCGCGAGGGTGCGGGTCGCGGCGGCGACCTCCCGCGCGGCGGCGGCGTCGGCGCCGGTCAGCAGCTCCTCCGCGTCGGCCCGCAGCACGCCCGTGCAGGACGGCTCCAGCCCGACGACCTTCGCGCCGCGCCGGACGTGCGGGAGCAGCTCCCGGACGGTGCGCCGGGCCTGCGCGCGCGCCCCGGCCAGCTGCCCGGTCGAGATCCACGTGATCCCGCAGCACACCGGCCGCTCGGTGACGGTGACCCGGTATCCCGCGTGCTCCAGCACCCGCACGGCCGCCTTGCCGACGCCGGGGGAGAACGCGTCGGTGAAGGTGTCCACGAACAGGACGACCTCGCCGCCGGGCCCGTCCGGCCCGGGCCCGCCCGCGCCGCGGCGGGAGGCGAACCAGCGCCGGAACGTCACCGGGGCGAAGGCGGGCAGCGTCCGCCGCCGGTCGATCCCCGCGCTCCACGCGACGGCGGGCCGCAGCGCCGCCGAGCGCATCGCGGCGTTCACGAGCCCGACCGCGGCGGGCACGCGGGCGAGCAGCCGCGTCCACCGGGGGAGCCACCCGAGCGCGTAGTGGGCGCGCGGCCTGATCCTGCGCCGGTAGCGCCGGTGCAGCGCCTCCGCCTTGTAGGACGCCATGTCGACGCCGGTCGGGCAGTCCGACGCGCAGCCCTTGCACGCCAGGCACAGGTCGAGCGCCTCGTGCAGCGCGGCCGACTTCCAGCCGTCCGGGCCGAGTTTCCCGCTGACGACCTCCTGCAGCACCCGCGCCCGGCCGCGCGTGGAGTCCTTCTCCTCCCGCGTCGCCAGATAGGACGGGCACATGACGCCGCCCGCCGCGGTGTTGTCGGCGCGGCACTTGCCGACGCCCGTGCAGCGGTGCACGGCCCGCGACAGATCCCCGCGGTCGTCGCGGTAGGCGAGGCCCAGGCCGCGCTTGAGCGGGACGGCCTCCTCCGCGCGCAGCCCGCCGTCCACGGGCGCCGGGCGGACGATGATCCCCGGGTTGAGCACGTCGCCGGGGTCGAAGACGTCCTTCACGTCCGCGCACAGTGCCAGCGCCTCCGCCGAGTACATGTGCGGCAGCAGCTCGCTGCGCGCCCTGCCGTCCCCGTGCTCGCCGGACATCGTGCCGCCGTGCCGGGCCGCCAGCGCCGCCGCCTCGCCCAGGAAGTCCCGGAACACGCGGCGGCCGTCCGCCCGCCCGAGCGGGAAGTCGATGCGGACGTGGATGCACCCGTCCCCGAAGTGCCCGTACGGGACGCCGAACAGCCGGTACTCCGCCAGCAGCGCCTCGAACTCCCGCAGGTACACGCCGAGCCGCTCCGGCGGGACCGCGGCGTCCTCCCAGCCCGCGTGCGCCTGCTCGCCCTCGGGGGTGCGCGCGACCAGGCCCGATCCGTCCTCCCGGATCCGCCACAGGGCGTCGGCGAGCGCCATGTCCTCGACGACCATCGCGTCGGTGCAGCCGGAGTCGGCGGCGACCTTGCGGGCGGTGTCGCGCAGCGCCCCGGCCTCGGGCCCGGCGAGCTCCACCAGCAGCCATCCCGACCCGCGCGGCAGCGGCGGCACCGCGCCGGCGCCCCGCCGCTCGCGGACCACGCCCGTGATGCGCGAGTCAAGCCCCTCGCAGGCCACCGGCCCGTGCGGCAGGATCGCGGGGACGGCGTCGGCGGCCTCCGCCATCGACCCGAACCCGAGGACGGCCAGCACGCGGCACCGGGGCTCGCGGACCATCCGCAGCCGCGCCGCCAGGGTCAGCGCGAGCGTCCCCTCGCTGCCGACCAGCGCCCGCGCGACGTCGAACCCGTTCTCCGGGAGCAGGTGCTCCAGCGAGTAGCCGGAGACCTGGCGCCCGAACCGCCCGAACTCCGTCCGGATCAGGGCGAGGTTCGCGCCGACCAGCTCCCGCAGGCGCTCCAGGACCGCGGCCTCCCGGCCCCCGCCGCCCGGGGCGCCTCCGGGGACGTCGCCGAGCCGCAGCCGCTCCCCGGAACCGGTGACGACGTCCAGCCCGAGCACGTTGTCGCTCGTCCGCCCGTACCCGAGCGCCCGCGACCCGCACGCGTTGTTGCCGATCATCCCGCCGAGCGTCGCCCGCGTCCGGGTGGACGGGTCGGGCCCGAACCGCAGCCCGTGCGCCGCCGCCCTCTCGTGCAGCCGCGCCTGCACGATCCCCGGTTCGACCAGCGCCGTCCCCGCCTCGGGGTCGATCTCCAGCACCCGGTTCAGGTGCCGGCTCACGTCCACGACGACGCCCGGCCCGACCGCGTTGCCCGCGATGGACGTCCCGGCGCCCCGCATCGTCAGCGGGACCCCGGCCTCGCGGCACACCCCGAGCACCGCCGGCAGCTCCGCCGCCTCCCTGGGCGCCACCACCACCTGCGGCGGCACCCGGTACAGCGAGGCGTCCGACGAGTACATCGCCCGCGCCAGCGCGGAGTCGTCGACCCCGCTCACCCCGGCCCGCCGCAGCGCCCCTGCAAGCTCGCGGTGATCGGTCACTGGGCCGCCTCGCCCCGGCGGTGAACTGCCTGCATACCGACAACGTTAGGTCATCCCGACCGCTCGGCGGAGCGTCTCCGAGGACCGGCCCCGGGGTGATTCATCCCCCAGGGGACCAAGGTCCCTTCCCGGCCGCGCGGCGGTCGGAAAGGGTGGTTCCGCGGGGAAGCCGATCATGGTTACCCGTGGTGGGGCTGGGAAGGTCCACCGGCAAACAAAGATCGCTATGGCGGAAGTGGTGCGGACGTGACGGAGACGCGACGGGACGCCGGCGCCGGATCGCCGGTGCCGGGCCGCGCCGAGGGCGCGGGACGGCCGGTCATCATGCTGGCGATGGCCACCCTCGGCTTCGCCCTGAACTTCTGGGCGTGGGCCCTGCTCAGCCCGCTCGCCCCCCGGTTCCAGGAGTCGCTCGGGCTGACGTCCTTCGAGCAGTCGCTGCTGGTCGCGGTGCCGGTGATCGTCGGGTCGGTCGGCCGGATCCCGGTGGGCGCGCTGACCGACAGGTTCGGCGGGCGGGTGATGTTCCCCGCGCTGTCGCTCATCACGATCCTGCCGGTGCTCTACCTCGGCCTCTGGGGGAACTCCTCGCTGGCGTCGCTGCTGGTCGGCGGGTTCTTCCTCGGCGTCGGCGGCACCGTGTTCGCGGTCGGCGTGCCGTTCGTGAACGCGTGGTTCCCGCCGGAGCGGCGCGGCCTGGCGATCGGGATCTTCGGCGCCGGGATGGGCGGCACGGCGGTCACCGCGCTGACGACCGTCCCGCTGGTCGACCGGCACGGGATGGAGTTCCCGTTCCAGCTGATGGCCGCGGTCCTCGCGGTGTACGCGGTGGCCGCGTGGCTCATCGTGCGGGACGCGCCCGGGCGCACGATGCCCGACGCGTCGCTCGGCAAGCGGCTGGCGGCCACGGTGAAGCTGCCGGTGACCTGGCAGATGTCGGCGCTGTACGCGGTCGCCTTCGGCGGCTACGTGGCGTTCTCGGTGTACCTCCCGACCTACCTGAAGGAGCAGTACGACCTGTCGCAGACGGACGCGTCGAACCGGATGGCCGGGTTCGTCCTGCTGGCGGTCCTGATGCGGCCCATCGGCGGCTGGCTGTCGGACCGGGTCGGCGCGGTGCGGGTCATGGTCGCGGCCATGGTGGTGACGACGGTGTGCGCGGCGGTCCAGGCGTTCGCGCCGCCGCTGATGCCGCTCGGGACGATTGCGTTCCTGGCGATGGCGGCCGCGCTCGGCGCCGGCAGCGGCGCGACGTTCGCGCTGGTGGCGCGGCTCGCGCCGGCGAACAAGGTCGGCGCGGTGACCGGGGTGGTCGGCGCGGCTGGTGGTCTGGGCGGGTTCGTCCCGCCTTTGGTGATGGGCTCCATCTACGGCAGTTTCGGCTCCTATGCTGTGGGGCTGCTCCTGCTCGCCCTCGTGGCGGCGGCGGCCGCGGTGTTCACCGCGACCGCCGTCAAGCGGGCCGTGGCGGCCGGGCGGAGCGACTGATGGGCACGGCGACGCGAGAAGAGGGGATTCGAGGGTGAGTTCGACCGAGGGCCAGGCCGGCCGCCGTCCACCGGGTCTGGACGGCCCGCTGGAAGAGGCACTGGTGAGCACCCGCAAGTACTTCACCCGCGCCCGGGTGTCGCCGGACCTCCGGACGATGACGAAGACGGGCGGCCGTGAGGCCGACGCCTTCTACCGGGACCGCTGGTCGCACGACAAGGTGGTGCGCTCCACCCACGGGGTGAACTGCACCGGCTCGTGCTCCTGGAAGGTGTACGTCAAGGACGGCATCATCACCTGGGAGGCGCAGCAGACCGACTACCCGTCGGTCGGCCCCGACCGGCCGGAGTACGAGCCGCGCGGCTGCCCCCGCGGCGCGTCGTTCTCCTGGTACACCTACTCGCCCACGCGGGTGCGGTACCCCTACGTCCGCGGCGTCCTGCTGGAGATGTACCGGGAGGCCAGGGCGCGGACGGGCGACCCGGTGGAGGCGTGGCGGGAGATCGTCTCCGACCCGGACAAGGCGCGCGAGTACAAGGCGGCGCGCGGCCGCGGCGGCCTCGTGCGGGCCACCTGGGACGAGGCGACCGAGATCATCGCCGCCGCGCACGTGCACACGATCAAGGAGCACGGGCCGGACCGCATCGCCGGGTTCTCCCCGATCCCGGCGATGTCGATGGTGTCGCACGCGTCCGGCTCGCGGTTCGTCTCGCTGATCGGCGGGACGATGCTGTCGTTCTACGACTGGTACGCCGACCTGCCCGTCGCGTCCCCGCAGGTGTTCGGCGACCAGACCGACGTCCCCGAGTCGGGGGACTGGTGGGACGCCGGGTACCTCATCATGTGGGGCTCCAACGTCCCGGTGACGCGGACCCCCGACGCGCACTGGATGACCGAGGCCCGCTACCGGGGCCAGAAGGTCGTGGCGGTCTCGCCCGACTACGCCGACAACGTCAAGTTCGCCGACGACTGGCTCGCCGCCCAGCCCGGCACGGACGGCGCCCTCGCGATGGCCATGGGGCACGTCGTCCTCAAGGAGTTCTTCGTCGACCGGCAGGTCCCGTACTTCACCGACTACGTCAAGCGCTACAGCGACCTGCCGTTCCTGATCCGGGTGGAGAAGCGCGGCGACGCCTACGTCCCCGGCAAGTTCCTCACCGCCGCCGACCTGCCCGGCGCCGAGGCCGAGTCGGAGAACGCGGCGTTCAAGACGGTGGTCCTCGACGGCGGCACCGGGCACCCGCTCGTCCCGAACGGGTCGCTGGGCTTCCGGTACGGCGAGTCGGGCGAGGGCCGGTGGAACCTCGACCTCGGCGAGGCCGACCCGCTGCTGTCGGTGCACGGCGGCGACGCCGTGGAGGTCGAGCTGGCCCGCTTCGACGTCCCCGGCGGCGCGCCGGGCACGATCCGGCGCGGCGTGCCCGTCCGGGAGGTGGCGGGCCACCTGGTCACGACCGTCTACGACCTGCTGCTCGCCCAGTACGGCGTCGCCCGGGACGGGCTGCCCGGCTCGTGGCCGACCGGGTACGACGACGCGTCGCAGCCGTGCACCCCGGCGTGGCAGGAGGCCATCACCGGAGTCCCCGCGCAGGCCGCCGAGCGCGTCGGGCGGGAGTTCGCCGCGAACGCCGAGGAGTCCCGCGGCCGCTCGATGATCATCATGGGGGCCGGCGCGAACCACTGGTTCCACTCCGACACGATCTACCGGGCGTTCCTGGCGCTGACCACGCTGACCGGCTGCCAGGGCGTCAACGGCGGCGGCTGGGCGCACTACGTCGGGCAGGAGAAGTGCCGCCCGGTGACCGGGTGGGCGCAGCTCGCGGGCGCGCTGGACTGGTCCCGGCCGCCCCGCCAGATGATCAGTACGGCGTTCTGGTACCTGCACACCGACCAGTTCCGCTACGACCACTTCGGCGCCGACACCCTCTCCGCGGCCCGGCCGCCGGGCGGCGCCCCCGGGCAGCTCACGGGCCGGTCCACCGCCGACGCCATCGCGCAGGCGGCCCGGCTCGGCTGGATGCCGTCCTACCCGACGTTCGACCGCAACCCGCTGGACCTCACCGACGAGGCGGAGGCCGCGGGCAAGGAGCCGGCCGCGCACGTCGTGGACGAGCTGAAGGCCGGCCGGCTCAAGTTCGCCTGCCAGGACCCCGACTCCCCGGAGAACTTCCCCCGCGTCCTCAGCGTGTGGCGCGCCAACCTCCTCGGCTCGTCCGCCAAGGGCAACGAGTACTTCCTCAAGCACCTGCTCGGCACCGACAACGCCGTGCGCGCGACCGAGACCGAGCCGGCGAACCGCCCGAAGGAGGTCGTCTGGCACGAGGACGCCCCGGCCGGCAAGCTCGACCTGCTGCTGTCGCTCGACTTCCGGATGACCAGCACCACGATCTACTCCGACGTGGTCCTGCCGGCGGCGACCTGGTACGAGAAGCACGACCTCAACACCACCGACATGCACCCGTTCGTCCACTCGTTCAACCCGGCGATCTCGCCGCCGTGGCAGACCCGCAGCGACTGGCGCGCCTTCCAGGACATCGCGGTCGCGTTCAGCCGGCTCGCCGAGCGGCACCTCGGCGTCCGCAAGGACCTCGTGGCGGTGCCGCTGCTGCACGACACCCCCGACGAGATGGCCACCCCGCACGGCCGCGTCGCCGACTGGGCGAAGGGGGAGTGCGAGCCGGTGCCCGGCGTGACGCTGCCGAAGCTCGTGCCGGTGGAACGGGACTACCCGGCGGTCGCCGCGAAGATGATGGCGCTCGGCCCGCTCGCCGAGAAGCTCGGCGCGACCACCAAGGGCGTCACGTTCGACCTGGAGCGCGAGGTCGAGTACCTCAAGCACAAGAACGGCGTCGTCCGGGGCGGCCCGGCGTCGGGGCGGCCGTCGCTGAAGCGCGACGTCCACGCCTGCGAGATGATCCTCGCCCTGTCGGGGACGACGAACGGGCACCTGGCCACCCAGGGGTTCCGGGCCGTGGAGCGGCGCACCGGCACCCGGCTCGCCGACCTCGCCGCCGAGCACGAGGGCAAGCAGATCACCTTCGCCGACACCCAGGCCCGGCCCGTCCCGGTCATCACGTCGCCGGAGTGGTCGGGGTCGGAGAGCGGCGGGCGGCGCTACTCGCCGTTCACCATCAACGTCGAGCGCCTCAAGCCCTGGCACACCCTCACCGGGCGGCAGCACTTCTACCTCGACCACGACTGGATGGAGGAGCTCGGCGAGCAGCTCCCGGTGTTCCGGCCGCCGCTGAACATGACCGCGCTGTTCGGCGAGCCCGAGATCGGGGAGACCGGCGAGCTCGGGCTGACCGTCCGGTACCTCACCCCGCACAACAAGTGGTCGATCCACTCCGAGTACCAGGACAACCTGTTCATGCTGTCGCTGTCGCGCGGCGGCCCGAACATCTGGATGAGCGACGCGGACGCGGCGAAGATCGGCGTCCGCGACAACGACTGGATCGAGGCCGTGAACCGCAACGGCGTCGTCGTCGCCCGCGCGATCGTCTCCCACCGAATGCCGGAGGGGACGGTGTACATGTACCACGCGCAGGACCGGCTGATCGACGTCCCGCGCTCGGAGACCTCGGGCCGCCGCGGCGGCATCCACAACTCCCTCACCCGCCTGCTGATCAAGCCGAGCCACCTCATCGGCGGGTACGCGCAGCTGTCGTTCGCGTTCAACTACCTCGGCCCGACCGGCAACCAGCGCGACGAGGTCACCGTGATCCGCCGCCGTTCCCAGGAGGTGACCTACTAGATGCGCGTCATGGCGCAGATGTCGATGGTCATGAACCTCGACAAGTGCATCGGGTGCCACACCTGCTCGGTCACGTGCAAGCAGGCGTGGACGAACCGCAGCGGCGTCGAGTACGTGTGGTTCAACAACGTCGAGACCCGCCCTGGGCAGGGCTACCCGCGGCAGTACGAGGACCAGGAGCGCTGGAAGGGCGGCTGGACGCTCAACAAGCGGGGCCGCCTCACCCTCAAGGGCGGCGGCCGGGTCCGCAAGCTGCTGACGATCTTCGCGAACCCGAAGCTGCCCGGCATCCAGGACTACTACGAGCCCTGGACCTACGACTACGAGAACCTCACCAACGCCCCCCTCCAGGAGCACACCCCCGTCGCCCGCCCCAAGTCGCTGCTGTCGGGCGACGACATGCAGATCACCTGGTCGGCGAACTGGGACGACGACCTCGGCGGATCGACCGAGCACGGGACCAAGGACGTCCTGCTCAAGGAGATCTCCGACAAGGTGAAGATGGAGTTCGACAAGACCTTCATGTTCTACCTGCCGCGGATCTGCGAGCACTGCCTCAACCCGAGCTGCGCGGCGTCCTGCCCGTCCGGCGCGATCTACAAGCGGACCGAGGACGGCATCGTCCTCGTCGACCAGGACAAGTGCCGCGGCTGGCGGATGTGCGTGTCCGGCTGCCCGTACAAGAAGATGTACTTCAACCACCGGACCGGCAAGGCCGAGAAGTGCACGTTCTGCTTCCCGCGCATCGAGGTCGGCATCCCCACGGTCTGCTCGGAGACGTGCGTGGGCCGGCTCCGCTACATCGGCCTGATCCTCTACGACGCCGACAAGGTGCTCGAAGCCGCGTCCGCGCCGGACGACACCGACCTGTACGAGGCGCAGCGGAAGGTGTTCCTCGACCCGAACGACCCGGCGGTCGTCGCGGCGGCCGAGCGGGACGGCATCCCCGCCGACTGGATCGAGGCGGCGCAGCGGTCCCCGATCTACTCGCTGATCAACACCTACAAGGTGGCGCTGCCGCTGCACCCGGAGTACCGGACGATGCCGATGGTCTGGTACATCCCGCCGCTGTCGCCGGTCGTGGACGTCGTCCGCGACACCGGCCACGACGCCGAGGACCGCGGCAACCTGTTCGCGGCGATCGACGCGCTGCGCATCCCCGTCGAGTACCTGGCCGAGCTGTTCACCGCCGGGGACACCGCGCCGGTGGACGCCGTCCTGCGCCGGCTCGCGGCGATGCGCTCCTACATGCGCGACATCAACCTCGGCCGCGAGCCCGACGAGTCCATCCCGGCGGGCGTCGGGATGTCGGGTGAGGCGATGTACGACATGTACCGCCTGCTGGCCCTCGCCAAGTACGACGAGCGGTACGTCATCCCGACGGCGCACGCCGAGCAGGCGCACGGCCTGGAGGAGCTCGCCACGGACTGCTCGCTGAACTACGAGGGCGGCCCCGGCATGGGCGGCTCCGGCTTCGGCGGCGGCTCCGGCCCGTTCGGCGAGGGCTCCGGCGGCCCGAACCCGGTCGCGGTGGAGAACTTCCACATGCTCCAGCAGCGCCAGACCGCCGACAACCCCGTCGACCCGGAGAACAAGCACCAGCGCGTCAACCTGCTCAACTGGGACGGCAAGGGCGCCCCGGCCGGGCTGTTCCCGTCCCGCAAGGACGGCGCGCAGGAACCGGGGCCGGACGGCGTGAACCCGCCCGCCGACTCCGGCGACGCCGAAACGGAGCCCAAGCCATGAGGAACCGGGCCCTGAAGAAGGCGTTCGCCAAAGGGTTCGGCGAAGCGGAGGCGGCCACGACCTGGCAGGTCGCCTCGCTGCTGCTCGGCTACCCGGACGAGGAGCTCCTGGGACGGCTCCCGCTGCTCCGCCGCGCCGCCGCGGGCCTGCCCGAGCCCGCCGCGGCGCCCCTGGCCGCCTTCCTGGACCACCTGGACGCGACGCCGCTGCGGCAGCTGGAGTCCGACTACGTCGAGACGTTCGACCACCGCAAACGGTGCTGCCTCTACCTGAGCTACTACGCCTACGGGGACACCCGCAAGCGCGGCATGGCCCTGCTGCGGTTCAAGCAGGCGTACGAGGCGGCGGGGCTCGTCCTGGACGAGGGGGAGCTGCCCGACCACCTGGCCGTGGTGCTGGAGTTCGCCGCGACCGGCGACGTCGCGGCGGGCCGGCGGCTGCTGCTGGAGCACCGCGCCGGGCTGGAACTGCTGCGCCTCGCGCTCACCGGGTCCCGGTCGCCGTGGGGCACGGTGCTGGACGCGGTCTCGGCGACGCTGCCGCCGCTGAGCGGCCGCACCGAGGAGGCCGTCGCCCGCCTCATCGCCGAGGGCCCGCCCGAGGAGGAGGTCGGCCTCGCCCCCTACGGGAGCGACGCGGAGACCTCCGGGCCCGTCTTCCTGCCCGATCCGGTTCTGGAGGCCCGTTCATCATGACCAGTCAGCTGCCCGTCCTCGCGCAGAACGGCGGTGAGACGGGAGTCGGCGGCATCCTCCTCTGGGTGGCCCTGCCGTACGTCACCATCGCGGTGTTCGTCCTCGGGCACATCTGGCGGTACCGCTACGACAAGTTCGGCTGGACGACCCGCTCGTCCCAGCTGTACGAGCGGCGGCTGCTGCGCATCGGCAGCCCGCTGTTCCACTTCGGCATCCTCGTCGTGTTCCTCGGCCACGTCGGCGGGCTGGCGATCCCCGACAGCTGGACCGAGGCCGCCGGGGTCACCGAGCACATGTACCACGTCATCGCCGTCGTCCTCGGCACCATCGCCGGGTTCTGCACCCTCGCCGGCCTCGCGATCCTGATCTACCGGCGCCGGACGGTCGGGCCCGTGTTCGCCGCCACGACCCGCAACGACAAGCTGATGTACGCGGTGCTCGCGGTGGTGATCCTGCTCGGGCTGGCCGCGACCGTGGCGGCCAACATCGTCGGCGGCGGCTACAACTACCGCGAGACGGTCTCCCCGTGGTTCCGGTCGATCTTCTACCTGCGGCCGGACCCGGAACTGATGACCGGCGTCCCGATCCTGTTCCAGCTGCACGCCCTCAGCGCGCTGGTGCTGTTCTGCATCTGGCCGTTCACGCGGCTGGTGCACATGCTCACCGCCCCGCTGGGGTACCTCACCCGTCCCTACATCGTGTACCGCAGCCGGGACGAGCAGCTGGGCATGCACAAGCCGCGCCGCGGCTGGGAACGGGTGCCCTGACCTGGACGGTCGTCCTTCCCGGTTGCGGACCTTCGGCCCTGCCCCGCCCGCCCCGCCCGGCGGAGGCTGGAGGTGCACGACCGGAAGGAGCGACCATGCGGACCACGCAATCGGACACCGGGCGCGTCGCGGCCGACGCGCGGCGCGCCGTCGAGGACGCGATCTGGGCGCCCTCGGTGCACAACACCCAGCCCTGGCGGTTCGGGCTGGCGGGCACGCGGCTCACCCTGCGCGCCGACCCGGACCGCAGGCTCGGCGTCGCCGACCCGCGGGGCCGGGAGATGCTGATCAGCTGCGGAGCGGCGCTGTACACGCTGCGGCTGGCGCTGCGCCGGCTGGGCTACGACCCGGCCGTCCACCTGCTGCCCGACCCGGACCGGCCGCGGCTGCTCGCCGACGTCGACCTGCGGCCGGGCGAGCCCGCCGACGAGGCGGTCGAGCGCGAGCACGCGCAGATCCGGCGCCGCCACAGCCACCGGGGCGGTTTCACGGCGGCCCCCGACCCCGGCGTCCTGACCGGGCTGCGGCACGCGGCGGAGAAGGAGGGGGCCCGGCTCGTCCAGGCGGTCGACGCCCACGTCAAGGGCGCGCTGGCGGCTCTGACGGACGCGGCCGAGCACGTCCAGCGCCGCACTCCCGCCTACGCCACGGAGATCGCCCGGTGGGCGCCCGCGCCCGGGACGTCCCGCAGGGACGGCGTCCAGGAGGGCGGCTACCCGCGGCGGACACCGCGGACCGCGCCGCACTTCCCCGCCCGCGACTTCGCCCGCGGCCAGGGCTGGGGAGTCGCGGGCACCGAGGACGACACGGCCCTGACCGGGCTGGTCGTGCTGCTGGTGTCCGCCGGCGACACTCCCGCCGACTGGGTGCGGAGCGGCCAGGCGCTCCAGCGGCTCCTGCTGCGGGCCGCCGCGCACGACCTGTCGGCCGCGTACCACACCCAGGCGCTGCAGGTGCCGGACCTGCGCGAGTTCGTCCGCGCCCAGTTCTGCGGCGACGCGCACCCGCAGCTCCTGCTGCGGCTCGGCGTCGCGGACGGCGAGCCGCTGACCAGCGTCCGCCGCCCCGTCGAGGACGTCCTGACGGAGGAGCCCGCCTAGCCCGTCACCAGCACCGACACCCCGTTGACTTGCGGCGTGTTGTTGTTATCCGGCCGGCCATAACAACAACACGCCGCAAGTCAACGGACTCGGTGGGCCTTGGTAGGGCGGCTGGTCGGGGGACTGCGTCTCACCGGTCGGCGGGGGCGCCGAGCCGGCGGCCGGTGAGGAGCTCCGGCCTGATGCGGATGAAGTGCTCGCGTTCCCCCGGGGCCCAGCTCTGCAGCGGCAGCGCCTCGAGCGCGGCGGCCTCGGCGGGGTCGGTCACGTGCCGGGCCCGCCCGACCGCGACCACCGACCACCCCGCCCTCGCCCGGACGTCGAACTCGTCGATCTCGAACGCGACGACGGTGTCGGCGGCCGCGGCGGCGAGCCTCGCCCGGCGCGACGTCCTGATCACGATGTCGCCGCCGCTGAGCGCGAAGTTGACCGGCTGGATCGCGGGCAGCGCCTGGTGGGTGAAGACGATGCGCCCGATCTCGGCGCGGGCGAGGAGGGCACGGCACTCGTCCTCGTCGAGGATCTCCAGGCCGCTCTGGTCGAGCTTCATGGATCCCAGCGTGGAACAGTCGCGGCCTGGACCGTTAGGGACCAAGGTCCCCATTCGGGCAAGGCGCGGGGTGCCGCACGGCCCGGCCGGGGCAGGCGGTAACGTCCCGGTGAACCGTTTCCGATCACCGCCAGGTCCGCCCGGGAGGCACCCGTGCTCGAGGTCACCACCGCCGATCTGCGGCTCTTCCTGCACGTGCTCGCCGCGACGATCTGGGTCGGCGGGCAGATCACGCTCGGCGCGCTCGTCCCCGCGCTGCGCGGGTTCGAGGGCGTCACCAAGGTCGCCGCCCGCCGCTACAACATGGTCGCCTGGCCCGCGTTCGCCGTCCTGGTCCTCACCGGCGTGTGGAACATCGTGGCGGGCGACATGGGCGACGCGGCGCAGCGGACGCTGGAGGTGAAGCTCGTCTTCGTCCTCCTGTCGGGCGCGGCCGCGTTCCTGCACACCCGCGCGACCTCCAAGGCGGGCCTAGCCGTCTGGGGCGCCCTGGGCATGCTGGGCGCTTTGGCGGCCCTGTTCTTCGGCGTCCAACTCGGCTGACCGGCCGGCCGGGCAGGGTGTCCGAAGTGTCATGATTTGCCCTGCTTTATTTGAGGCTCGGTCCCCTACTCCGGGTGCCGCGGCCGTGCCTACGCTGGAGTCGTCGGGCCCCGCCCAGCGGCGAGGGAAGGGCGAGACCCATCCGGACTCCCTCGCAGTCGCCCATCGGGGGGACGACATGAGGCAGATCATGATCGTGCTGGCGGCCGCGTTCGTCGCGGCCGTCCTGGCGTGCGCGGGCACCGTCGCCTTCGTCAAGCTGAGCCCGGACGGGGGACGCGACGCCGGCAGGGTGGCGGGCACGTCCGCGCCGCCCTCGCAGCGGCCGGATCCGAGCCAGGGGGAGGAGAGGTCCTCGCCCGAACCGCGGCCGACCGTGACGGTCACCGAACCCGGGACGGTGATCCCCGAGGAACCGGACTGGTCGGACCAGTCGGCCGCGGACGCGGAGTTCCTGGCACTGATCGCCGCCGACGGCATCACCGCGCCGGACGACTGGGCCCTGGAGGCCGGCCGCGCGACCTGTGGCCAGGACTACGCGTCCGCCCGCGAGTACCTCACCGACGGCGGCCTGTACGACTACCACGTCCAGACGTTCCTGGACGACTGGGAGGCCACGCACGGCGGCTACTGCTGAGCCCGCCCGGCTCGGGCGGCCCCGCGGCGATCCCCGCCGGCGCGTAGATCGTCTAGGTTTGCCCCATGAGCGATTCTGTGGCGGTGGGCCTGGTCGGTGCGGGCCCCTGGGCCGGCATGGTGCACGCGCCCGCGCTGGCGGCGGGCCCGGCCACCCGCCTCGCGGGAGTGTGGGCCCGCCGCGCGGAGGCGTCCGCCCGGCTGGCCGGCGAGCACGGCGCCCCCTCCTTCGAGCGGATCGAGGAGCTGTTCGACGCGTGCGAGGCCGTGGCGTTCTGCGTGCCGCCCGACGTGCAGGCCGACCTCGCGACGCGGGCCGCCCGCGCCGGCAAGGCCGTCCTGCTGGAGAAGCCCCTCGCCATGGACCTCGACGGCGCCCGCCGGGTCGCCGGCGCCATCGCCGAGGCGGGCGTCGTCTCCCAGATGGTCTTCACGCTGCGCTACTCCCGCGCCGCCCGCGACTTCCTCCGCCGCGTCCGCGCGCTGGAGCCGTTCGGCGGCTACGGCTCGTTCGTCTCCTCGGGGCTCAGCGGCGGGCCGTTCGCCACCCCGTGGCGGCTGGAGAAGGGCGCGCTCCTCGACCTCGGCCCGCACATCGTCGACCTGCTCGACGCCTCCCTCGGCCGGGTCGCCGGCGTCCGCGCGCAGGGCGACCCGCTGGGCTGGGTGGCGCTGACCCTGGAGCACGAGGGCGGGGCGCTGAGCCAGGCGTCGGTCTCCATGGCGGGGGCCGGGGAGCCGCCCCCGGCCCACATCGAGGTCTACGGGCGCGGCGGCCACGCGCGGCTCGACTGGTCCCAACTCGGCGACGACGCCTTCGCGACCATGGTCGCGGAGTTCGCCGCGGCGGTCCGCGGCGGCCCCGCCGCCCTCCTGGACGCCGCGCACGGGCTGCGGATCCAGGAGGTCCTCGCCTCGGCCGACGAGCAGCTCAGGGCGGGCTGAGGGCGACACGCCGAGCGCGGCCCCGCGGCACCCGCCCGGGGTGCGCGGCTGCGATGCTTGACGCCATGGCCCGTACCATCGACGACATCCTCGCCGAGGCGCGCGACCGGCTGGTCCGCGTCTCCCCCGAGCAAGCCCACGCGGAGACGCGGGACGGCGCGCTGCTCGTCGACATCCGGCCCGCGGCGCAGCGCGCGGACGAGGGCGAGGTGCCGGGTGCGCTGATCGTGGAGCGCAACGTCCTCGAATGGCGCCTCGACCCGGCCTCCGACGCCCGGCTGCCCGTGGCGACCGGCCACGACGTGCGCGTCATCGTGCTCTGCTCCGAGGGGTACACCTCCAGCCTCGCCGCCGCGTCCCTGCACGACCTCGGCCTCACCCGCGCCACCGACGTCATCGGCGGCTTCCGCGCCTGGCGCACCGCCGGCCTGCCGGCGACGGGCGGAGCGGACGGCTGACCACCGCCGCCGGAGCGCCCCCGGCAGCGACCACCATTTCAGCGGCCATTTCTCTCCGGGCGCGCCCGGACGATTTCACAGGGTGATTTAGCGGATGGTTTAGTGATCAGCCATACCGTTTTATCCGGGCCTGACAAATCAGATGTTTTCTTCTCTTCGGGTCTTTGTTTCCGTGGCTGACTCAGGTAGGAACAGTATGTATTCTGCGCGGTCATGACCCCCCGCCGGCCGCGCGGAAGGGGGCCGCGTGCGGCACGCCCGCACGCGGAAGCAGCAGGCCCTCTCCCGAGGAGGAGACCCCGTGAAAGCTCCCATCCGGATCGTCACCCCGCTCGTGGCCGCGTCCGCCGCCCTGGCCCTGACGGCGGGCACCGCGTCCGCCGCCACCACGACCGTCCGCGAGGAGACCGCCACCGGAGCCCCCTACTCCGGCAACTGGCAGGTCACCACCGTCGGCACGCTCGACTTCGCCGTCACCTTCCTCGGCTCCCGGGTCACCGGGTCCTGCGAGGACGCGACGCTGCAGGGCACGGTGGAGTCCACCGGCGCCGGCGAACTGACCGCGGCGTCGCTCGGCGCCTGCCAGACCTCGAACGGGCTCAGCTCGCCCGCGACCGACCTCGACCTGAGCGAGATGCCCGACCGCAGCGGCAGCGTCGCCTACGACCCGGTCCCGGACGGGCGCGACGGCGTCCTGACCATCGGCGCCGGGCTGAACTTCAAAATCGAGGGCCAGGTGCTCGGCTTCACCGTCACCTGCTACTACGGCTTCCAGACCGGCGGCGCCCCCGGCCTCGCCTTCGACATCTACAACCGCGACAACCCCAACCGCCCGCTCCCCGCCCACGACGACGCGCAGGGCGCCGCGGACGACATCACCCTCGTCCGGCAGCCGGGCAGCAGCGCGCTCTGCCCGTCCAACGGCACCGGCAGCGGCGCCGCCATCGCCCGTGGCGAGAGCGTCCCCGGCTCCGGCGTCTACGACCGGAAGCTCTACGTGACCTCGTAGTACCCGCCGGCCACGTCCGGGC
>NZ_SMKM01000056.1 GCF_004348665.1 Actinomadura sp. GC306 | reverse complement strand
GCGATCGGCGGTGCGGCCCCCTCCCGCGTTCCCGCTGGTTTGTTTAGTCGCAGTACATTCGCGTACTCTGTTCGGTGCCGAAGACCGCCGGTCGTCACCTCATGCCGAGGTGACCGAAGGACCCGATTCGTCGGGCGGCCTGCGTAGGTGAGACGAGAGCTTCCGCATGGCCTCCGTGCCTGCCTGGACGCCCCGTGCGCCTGCGCCGGGGCGTTTTTTGGTCGATCGGGCCCGGTCCCCGGGACGGGGCGGGTCGTGAACACCCAGGTAATCGGAAGGAGGCCGCATGGCCAGGGCCGATAAGGACGCGGCGATCGCCGAGCTCAAGGACGAGTTCCAGAGCTCCAGCGGCGCCGTGCTGACCGAGTACCGCGGGCTGACCGTCGCGCAGGTCAGTGAACTGCGCGGCAATCTCGGCGAGACCGCGCGGTTCCGCGTGGTGAAGAACACGCTCACCAAGCGCGCCGCGGACGAGGCCGGTGTCGACGAGCAGTTCCGTGACCTGCTCGAGGGCCCCACGGCCATCGCGTTCGTCCGGGGCGACGTGGTCGAGGCCGCCAAGGGCCTGCGTGACTTCGCCAAGGCCAACCCGCTGCTGGTGATCAAGGGCGGGTTCATCGACGGCAAGTCGATGAGCGCCGCGGACGTCACCAAGCTCGCCGACCTCGAGTCGCGCGAGGTGCTCCTCGCGAAGCTCGCCGGCGCCATGAAGGGCTCGCTGTCCAACGCGGCGGCGCTCTTCAACGCCCTGCCGACGCAGACGGCGCAGCTCGCCGAGGCGCTGCGCGCCAAGCGCGAGGCGGCCGGCGAGTCCGCCGACGCGCCGGTGGGCGACACCGCCGAGGCATCCGCCGAGTAGGCACCCGCGGTTTACACAATCCCCAGTTCTCAAGCCATAGCGGAGGAAAGATCATGGCGAAGCTCAGCACCGACGACCTGCTGGACGCCTTCAAGGAGATGACCCTTCTCGAGCTCTCCGAGTTCGTGAAGCAGTTCGAGGAGGTCTTCGACGTCAAGGCCGCCGCGCCGGTCGCGGCCGTGGCCGCCCCCGCCGGCGGTGCGGGCGCCCCGGCCGCCGAGGAGGCCGCCGCGCAGGACGAGTTCGACGTCATCCTCGAGGGTGCCGGCGACAAGAAGATCCAGGTCATCAAGGAGGTTCGCGCGCTGACGAGCCTCGGCCTGAAGGAGGCCAAGGACCTGGTCGACGGCGCGCCGAAGCCGCTGCTGGAGAAGGTCAACAAGGAGACCGCCGACAAGGCCAAGGAGGCCCTGGAGAAGGCCGGCGCCTCGGTGACCGTCAAGTAGGGCGCTCCGGAGCGCGGGCCGTACGGCCCCGCACGCTCCTCGGAGGCGGTCGTCCCACCATGGGGTGGGGCGGCCGCCTCTTTCCTTGTGCCGGAGTGATAAACGTATGGCGGAAAGCGTGCGTCCGGGCGGGTTGTGTGCGGATTGGGGCGCGGCGTAGCGTCCCCTCTGACGCTCTGGCCACACGGGGGCCGCGGCGTCCCGGCGGATCGGACGAGGTCGTCCTTCCCCGGCCGAACACCCGAGCCCGCTTGAGGCACCGGTTCTTGGACCACTAGTCTCATAGGCGCCGTAAGTAACGATTGTCTTACGACGTCGCATTTGGCCGCTGATCTGGGGCGGGAACCCCTTCCTTTTGGACGGAGTCCCGCTACGGTAGTGGCACCCGTCACTGCTACTGGACGGTAGCAAGAGGGCGGACACGCGGTGTGACGACAAAGAGCCTAGAGCTACTCGCTCATTGGTTCGGGATTCCCCCGGCCTGGACGAAAGGTGACGAGTGGGCGTCGAGATCAGAGTCGAAGGTCTGACCAAGTCCTTCGGCCGTCAGACCATCTGGCAGGACGTGTCGCTGACGCTGCCCGCGGGAGAGATCTCCGTTCTCCTGGGCCCCTCCGGCACCGGTAAGTCGGTCTTCCTGAAGTCGCTGGTCGGGCTGCTCAAGCCGGACCGGGGGCACATCTGGGTCGGCGACCGGGACCTCCCCTACCTCCCCGAGGCGCAGCTCTACGAGACCCGCAAGCTGTTCGGCGTGCTGTTCCAGGACGGCGCCCTCTTCGGGTCGATGAACATCTACGACAACGTCGCCTTCCCGCTCCGCGAGCACACGAAGAAGTCGGAGTCGGAGATCAAGCGGATCGTCATGGAGAAGCTCGAACTCGTCGGGCTGCTCGGTGCCGAGAAGAAGCTCCCCGGCGAGATCTCCGGCGGGATGAAGAAGCGCGCCGGCCTCGCCCGCGCCCTCGTCCTCAACCCCGAGATCCTGCTGGTGGACGAGCCCGACTCCGGCCTCGACCCCGTCCGCACGTCCTACCTGAACCAGACGATCGTCGACCTGAACGCCGAGATCGGCGCGACGTTCCTCATCGTCACCCACGACATCAACACCGCCCGGACCGTCCCGGACAACATCGGCCTGCTGTTCCGCCGCGAGCTGGTGATGTTCGGCCCGCGCGAGATGCTGCTGTCCAGCGAGGAGCCGGTCGTCCGGCAGTTCCTCAACGCGCGCAAGATCGGCCCGATCGGGATGTCGGAGGAGAAGGACGTCTCCGAGCTGGAGGCCGAGGCCAAGCAGGGCCACGACCCCGGCAAGCTGCCGCCCATCCCGCCGCAGCTGATGACCAGCGACGGCCGGATCCGCGCGGGCCAGCACGCCCCCGGCGCCTGGTGCGCCGCGCACGGCGTCACCCCGCCGCCCGGGTCGTTCGTCGACGACCTCGGCCGCAACTGGGTGGAGGAGTGGCCGCGGTACGTCGCGGCCATGGCGCCCGCCGGCGGCCCGCCGCCCGGCGCGCAGCCCGGCGGTGCCCCCGGGCACTTCCCCGGCAACCCGCCGCCTGGCCGGCCGGGGGCGGGTGCAGGGTACTGATGTCCACTCCTGGTATCGGCGCGGACCAGCGAGGGGATGGCAGGGACGAGGGATCGTCCACGAGGTTTCGCAAGATCGGTGACGGCGCCGCCAACATCGCGATCCGGGAGCCGGGCCGCTTCTTCGCCCTGTGCCTGGACACCGGCCGCGCGATGTTCAAGTGGCCGTTCCAGTGGCGCGAGTTCATCCAGCAGTCCTGGTTCATCGTCAGCGTCACCGTCATCCCGACGATGCTGGTCGCCATCCCGTTCGGCGGCATCCTGTCGCTGCAGGTCGGCGGGCTCATCCGGCAGCTCGGCGCGCAGTCCTACACCGGTGCGACCGCGGTCGTCGCGATCGTCCGGGAGGCCAGCCCGCTGGTCACCTCGCTGATGGTGGCGGGCGCCGCCGGCTCGGCGATCTGCGCCGACCTCGGCTCCCGGAAGATCCGCGAGGAGATCGACGCGATGGAGGTGCTGGGCATCAACCCGCTGCACCGCCTCGTCGTGCCGCGGATGCTCGCCTGCGCGTTCGTCGCGGTGTTCCTGAACGGGCTGGTCTCGGTCGTCGGCCTCATGGGCGGCTACTTCTTCAACGTGATGCTGCAGGACGGCACGCCGGGCGCGTACCTGGCGTCGTTCAACGCGATCGCGCAGCTGCCCGACCTGCTGCAGGCCGAGTTCAAGGCGTTCGTGTTCGGCATCACCGCCGGCCTCGTCGCGGCGTACAAGGGGTTGAACGCGAAGGGCGGCCCGAAGGGAGTCGGTGATGCGGTCAACCAGACCGTCGTCATCACCTTCATGCTGCTCTTCCTGGAGAACTTCCTGATCTCCGCCCTGTACTTCCAGTTCGTGCCGTCGAAGGGCATGTAAATGGCGGCTCCAGGGAAGACGGGGAAGGCCGTCAACAAGGCGGTGAACGCGCCCCTCCAGCGGCTGGACGACTTCGGTCACCAGATGTCGTTCTACGCCCGCGCGTTCGCGTGGACGTTCCGGGTGCTGCGCCGGTACCGCACGGAGGTGCTGCGGCTGCTGGCCGAGGTGAGCCTCGGCACCGGCGGCCTCGCCGTGATCGGCGGCTCGGTGGTGATCGTCGGGTTCATGACGTTCTTCACCGGCAGCCAGGTCGGCCTGCAGGGCTACGAGTCGCTGAACCAGATCGGCACGGCGGCGTTCACCGGGTTCATCGCGTCCTACTTCAACACCCGCGAGATCGCCCCGCTGGTGTCGGCGCTGGCGCTGTCGGCGACGGTCGGCTGCGGGTTCACCGCCCAGCTCGGCGCGATGCGGATCTCCGACGAGATCGACGCGCTGGAGGTCATGGCGGTCCCGTCGATGCCGTTCCTCGTCACGACCCGGATGCTGGCCGGGATGATCGCGGTCGTCCCGCTGTACATCGTGGGCCTGCTGGCCTCGTACGGCGCGACGCGGCTGATCGTGACGGTGTTCTACGGGCAGTCGACCGGCACCTACGACCACTATTTCCATTTGTTCCTGCCGCCGAATGACATTTTGTGGTCATTCGGAAAAGTAATCATATTCTCGGTACTGGTCATGCTGATCCACTGCTACTACGGCTACCACGCGAGCGGCGGCCCGGCGGGCGTCGGTGTCGCGGTGGGCCGCGCGGTGCGCACCAGCATCGTCGTGATCAACGTGGTGGACCTGCTCCTCGGAATGGCGATCTGGGGCACTGGCACGACCGTCCGGATCGCGGGGTAACGGGAAGATGACGGAACGTATCCGGTTTCGGTTGCTCGGGCTCGCCATGTTGCTGGTGATCGTCCTGTTGCTGGCGCTCACCGTGGCGCTGTTCAACAAGGCGTTCACTCCGGTGACCGAGGTGACGGTCCGGACGGAGCGCGCCGGGCTGCAGCTGCTGCCGCACTCGGACGTGAAGGTGCGCGGCCTGATCGTCGGCGAGGTGCGCGACACCGACGCCACCGCCCAGGGCGCGACGCTGCACCTGGCGCTCGACCCGGACAAGGCGAAGCTGATCCCGCGGAACGTGCAGGCGCGGCTGCTGCCGAAGACGCTGTTCGGCGAAAAGTACGTGGACCTGCACATTCCGGAGCAGCCCGGGGCGCTCGGGCTGGCCGAGGGCACCGTGATCCAGCAGGACCGGTCCCGCGCCGCCGTCGAGATCGACAAGGTGCTGAACGATCTGCTGCCGCTGCTGCAGGCGGTGAAGCCCGCGGAGCTGAACGCGACGCTGAACGCCCTCGCCACGGCGCTGCAGGGGCGCGGCGAGCAGCTCGGGCAGAACCTGGAGCAGGCCGACGCGCTGCTGAAGAAGATCAACCCGCAGCTGGGGACGCTCGTCCACGACCTGCACGGCCTGGCGGACGTGTCCGACATCTACCACGCCGCCGCGCCGGACCTGCTGCAGACGCTGCGCAACCTCAACGTGACCAGCAAGACGATCACCGACAAGACGGCGACGATCGAGCGGCTGATCCCGGCGACGACCGCGCTGGCGCAGGACGGCGACGTGTTCATGCGCACCAACGGACCGAAGATCATTGGGTTCAACATCGCGAACCGGGACGTGCTCAGCGTCGTCGCCCGGTACTCGCCGTCGATGCCGTGCGTGCTGTCGGGGCTCATGAAGATCAAGCCGGAGGCGGAGCGGGTGGCCGGCGGCAACGGGTCCAAGACCTTCAACCTGACGATCGAGATCGTCAAGCCGCGGCCGGGCTACCAGAACCCGCTGGAGCTGCCCGAGCTGAAGGACCAGCGGAACCCGCGCTGCTACAACCTGCCGAACCCGCGCGTCCCGTTCCCGGACTACCTGGCGCTGGACGGCACCGAGGACAACCTCTGGTGGAAGGACCCGGACCCGCCGAACGCGCCCGCGGGCGGCCGCGGCCGGGCGGTGTCGAACATCTTCGTCGACCCGGGTTCGATGAGCGAGAAGGACAAGATCAAGAGCATCGTGGGGCCGCTGACGCGGACCCCGGCCGATGAGGTCTCCGACGTCTCGTCCCTGCTGTTCGGGCCGCTGATGCAGGGAGCGGTGGTGACGGTCAAGTGAAGACGACGAGCGCGGGGATCAAGCTGCTGACGTTCGTGGTCGCCACCGCGGTGGCCACCGGCGTGCTGGCGATGACGATCTCCAACGTGCGGTTCGGGCCGTCCAAGACCTACAAGGCGATCTTCTCGGACGTGACCGGGCTGCTGAAGAACGACGACGTCCGCGTCGCCGGGGTCCGGGTCGGCCAGATCGAGGAGATCCGGCTCTACAAGGGGCACCAGGCCGAGGTGACGTTCAGCGTCCAGGAGAACGGCGCGTTCCGGGCCGGGCTGCCGACGTCCACCAAGGCGCACATCCGGTACCGCAACCTGATGGGGCAGCGGTACCTCGCGCTGGCCGACGGCGAGGGCCAGGCCAACGAGTACCTGGACCCGGGCGACACGATCCCGATCTCGCAGACCGAGCCGGCGCTGGACCTGACGACGCTGTTCAACGGCTTCCGGCCGCTGTTCCGCGCCCTTGAGCCCAAGGACGTCAACACGCTGGCGATGCAGATCATCACGGTGCTGCAGGGCGAGGGCGGGACGATCAACAGCCTGCTCGCGCACGTCGCGTCGCTGACCAACACGCTCGCCGACCGGGACCGGGTCATCGGCCGGGTGATCGACAACCTGAACGCCGTCCTCGGCACCATCGACGAGCGGCACGACGAGGTCAACAAGCTGATCCTGGACCTGCGCGGGTTCGTCAGCGGCGTCTCCGACGACCGCGAGGCGATCTTCGACTCGGTGGCCGCGATCAACGACCTGACCGGCACCACCCAGGACCTGCTCGCCGACGCCCGGCCCGGCATCCGCAACGACATCGCGGGGCTGCGCAAGCTCACCGGGACGTTCGCCGAGAACCGCAAGGACATCGACGAGGGCCTGCAGCGGACGCCGAACCGGCTGGAGGGCCTGCTCAACATCTCCTCCTACGGCTCCTGGTTCAACATGTACATCTGCGGCCTCGACGCGCGGGTGCGGCTGCCTGGCGGTCCGGTCTACCAGACGCCGGCGATCGTGAACGAGAACGCGAGGTGCAAGTAGATGAGGGTCTCGTTCCGCGAGCGCAACCCGGTCCCCATCGGCCTCATCGGGTTCGCGGTCATCATCGTGCTGGTCGTCCTGGCGATGAACCTGCAGAACATCCCGTTCATCGCCGGCGGCACCACCCGCACCGCCCAGTTCAAGGAGGCGGCGGGGCTGAAGCCCGACGAGGAGGTCCGCATCGCGGGCGTCAAGGTCGGCGAGGTCAAGGCCCTGGACCTGGACGGCGACCATGTCAAGGTCACCTTCCGGGTGGACGACGGGGTCAAGCTCGGTGACCGCACCGAGGCCAGCATCAAGATCAAGACGGTGCTGGGCTCGCACTACCTGGAGCTGATCCCGCGCGGGAAGGGCGAGCTCGGCCGCACGATCCCGATCGAGCGGACGCACGTCCCGTTCGAGGTCGTCCCGGCGATCAGCGAGCTGAGCCAGCGGGTCGGCGCGATCGACGTCGAGCAGGTCGCCAAGTCGTTCGAGGTGCTGTCGCAGACGTTCGAGAACTCCCCCGAGGAGGTCCGGGCGTCGCTGCAGGGCCTGCGGCGGCTGTCGAACACGATCGCGTCCCGCGACGAGGAGCTGCACGAGCTGACCGGCAAGGCCAAGGACGTCTCGAAGCTGCTCGCCGACCGCAACCAGGACTTCGCCGAGCTCGTCCAGGACGGCGACAAGGTCCTGCAGGCGGTGCAGGCCCGCCGCGCGGTGATCCACCAGCTGCTGATCCGCACGGTCACCCTGTCCCAGCAGGTGAACGCGCTGATCAACGAGAACGAGAAGCAGCTCCGGCCGATGCTGGACAACCTCGCCAAGGTCAACCAGGTGCTGCTGAAGAACCAGAACAACCTGGACCGCATCCTCCAGCTGTTCGCGCCGTTCGCCCGGCAGTTCGCCGACGTGACCGGCACCGGCCGCTGGTTCGACTCGTGGATCCAGAACCTCCTGCCGATCCCCGCCTCGATCGGGGACGGGCCGGGCACCGGCGGCGGAGGCGGCACCCACCAGCAGGGCGGCGGTACCGGCAACGGCGGCCCGTCCGGCAATGGCACGTCCGGCAATGGCTCGTCCGGCAATGGCCAGACCGGCGTCACGGGCGACGACCCGTTGCCCTTCCTCCCGTGAGCAGGCAGGTTTCCGTGCGCAATTCAGGGACCATCCTCCGACTCGGCGGCGCGATACTCGCCGTCGCGGTGCTGGCCGCCGTCCTGCTGCTGGTGCTCCAGAAGCCGGAGCAGCGCCGGATGACGGCGTACTTCACCCAGACGGTCGGCCTCTACCCGGGCGCCGACGTCCGCATCCTCGGCATCCCCGTCGGCGAGGTCACGAGCGTCGACCCCGTCGGCGACTCGGTGAAGGTCGAGCTGGAGTACGAGGCCAAGTACAAGGTGCCGGCCAACGCGCAGGCGGTCATCATCAACCAGACGCTCGTCGCGGACCGGTACATCCAGCTCACGCCGGTGTACAAGGGCGGCGCGGTGCTGGCCGACGGCGCGACCCTCACCACGAGCCGCACCGCGGTCCCGGTCGAGATCGACGACATCGGCGGCAGCCTCAACGACCTCACCAAGGCGCTCGGCCCGGAGGGCGCCAACGCGCCGGGCGAGGACGGCACCGGGGCCCTGTCGGAGCTGCTGCGGGTCGGCGCCGAGAACCTGGAGGGGCAGGGCGACGACATCCGGCAGACGATCGCGGACACCTCCAAGGCGCTCAGCACCCTGAGCACCGACCGCGGCGACATCGCCGAGACGATCCGCAACCTGCGCATCATCACCGACGCGATGAAGGCCAACGACCAGCAGATCAAGTCGTTCGGCGGGCACCTCAACGAGGTGTCGGCGCAGCTGGCGGGGGAGAAGGAGGAGCTGAGCGCGGCCCTCAACACCCTCGCGCCGACGCTGCGCAACGTCCAGCGGTTCGTCAAGGACAACCGCAGTGAGCTGGCCAAGAGCGTCCGGCAGCTCGCCCAGATCACCGGCGTGCTGGTCAAGGAGCGCGACGCCCTCGCCGAGATCCTGCAGGCCGGCCCGCTGGCGGTCAACAACCTGGCCCGCGCGTACGACCCGATCAGCGGCACGATCCACACCCGCAACAACTTCCGCCAGTTCCACGACCTGGCCGACTGGGTCTGCTCGCTGGCGTACTCGGTGGGCACGCCCGCCAAGGAGTGCCTCGACTTCGTCGAGCCGTACAACGGCATCGGCGAGGCGCTGACGGGCCTGCACCTGGACCTGTCCTGGATCACCGCGCTGACCACGCACTACGACCCCGTCCCGATCCCGCCGGACGCCTACGGGCCGCAGGGCCCGCCCAAGTCCGCCCAGGCGAACGGAAGGGCGAACGACCGCGCGAACGGCGGCGCCAGGACGAACGCCGCCGGGGCGCAGGGCGCGCCGGAGGGCATCACCGCGCTGCTGCCTGGAGGTGGCCGATGAGCACGACACGGCGGGTGCGCCGCGCGGGCCGCCGCGCACGGCTGTTCGGCGTCGTCGCCGTCGCGGGCGTGACGGCCCTGACCGGCTGCACGTTCGACGGCGTGTCGTCGCTGCCGCTGCCCGGCGGCCCCGACCTCGGACCGGACCCGACCACCGTGAAGATCGAGTTCTCGAACGTGCTGGACCTCGTCCCGCAGTCGGCGGTCAAGGTCAACGACGTCTCGGTCGGCCAGGTGGAGGACATCGAGCTGGCCGGGAGCGCCGGGTCCGGCCGCGGCTGGTACGCGGTCGTCACCGTCAAGGTGCGCAAGGACGTCAAGCTGCCCGACAACGCGGTCGCGACGATCGGGCAGACCAGCCTCCTCGGCGAGAAGTTCGTGCAGCTCGACCCGCCGGCGAACGAGGCGCCGACCGGGGAGCTCGGGAACAACGACCTGATCCCGCTGGCCCGCACGACCCGCGGCACCGAGATCGAAGAGGTGCTGTCGGCGATGTCGCTGCTGCTGAACGGCGGCGGGCTGGAGCAGGTCTCCACGATCAGCCGGGAGCTGCAGGCCGCGATGGGCGGCCGGGAGGCGACGATCAAGTCGGTGCTGCACCGGCTGAACACCTTCACCGGCACCCTCGACCGGAACCGCACCGCGATCACCCGGGCGCTGGACAGCATCGACCGGCTCAGCGGGAAGCTGGCGGACGAGCGCCAGACGATCCGCGACACCATCGACCAGACTGGCCCGGCGATCGCCGTCCTGGATCGCAACCGCGCCGACCTGACCAAGATGCTCGTCGCGCTGGACCGGCTCAGCCACACCACCACGAACGTGATCAACCAGTCGAAGGCCGACCTGCTCGCGAACCTGCAGGACCTCGACAAGATCCTGCGGAACCTCAACAAGGCCGGCTCGGACCTGCCGAAGTCGCTGGAGACACTGATCACCTTCCCGTTCCCCGCGACGTTCGAGAACGTCATCGAGGGCGACTACGGCAACGTCCACCTGCGCGTCGACCTGGACTTCGAGTCCCTCGCGCACAACCTGTTCGGCGGCACCGACCTGGAGAAGACGCTCGGCAGCGGCCAGCAGATGCGCAACATGCTCCAGGTGCCGAACGTGACGCTGCCCGACACGCCGCTCGGCGTGCTGCCGCAGTCGCCCGGCGGCGGCTCCGGCGGCGTGCCCGGCCTGCCGGGGACCGGCGGGCAGACCGGCACAGAGCAGCCCGGGACGAACCAGCCCGGCACGAACCAGCCCGGGACGAACCAGCCCCGCTCGGACGGGCAGGGCCGTCCCGGCGCGCTCGGCCCGGGATCCGGTGACAGCGGTCTGCGGACCCTGATGACGGGGAGCCTCTCGTGATCCTCAGCCGCGGAATCATCCTCCAGCTGATCGCCTTCGCGGTGATCACCGTCGTCGGCGTCGCGATCGTGTCGGTGAACTACATCGGGCTCGGCCGCGGCGTCCTCGGCCGCGAGTACGTCGCCTGGGTCGACCTCACCGACTCCGGCGGCGTGTTCACCAACGCCGAGGTCACCTACCGGGGCGTCCCGGTCGGGCGGGTCGGGCCGATCGAGCTGACCAAGGACGGCATCAAGGTCAAGCTCGAACTCCGGCGCGGCGAGCGCATCCCGCGCGAGGGCACGAAGGCCGTCGTGGCGAACCGGTCGGCGGTCGGCGAGCAGTACATCGACCTCGTCCCCGCGCGGAAGGGCGGGCCTTACCTGGACGAGGGCGACCCGTACACGATCCCGCGCGAGCGCACGACGCTTCCGGTGTCCACCGCCGACCTGCTGCGCAACGTCGACGCGCTCGTCGGCTCGGTGAACACCGAGGACCTCGGCATCATCGTGGACGAGCTGAACAACGCTTTCTCCGGCTCCGCCGAAGACCTGCAGTCCCTCCTGGACGACACCGACCGCATCCTGCAGACGATGGACGAGTCGTACCCCGACACCAAGCGGCTGCTCGACAACAGCGTCACCGTCCTGGACACCCAGCGCGGGCAGGCCGCCAACATCCGGGGCTTCGCGCGCAACCTGAACGAGCTGACCACGTCGCTCCGCAACGACGACCCGGCGCTGCGCCGGACGGTCGACAGCGTGCCGGGCGCGGTGGACGAGACGCACAAGGCCATCCACCAGCTCGCGCCGACGCTGCCCGTCCTCCTGGCGAACCTCACCACGACCGGCCAGGTCATCTCGTCGCGCAAGGCGGGCCTGCGGTCGCTGTTCATCCTGTACCCGGTGACGGTCGCGGGCGCGCAGACCGTCACGCCCGGCGACGGGACCCAGCACCTCGGGCTCGCGCTCAACATCGACTCGCCGCCCCCGTGCACCGAGGGCTACGAGCACGTGAAACGGCGCTGGCCGCAGCACACGGCCAAGAAGGAGCCCCGCCTGGACGCCGGCTGCAAAGCGCCGAAGGACGCGGACACCGCCGTCCGCGGCCCCCGCAACTTCCCGGCCGACGCCATCGCGCCGTACCCGCAGGTCCCGCCGGGCGCCACCGCCGGCGCCGGGTTCCCCGAGGGCGGCGCGTACGCCGAGGACGGCGACGGCGACGGCAAGGCGCAGGCCAAGGGCGAGCAGGGCGACGCCAAGGCGAAGGCCGCGGCCGCGGCCCCGTCCGGGCAGCTGGCGAACGGCAATCTGTACCTCTCGTATCCGGCTAACTCAGTTGAATTCGCTGGATACGATCCAACGACCGGCGCGGTCTACGGGCCCGACGGCAAGCGGTACACGATGCCGCGCACCGCCGGTACTCGTGA
This sequence comes from Actinomadura sp. GC306, assembly GCF_004348665.1. Classification (GTDB taxonomy): domain Bacteria; phylum Actinomycetota; class Actinomycetes; order Streptosporangiales; family Streptosporangiaceae; genus Spirillospora. The sequence continues at coordinate 16,640 of NZ_SMKM01000056.1, read as the reverse complement.
GTTGGGAGATTCCTCGTGGAAGTGGCTCATGCTCGGACCCCTGAGCCAGTGAGGCGGGTCCGATGAGGCGCCGCTGGCCCCAGATCACCACGATCGTCCTGGGCGTCCTCGTCGTCGCGCTGGTCGTCGCGACCGGCGTGCTCGGCGTCCGCACCTGGCAGGGCAAGAACGAGGCGGACGAGCGCGCCAAGGCGATGCAGGCGGCGCGCCAGATGGGCGTCAACCTGATGTCGCTCAACCACGAGACCGCCCAGAAGGACCTCGACCGGATCGTCGCGGGCACCACCGGCGAGCTGAAGAACAAGCTCAGCACCCAGTCGAAGCAGCTGCTGGACCAGCTCAGCAAGACCCAGGCCAAGTCGGCCGTCGACCAGGTGGAGGCCGGCGTCGTCTCCATCGACGACGACTCCGCCGAAGTGATGGTGTCCCTCAACGGGACGGTCACCAACCCCAAGGTGAAGGAAGGCGCGGCGCGCGCCTACAGGTACCTGATGGACCTGACCCGGGTCGATGACCGCTGGCTCGTGTCCGAACTGGAGGTGGTCCCGTGACCATGCTCGGCCGGGGCAAGCGCTCCGCACGGAAGAACGAGAACGCCGCGGACGAGAAGGCGCGCAAGGCGGAGGAGGCCGCCGAGGCCGCCCGCCTCGCCGAGGAGGCCGCCGCCAAGGCCAAGGAAGCGGCACGGCTGGCCCAGGAGGCCGCGGAGGCCGCCGCCGCGGACGATGACGAGCCCGCAGACGCGCCGAAGGCCGCCAAAACGCCTGAGAAGCCCCGTCGCGCGAAGAAAACCGCGAAAGCCTCCGAGGCCCCCGATGAGGACCCCGACGCGGCAGAGAACGCCTCAGCGGCCGCTGAGGCGTCCACGGCCGACGTGGACGACCCCGAAGTCGAGAACCCCTCGGACGGCGACCCCGACGCGGAGGCCGCCGCCGACCTGGAGACCGACGACGAGGCCGACGAGGAAGACGCGGCCGACGCCGACGACGAGCCGGACGAGACGGACGAGACGGACGAGATCGCCGAGCCCGCGAAGCCGAAGAAGACGGTCAAGCCGGCCAAGCTGACCAAGACGTCCAAGCTGACCAAGACGTCCAAGGCGAAGAAGCCGGCCGCCACCGACGAAGACGAAGACGAAGACGACGACGAAGACGACGACGATGAGGAGCGAGGGGGCGCCGGTGCCACCCGCTCCGGGTACACGGTCCTCGCCGTCCTCGTGGTGCTCGTCATCGCCTTCGGCACCGCGGCCACGATGCTGTACCTCAAGGACCGCGAGCAGAGCGCCGTCGAGACCGCCGGACGGGAGGGCGCGTGGGCGGCGTCCAAGGCCGCGAAGGCGCTGTCGTCCTACGACTACCGGACCATCGACGCCGACATGAACACGGCCCTCGGCATGACGACCGGGAAGCTGCGCAGCGACTACGAGAAGGAGATGCCGGTCTTCAAGGCGAACGCGACCCAGCGGCAGCTCGTCGGGACGACGACGGTCCTCAAGACGGGCATCGTCAGCGCCACACCCGAGAAGGTCGTGGTCCTCGTCTACGCCAACCGCGCGGCGGCGACCAAGGACGACGAGACCCAGCGCCTCCCCGAGTCGCTGCGCCTGAAGCTGACGATGGTCGAGAAGGACGGCAAGTGGCTGGCGCAGGACGTCGCCGTGATCTCCTGACCCGTCCCGGCCACGATCTCCTGACCCTTCCCGGCCACCGGCCACCGAACCACCGGCCGCCGCTCCGCGGCGACCGCTCGCCGACGACCTGGTGGCACACCGAACGGCCGCCCCTTCGGGGGCGGCCGTTCGCGGCTCTGCGGGAGGTGCCGGAGCACCGCCGCGAGGGCTCTAAACTATGGCCTTCCTCACTGCAGGTCAGGGGCCGAAAAGTCCAAGTCCGCTCTTGACTGAGAGGCGTTGAGGAGCGATGCTCCATGGCAACGTGATGCATACTGCGGCGCTAGAGTTGCGAGCGGTGTACCAGTCGGCTACACTGCCCCTTTGCGCTGCCCTCTGACTATCCGCTGCTGAGAGCACCCCTGCCGTGGTCCCTTTTGGACCCCCTTGTGCAGGTCTCGGAGGTGGATCGTCTGGCGTGCGTGTCACCAAGTTACGCCGCGAGCCCTCGGAAGGACCACTCTTGGCAGCCTCGCGCAACGCCTCGAATACCGCAACCGGTCCGAACCGCGTCTCCTTCGCGCGCATCAAGGAGCCGCTCGAAGTCCCGGACCTCCTTGCTCTGCAGACCAACTCGTTCGACTGGCTGCTGGGCAATGAGAGGTGGAAGGCCCGGGTCGAGGCGGCCCAGAAGGCCGGAAGTAAGAGCGTCCCGACGCAGTCGGGGCTGGAGGAGATCTTCGAAGAGATCAGTCCGATCGAGGACTTCTCCGGAACCATGTCGCTGTCGTTCCGCGACCACCGGTTCGAGCCGCCCAAGTACTCCGTGGAGGAGTGCAAGGACAAGGACATGACCTACTCCGCCCCGATGTTCGTCACGGCGGAGTTCATCAACAACACCACCGGTGAGATCAAGAGCCAGACGGTGTTCATGGGCGACTTCCCGCTCATGACGTCGAAGGGCACCTTCATCATCAACGGCACCGAGCGGGTCGTCGTCTCCCAGCTCGTGCGCTCGCCCGGCGTGTACTTCGACCGCGCCCTCGACAAGGCGTCCGACAAGGACATCTACGGCTGCCGGGTCATCCCCAGCCGCGGCGCCTGGCTCGAGTTCGAGATCGACAAGCGCGACAACGTCGGCGTCCGCATCGACCGCAAGCGCAAGCAGCCCGTCACCGTGCTGCTCAAGGCGCTCGGCTGGGACGAGGCCCGCATCCGCGAGCGCTTCGGCTCCTACGAGTCGATCAACGTCACGCTGGAGAAGGACCACACCTCCGGCCAAGATGATGCTTTGCTCGACATCTACCGCAAGCTGCGGCCGGGTGAGCCGCCGACGCGCGAGTCCGCGCAGACGCTGCTGGAGAACCTGTACTTCAACCCGAAGCGGTACGACGTCGCCAAGGTCGGCCGCTACAAGATCAACAAGAAGCTCGGCCTGGACCTGGACATGAACCAGGGCACGCTGACCGAGGACGACGTCGTCGCGACGATCGACTACCTCGTCCGGCTGCACGCCGGTGAGGAGGAGGCCACCCTCGGTGCCGTCGCGGTGCCGATCGAGGTCGACGACATCGACCACTTCGGCAACCGGCGCCTGCGCACGGTGGGTGAGCTGATCCAGAACCAGGTGCGGCTCGGCCTGGCGCGGATGGAGCGCGTTGTTCGCGAGCGGATGACGACGCAGGACGTCGAGGCGATCACGCCGCAGACGCTGATCAACATCCGGCCCGTCGTCGCCTCCATCAAGGAGTTCTTCGGCACCAGCCAGCTGTCGCAGTTCATGGACCAGACCAACCCCCTGGCCGGACTGACGCACAAGCGGCGGCTGTCGGCGCTGGGTCCCGGTGGTCTGTCGCGCGAGCGGGCGGGCATGGAGGTCCGCGACGTCCACCCGTCCCACTACGGCCGGATGTGCCCGATCGAGACGCCGGAAGGCCCCAACATCGGCCTGATCGGCTCGCTCGCGGCGTACGGGCGGGTCAACCCGTTCGGGTTCGTCGAGACCCCGTACCGGCGCGTCACCGACGGCATCGTCACCGACGAGATCGACTACCTCACCGCCGATGAGGAAGACCGCTACATCATCGCGCAGGCCAACTCGCTGATCAACGACGACGGCACGTTCGCCGACGATCGCGTGCTGGTCCGCAAGAAGGGCGCCGAGGTCGAGCTCGTGCCCGCCCGAGACGTCCAGTACATGGACGTCTCGGCGCGGCAGATGACCTCCGTCGCCACCGCGATGATCCCGTTCCTGGAGCACGACGACGCCAACCGTGCGCTGATGGGCTCCAACATGCAGCGCCAGTCCGTCCCCCTGCTGCGCAGCGAGGCGCCGCTGGTCGGCACCGGCATGGAGTACCGGGCGGCGGTCGATGCCGGCGACGTCATCACGGCCGAGAAGGCCGGTGTCGTCGAGGAGGTCTCGGCCGACTACGTGACCGTCATGAACGACGACGGCACGCGGACCACCTACCGCGTCGCCAAGTTCAAGCGGTCGAACCAGGGCACCTGCTTCAACCAGAAGCCGATCGTCGAGGAAGGCGGCCGGGTCGAGGTCGGGCAGGTGATCGCCGACGGTCCGTGCACCGACCAGGGTGAGATGGCGCTGGGCAAGAACCTCCTGGTGGCGTTCATGCCGTGGGAGGGGCACAACTACGAAGACGCGATCATCCTGTCCCAGCGCCTGGTGCAGGACGACGTGCTGTCCTCGATCCACATCGAGGAGCACGAGGTCGACGCCCGCGACACCAAGCTGGGGCCCGAGGAGATCACCCGGGACATCCCGAACGTCTCCGAAGAGGTCCTGGCCGACCTGGACGAGCGCGGGATCATCCGCATCGGCGCCGATGTCGTCCCCGGCGACATCCTGGTCGGCAAGGTCACGCCGAAGGGCGAGACCGAGCTGACTCCGGAGGAGCGGCTGCTGCGCGCGATCTTCGGTGAGAAGGCCCGCGAGGTCCGCGACACCTCGCTGAAGGTGCCGCACGGCGAGCAGGGCAAGGTCATCGGGGTGCGGGTGTTCTCCCGCGACGAGGGCGACGAGCTCCCGCCCGGCGTGAACGAGCTGGTCCGGGTGTACGTGGCGCAGAAGCGCAAGATCACCGATGGTGACAAGCTCGCGGGCCGGCACGGCAACAAGGGCGTCATCTCCAAGGTGCTCCCGGTCGAGGACATGCCGTTCCTGGAGGACGGCACCCCGGTCGACATCGTCCTGAACCCGCTCGGCGTCCCCGGACGCATGAACGTCGGCCAGGTCCTGGAGACCCACCTCGGCTGGGTCGCGTCCCGCGGCTGGAAGATCGAGGGGGACGACGCCGACTGGAAGAAGGCCCTCAAGGCGATCGGCGCCGACGAGGCCGAGCCGTGGACCAACACCGCGACCCCGGTGTTCGACGGTGCCCAGGAGAGCGACGTCACCGGCCTGATCGAGGCCACCCTGCCGAACCGCGACGGCGACCGCCTGGTCGGCCCGGGCGGCAAGGCCATGCTGTTCGACGGCCGCACCGGCGAGCCGTACAAGGACCCGATCTCGGTCGGGTACATCTACATCCTGAAGCTGCTCCACCTGGTCGACGACAAGATCCACGCGCGGTCGACCGGTCCGTACTCCATGATCACCCAGCAGCCGCTCGGCGGTAAGGCGCAGTTCGGCGGGCAGCGGTTCGGTGAGATGGAGGTGTGGGCGCTGGAGGCGTACGGCGCCGCCTACGCCCTGCAGGAGCTGCTGACCATCAAGTCCGACGACGTCCTCGGCCGCGTGAAGGTGTACGAGGCCATCGTCAAGGGCGAGAACATCCCCGAGCCCGGCATTCCCGAGTCCTTCAAGGTGCTCATCAAGGAGATGCAGTCGCTGTGCCTCAACGTCGAGGTGCTCTCCAGCGACGGCATGTCCATCGAGATGCGCGACACCGACGAGGACGTCTTCCGTGCTGCGGAGGAGCTCGGCATCGACCTGTCCCGGCGTGAGCCGAGCAGTGTCGAAGAGGTCTGATCAACTCAAGGGGAAAACTGTTGCTTGACGTCAACTTCTTCGACGAGCTTCGCATCGGTCTGGCGACCGCCGACGATATCCGCCAGTGGTCGCACGGCGAGGTGAAGAAGCCGGAGACGATCAACTACCGGACCCTGAAGCCGGAGAAGGACGGGCTCTTCTGCGAGAAGATCTTCGGTCCTACCCGCGACTGGGAGTGCTACTGCGGTAAGTACAAGCGCGTCCGGTTCAAGGGCATCATCTGCGAGCGCTGCGGCGTCGAGGTGACCCGCGCCAAGGTGCGCCGTGAGCGGATGGGCCACATCGAGCTGGCCGCCCCGGTCACGCACATCTGGTACTTCAAGGGCGTCCCGTCCCGCCTCGGCTACCTGCTGGACCTGGCCCCGAAGGATCTCGAAAAGATCATCTACTTCGCGGCCTACATGATCACCAGCGTGGACGCCGAGCGGCGCGACCGCGACCTGCCGACGCTGGAGGCCCACATCTCCGTGGAGCGCCAGCAGATCGAGCAGGCCCGCGACGCGCAGGTCGAGGCCCGCCAGCAGAAGCTGGAGGGCGACCTGGCGGAGCTGGAGGAGGCCGGCGCGAAGGCCGACCAGAAGCGCAAGGTGCGCGACGGCGCCGAGCGGGAGATGAAGCAGCTGCGCGACCGCGCGCAGCGCGAACTCGACCGCCTCGACGAGGTCTGGAGCCGCTTCAAGAACCTCAAGGTCCAGGACCTGGAGGGCGACGAGCTGCTCTACCGCGAGATGCGCGACCGGTTCGGCAAGTACTTCGAGGGCGGCATGGGCGCCGCGGCCATCCAGGCGCGGCTGCAGAACTTCGACCTCGACGCCGAGGCCGAGAAGCTGCGCGACGTCATCCGCACGGGCAAGGGCCAGAAGAAGGCCCGCGCCCTCAAGCGGCTGAAGGTCGTGTCGGCGTTCCTGAACACCCGCAACAGCCCGCTCGGCATGGTCCTGGACTGCATCCCGGTGATCCCGCCGGACCTGCGTCCGATGGTGCAGCTCGACGGCGGCCGTTTCGCGACGTCCGACCTGAACGACCTGTACCGCCGCGTCATCAACCGGAACAACCGGCTCAAGCGCCTGCTCGACCTGGGCGCGCCCGAAATCATCGTCAACAACGAGAAGCGGATGCTGCAGGAGGCCGTCGACGCGCTGTTCGACAACGGCCGCCGCGGCCGCCCGGTCACCGGGCCCGGCAACCGTCCGCTGAAGTCGCTGTCCGACATGCTCAAGGGCAAGCAGGGCCGGTTCCGGCAGAACCTGCTGGGCAAGCGCGTCGACTACTCCGGCCGTTCGGTCATCGTCGTCGGCCCGCAGCTGAAGCTGCACCAGTGCGGCCTGCCCAAGCAGATGGCGCTGGAGCTGTTCAAGCCGTTCGTCATGAAGCGGCTGGTCGACCTCAACCACGCGCAGAACATCAAGTCCGCCAAGCGGATGGTCGAGCGGGCCCGCCCGGTCGTGTGGGACGTGCTGGAAGAGGTCATCACCGAGCACCCGGTGCTGCTGAACCGGGCGCCGACCCTGCACCGCCTCGGCATCCAGGCGTTCGAGCCGCAGCTGGTCGAGGGCAAGGCCATCCAGATCCACCCGCTCGTCTGCACCGCGTTCAACGCGGACTTCGACGGCGACCAGATGGCCGTGCACCTGCCGCTGTCGGCCGAGGCCCAGGCCGAGGCGCGCATCCTGATGCTGTCGACGAACAACATCCTGAAGCCGTCGGACGGCAAGCCCGTCACCATGCCCACCCAGGACATGGTCATCGGCCTGTACTGGCTGACGACCCTCAAGGAGGGCGCGAAGGGCGAGGGGCGCGCGTTCGGGTCGGCCGCCGAGGCGATCATGGCCTACGACCGGGGTGAGCTGGACCTGCAGGCCAAGATCAGCCTGCGGCTGAAGGACATCCCGCCGCCGCGCGACTGGATCGCGCCGGAGGGCTACGAGCCGGGCCAGCCGTACCGGCTGGAGACCACGCTCGGCCGCGCCATGTTCAACGAGACGCTGCCGGACGACTTCCCGTTCGTCGACGACGAGATCGGCAAGAAGCAGCTGTCGGCCATCGTCAACGAGCTGGCGGAGACCTACCCGAAGGTCCAGGTCGCCAACTCGCTCGACGCGCTGAAGGGCACCGGTTTCCACTGGGCGACCAGGTCGGGCGTCACGATCGCGATCGACGACGTCCTCGCGCCGCCGAACAAGGCGGACATCCTGGCCGGCTACGAGCAGCGCGCGGAGAAGGTGCAGCGGGAGTTCAACCGCGGCCTGATCACCGACGACGAGCGCAAGCAGGAGCTCATCGAGATCTGGAACAAGGCCACCGCGGACGTCGCGGTGGACATGGAGGAGGCGTTCCCGAAGGACAACCCGATCTGGATGATGATCCAGTCGGGTGCCCGCGGCAACCCGCTCCAGCTCCGCCAGATCGCCGGTATGCGCGGCCTGGTCTCCAACCCCAAGGGCGAGACCATCCCGCGTCCGATCAAGTCGTCGTTCCGCGAGGGCCTGTCGGTCGTCGAGTACTTCATCTCGACGCACGGCGCCCGCAAGGGCCTGGCCGACACCGCGCTGCGCACCGCCGACTCGGGTTACCTGACCCGGCGCCTGGTGGACGTCGCGCAGGACGTCATCGTCCGCGAGATCGACTGCGGCACCGACCGGACGATCCCGTTCGAGGTCGCCGACAAGATGCCGGACGGCACGCTGGTCAAGCTGGCCACCTCGGAGACGAGCCTGGTCGGCCGCACGATCGCCGAGGACGTCGTCGTCGACGGGACGGTCATCTTCCCGGCCGACACCGACCTGTCCGACGCGGTCGTGTCGCGGCTGGTCGAGGCGGGCGTGGACAAGGTCCGCACCCGCAGCGCCCTGGTCTGCGAGGCCAAGATCGGTGTCTGCGCCGCCTGCTACGGCCGCTCGCTGGCCACCGGCAAGCGGGTGGACGTCGGTGAGGCCGTCGGCATCATCGCCGCGCAGTCCATCGGCGAGCCCGGCACGCAGCTGACGATGCGCACCTTCCACACCGGCGGTGTGGCGGGCGGCGACATCACGCACGGCCTGCCGCGTGTCCAGGAGCTGTTCGAGGCCCGCATCCCCAAGGGTGTGGCCCCGATCAGCGAGGTCGCCGGCACCGTCAAGATCGACGAGACGGAGAAGTCGCGGAAGGTCGTCGTCGTCCCCGACGACGGCTCCGACGAGATCGCCTACCCGGTGCCGATGCGGTCGCGCCTCCTGGTCAAGGAGGGCGAGCGCGTCGATGTCGGCCAGCAGCTCATCGCGGGTGCGATCAACCCGCACGAGGTGCTGCGCATCCTCGGCCCCCGCGCCGTGCAGCTCCACCTGGTCCAGGAGGTCCAGGAGGTCTACCGGTCGCAGGGCGTGTCGATCCACGACAAGCACATCGAGATCATCGTCCGTCAGATGCTGAAGCGGGTGAACATCCTCGAGTCGGGTGACACCGATCTGCTGCCGGGCGACCTGGTCGAGCGGCCGATCTTCGAGGAGACGAACCGCAGCGTGGTGGCCGAGGGCGGTGTGCCCGCCGCGGGCCGCCCCGTCCTGATGGGCATCACCAAGGCGTCGCTCGCGACCGAGTCGTGGCTGTCGGCGGCGTCCTTCCAGGAGACGACCCGGGTGCTCACCGAGGCGGCGATGCACGCCAAGAGCGACCCGCTGCTCGGCCTCAAGGAGAACGTCATCATCGGCAAGCTCATCCCGGCCGGTACCGGCATGCCGCAGTACCGCAACGTCCGGGTCGAGCCGACCGAGGAGGCGAAGGCGGCGGTGTACTCCGTCGGCTCCTACGACGACGGCGCCGAGTACGCCTTCGGGTCGGGCTCCGGCGAGGCCGTCCCGCTGGAGGAGTACGACTTCGGCCAGTACAACCGCTAAACCCGCACGAAGCGCAAAGGCCGCCGTCCGCAAACGCGGACGGCGGCCTTCGCCGTCCCCGCCCCGACTCCGTTGACTTGCGGCGTGTTGCCCTTATGGAGCGCTCCATAAGGGCAACACGCCGCAAGTCAACGAGGATCGGCCCGGGTGGGGCGGACAGCGAGCGCTAGGCGGAGCGCGGCGGTCGCCGTGCCGGCTGCGGCGGCGACGCACAGGGCGAGGAACGCGTCCGGCACCCAGATCATCGGTGCGGACAGGCCGACCCGCCCGGCCAGCGCCACGAGGCCGATCCCGGGCGATGCGCCTGCCAAAACCCAGGCGGCGGCCACGGTGGCACGGCGCCGCGTGGAGGCGTTGCCGGCCGGGCGGCGGAGCAGTTGCACCGAGCGACCGGCCGCCAGGAGCATCAGAACGGCGACCGCAGTGATGCCCCAGACGGTCAGGTGGTGCCCGGCCGCCGAGGGCGGCTCGGCGGGCTCGCCACCCGCGAGGAGCCGTGCCGCGTCGAACCCGACCCGCATGACCGCCGAGTCCTGCAGGAGCCCGTAGAGGTTCTGGTGCAGGACGAGGGCGACGTTCTGCCGCGGCAGCAGGAAGACCATCGCGGAGTAACCGGGGACGCCGCCGGTATGCCAGATGGCGTCGTCGAGCGGCGCGTCCAGTCCGCCGATCCGCCAGCCGTACCCGTAGCCCGACCCGTCGCCGCCGGGGACCAGCCGCCCCTCCTCGCGCATGGCCCGCGCCGAGTCGGGCGTCAGCACGGGGCTGCCCGACCGGAGCTGGAGTGCGGCGAAGGCGGTGAGGTCATCGAGGTCGCCGCCCAGGTAGCCGTAGCCGACACCGTGGTGGTCGAACCCGTCCGCCGTCGCGGCGGGGAAGCCCCACAGGAGCTGGTGCCCGGGAGGAAGTCGCTCGGCCGCTCCGGCGTCGGCGATCGCGCCGTCCATGCCCGCGGGCGCGAGCACGGATCGGCGCAGATGCTCGGCGTACGGCCGCCCGGTGACCGACTCGACCACGGCGGCGAGGGCCAGGTAGTTGGCGCTGCTGTAGGCGTATCGGCTCCCGGGAGGTCCGAGCGGGGTCACACCGTCCAGCGCGCGGAGCCGCTCGGCGGGACGCGGGCAACCGGCCCCGAAGCAGTCGGTGACCTTGAACGTCGCCGACGCGGGGATCCCGGCGGTCTGGTTCAGCAGATGGCGGACCGTGACTCGGGAAACATGCGCCGCCCCGCCGAACCGGAACTCCGGCAGACGATCGACGACCCGGTCGCCCAGGCCCAGCCGCCGCGCCTGGACGAGTGCCATGACGGCGGTCGCCGTGACGGGCTTGGCGACCGAGCCCCACAGGAACGGGGTTTCGGGCGTGACGCGGTCACCTCGTCCGTCCGTCCCCCAGGTGCGCTGGTGGATCGGGCCGTCGGGGCCGACCACGGCGTAGGCGAGCCCGGGAACGTGCGTGTCCCTCATCCGCTCCCGGACAAGGGCGTCGATCGCCGCGTACTGCCCGGACTGCGCAGAGGCCGGGACGAGCGGGACGCACAGCAGTACCAGCAGGAGGGCCGTGCCGAGCCGCAGGAAAAGCCGGATGCGCATGGGGAGTCCTCGGAGCCGGGGCAGATAACAATATGGTCATACGGTTTTACCGTACGACGATATGGTTATCAAGTGCCGAGAATCGCGGACCATGAGCAGCGCCGCCGCCAGATCGCCGTGGCGGTCTGCGAGCTGATCGCCGAAGACGGCTTCGACACCGTCACCGTCGCCCGCACCGCCGCCGCCGCGGGCATCTCGGTCGGCCTGGTGCAGCACTACTTCCGGACCAAGGACGACATGCTCCTGCATGCGTTCGGCCACGTCAGCGCATCCATCCGCCGCAGGGTCGACGAGCGGATCCGGGCCGGCGTCGAACACCACCGGCCGATTTCGCAGGTGCTGGCCGAGGCGCTGGCGGAGTTCCTGCCCTTGGACGGCGAACGCCGCGCGGAGTTTCGCGTCGTCAAGGCGTTCCAGGGCCGCGCCCTGGACGTCCCGGCTCTGGCCGAGGTCGACATCGCGACGGCCCGCACACTCCTCGACGAGCTGGCCCAGGCCGTCCACAACGGGAAGGAGTGCGGGGAGGTCGAACCGGCGCTCGACCCGAGACCCGCCGCCGTCCGCCTGGCCGCCGTGACCGACGGCCTGGCAATACAGGCATACCGCGACTCAACGGAACTCGCCGACATCGCCCCCGCGATCATCAAGACCGAACTGGCAGCCGTCTTCACCGGCGAATGCCGCCAGTACCAGGACACGCGCCCCTAGTGATGCCGCCCCAACTGGACGCGAGCCGGTCGGCGCGAGTGAGTCATCAGACCCGGTGGTGAATCTCCGGAGCGGTTACGGTGCGCTGGAGGGATCGGAGATGCCGATGGTCGAACCGCCGAGCGGATTGTTCCGACTGCTTCTCTACCGCGCCTACCGGCGGGCGTGCCGTGCGGGCGTCGATGAGATCGGGACGGATCTCGTTTTGGACTGCGCGGCGTTCAACGTCAGGACCTCCGATGGTCGCCCACTGCTCGCTCCGCTCCTGAACAACACCGGGTGGCGGGGCGACGCCGCGCAGCCCGATCCGCCGCCGCCTTCGACGGAGTGGGAATCGGACTTCGGGCGGGAGGTGGCTTACCGAGCCGCCGTGCTGCTGGGAGGGGTGGCCTACTCCGGGGGAGAGGACCGCCGCCGCAAAGGCCGCGCGGTGCCGGCGTTCTCGCCCGCCGTCCGATACGCGGTGCACGACGCGATCGCCACGGCCGCGGAGCACGGATACGCCGAGCCCCATCACCTTGTGGCGGCCCTTCTGAGGCTGCCCGGCCCGGCCGCGAACTCGCTGACCCAGTGGGTTCCGGAGGAGGACCTGCGACGCATCGAACTGGGCCAGGACCTACGGCGGGACGACAACCACCAAACGTCGGGGGCGGTCGGTTCGCTGTACCTGTTCGGGCAGACACCCGGTTCCGGCTCGCGGCTCTCTCGTTGGCTCTGGCGGACTGCGTCGTGGTGGTTCGTCCGTCAGCTCCAACGTCCCTTCCGCCGGCACGGTGCCCGCTACGGCCACCCGCTGCTGGCCTGGGTAGAGGGCGAGGCCGTGAGCAAGGCCCTGCAGACCGGCCACGGCGTCGTCACGGCCGCTCACGTCCTGCTCGGCGTGATCGACCTGCACTGGCAACTCGACCAGGCCGACACGCAGCTGACGGACAAGGTCGCCCAATGGAACCAGGCCGGCGTGATTCTTGCCGCGCACGGCATCCGTCCGGGGCCGGATGCGTGGGCGGCGGCGGTGCGTCTGGAGTCCGTCCCGGACGACGCCGAGCATGACCTGACCGGTGTGCCGACGGAGGGCTGGCCGCCATTGCCGTCCGCGCCGGAGAGCGACGTCCTCCCAGGCCGCACGGCGCTGTCCGCGTTACGCCTGGCCAGCCTGTCCGCGCAACGCCTCGGCCACCCGTTCACGGGCACGACCCACGTGCTCGCGGAACTGCTCGCGGATTCGGGAGGTCCCGCGGCACGGCTGCTCCGCGAACTCGGCGCCGACCCCGCCACCCTCCGCTCCGAAGCCGTCCAACGCCTCGAAGCCGCCGCCCCCGGATCATCGGACGCACAAAGCTGACCCCGCCGCGTCCTTGCCGTTGAGCGACGCCGCATTACCAGGTGGACGGGTACATGCGGTGCTTGAGGAGGCTGTCCACCACTTCGGCGGCGGACTTCGCGTCGCCGCAGGGGGCGAGGTATCCGCGACGTCCGCGCGAGGCTTCGTGGTAGCCCCAGGCGCCGCCCGGTACGGCGAGGACGCTCACCATGATTCCGACCTCCTCGACCCCGCACGCGTAGACGCGCAGCAGCGGAATCGGGGCGGGCCGGTAGAGCTTGATGAATCGCCATCCCTGTGGACGCAGCGCCAAGGAGAGGACGTCGAGGTACCGCACGGCGGTCTTCCGGCCCATTCGAGTCCGCCAGAGAAGGATGCCGCGTTCCACGTTCAGCACTTCGCCCACGTCAGCTTGCCCCCTTCCAGCAGCGGACGCGTGCCCCATTCCAAGGCGAGCTGCGAAACCATGAGCAGTCCGCGTCCGGACGTGGAGGCATGGTCCTCCGGCTTGATCTCGGGCAGCCCCGGCCCTCCGTCCCACGTCTCGATCACGGGACGCCCGTCGCACTCGTCCCGCAGCACCCGGACGACGATCGGCCCTTCCCCGTGTACCAGCGAGTTCGTGACGAGTTCGGAGACGACGACTCGCGCATCGGAGTCGTCCGCGATGCCCCACTCCCGGAACCAGCCGGCGACGAACCGCCGCGCCAGCGAGGGCGCCCGTTCGGACGGTTCGAGAACGAGCGTCGGCACCTCAGGCGCCACAGCAGTCGGAGGCATGGCCACCACCTTCGCTACGAGTTCCTGCATTTGCGGCAACAGTCAGCCACATTCGAAGTACTCTGCGTGACAAATCGCAGGCCATGCGAGGCAAGTCAGGTTCCGTGCGTCCGTGCCACTTGAGTGTTGGTTGGGCGCCCTTTACAAGGGAGGATGAGGACATGTCCCCACAGCGGAAGCGCGGGACGGTCTCGCCGACGCTGCTCGCCTTCGGACGCCGATTCCGGCGGCTGAGGGAGGCCAAGGGCTGGACGCAGGAATCCGTCGCCCGGCGCGCCAACGGCGGCATGGGCGTCAAGCCGCAGTACATCGGGGCGGTCGAGAACGGCCGGACCCGCTGCACGCGGGACTTCGCCGAGACGATGGACCACGTCCTGGATGCGAACGGCGAGCTTCTCTACCTCTACGACGACCTGGTCAAGGACGCGACCTTCCCAACCTGGTTCGACTGGCACACCGTCGAACCCGAGGCGCGCATGCTGGAGTCGTACCAGCCCCTCCTGGTCCATGGACTGCTCCAGACCCCGGCCTATGCATCAGCGGTGCTCAAGGGCGACAAGGACGCCGTAGAAGCCCGGATGAACCGGCAGAGCATCCTCTCCAGGGAGAACCCGCCCCCACCCGACTTCTCGCTCCTCCAGGACGAGGTGTCCCTTCACCGGCTCACCGGCAGCGCCGAGATCATGAAAGAGCAGTTGGAGCACCTGCTCCTCATGGCCGAACAGGGCGCCGTGGCCCTGCAGATCGTCCCGAGCCGGGGTGAGCACGTCGGCAACAGCGGTGCGTTCACCATCGCTACCCTGGCTGACCGGACCGAGATCGCGTACGCGGACATGGCGGCGCGCGGACTCACGATGAGCGACCCGGAAGACATCGCGACCCTCAGCAGAACCCTCATGGTCGTCCGATCGCTGGCCCTGCCCACGGACCAGTCCCTCGAAATGATTCGCAAGGTGGTACGGGAGAAATGGACCTGACTAAGACCGCATGGCGGAAGTCCAGCTACACCACCGCCAATGGCGGTGAGTGCGTGGAACTGGCCTCGGTTCCCGGCACGGTCGCCGTTCGTGACAGCAAGGACCCGGACGGGCCGAAGCTGCTGGTGAGTCGGCGGGCGTTCGCCGCGCTGCTGACCGAGCTCAAACGGTAGGAGACGGCCACGCCTCGTGTCCGCGACCCGAGGGATCGACGCCGCGGGTGCTGGGGGTGGACGACTTCGCGTTTCGGCGCGGGCACACCTACGGCACGATCCTCATCGACCTGGTGACCGGCCGTCCCGTCGATGTGCTGACCGACCGGGCGGCCGACACACTCGCCGCCTGGCTGAACAACCACCCTGGAGTGGAGGTCATATGCCGGGACCGGGCCGGTGGCTATGCCGAAGGCGCCTCCCGCGGCGCCCCGGACGCCATCCAGGTCGCCGACCGCTGGCACATGTGGACAAACATCGGCGACGCCGTCGAACGCACTGTCGCCCGACACCGCGATCACCTGCGCGACCTGCCGCTTCTCGCCACCCCGACGGGGTCGGCGGCCTCGCCGGCGCTGGATCCCACGCTTCCAGATCCCGCGCCGCATGCCGGTCTGCGGACCGGGCCGTTCGCCGACCGCGTCCGGCAGCGGCATTCCGCCGTCCACGATCTCCTCGCGCAAGGCCACGACCTGCGGACCATCGCACGAACTCTCGGCTTGGCTCGCAACACCGTCCGTGCGGAACCGCAAAGGTGGTGCGGGAGAAATGGACCTGATCAACGCTGCATGGCGGAAGTCGAACTACACCACCGCCAACGGCCCTGGCGCTCGACCGCCCCGGCCACGCCACCAAAGCTCCCCCGGCCCACCGTCCGCAAGGCCGCCGGCTGGTTCCTGCGCAACCCGGCACGTCTGACCACAGACGAGCACCACCAACTCGACATTCTGACCCAGGCGAGCCCGACGCTGGCCGCACTGCGACGGCACGTCGCCGCGTTCGCCGTGATGATGCTCGACCGCCAAGGTAACCGGCTGGAATCCTGGATGAACGCCGTTCAAGCCGATGACCTGCCCGAACTCCACTCCTTCGTCACCGGCCTCCGCCGCGACTTCGACGCCGCACGAGCAGGCCTGACCCTGAACCACAGCTCCGGCCCGGTCGAAGGCCACGTGAACCGGATCAAGACGATCAAGCGGCAGATGTATGGCCGGGCCAACCCCGACCTACTCCGCAAGCGCATCCTGCTCGCCGACTAGCCCAATCACGGAATGTGTGCCAGAGCCAGTATTCACGCGTCGTCGACAATCCAGTCGGTCGAGATTAAGGTGCCGTCCAGCACCAGGTACGGCAGGCCGTCTTTGGCGGCTTTGGTCGGCGCGGTGCCGGGATTGGGGGAGCGGACGGCCAGCGCGTCGGCGGTCTCGTTGCCCTAGCGCCACGCACACCCCGGTGGCGTAAGCCATTATCCGACAGGACAACGGCAGCGAAGCGCGGTACGAAAGCATGTGAGGCCCCTGACCTGGACGGGCGGGTGTGAGAGATCAACCGTCCTACCAGGGCTTCTTGACGTCCCGGCACTGCTCACGCCGACCGCGATCATGGTGTGATCCGCACCCCGAAGCTGCCGCTGAAGGTGGCTCACTGGTCGCGGTTTCCGCTGGACGTGTCCGACGTTCTCGGCTTCTTGTCCGCTGCACCATGATTCAGAACACGTGTGCCTCTGCTTCTAGGGGCCGGCGGTTTTGCGGCGGGTGCGGGTCGGGGTGGGGC
>NZ_SMKM01000551.1 GCF_004348665.1 Actinomadura sp. GC306 | reverse complement strand
CGGCCGGGGTGGTGCTGCGTGGCGGCGGAGGCGGCGGCGGACGCGGAGCCGCCTTCTAAAAACAATAAGCATTGACATAGAAATCGCGGCCGTGGTGGAGTGGGGCGCATGAGCGAAGACACCCCCGCCGCCGCGCCGCGTCCCGCCCGCTTCCAGCTGGCCCAGTTCAACGTCGCCGCGCTGCGGTACCCCCTGGACGATCCGCGGATGGCGGACTTCGTCGCGCTGGTGGAGTCCGTCAACGCGCTCGCCGACGCCGCGCCCGGGTTCGTGTGGCGGCTGACGGAGGAGGGGGAGCCCGACGCCACCGGGTTGCGCCCGGCGGGCGAGGACGTGATCGTCAACTACTCGGTGTGGGAGTCGGCGGGGGAGTTGTGGGACTTCGTGTACCGCAGCCCGCACCTGGAGTCGATGCGGCGGCGCCGGGAGTGGTTCGGGCGGCACGCGGGCGCGCACCTGGTCCTGTGGTGGGTGCCGGCGGGCCGGATCCCGACGGTCGGGGAGGCGCTGGAGCGCCTCGCCCTCCTGCGCGAGCAAGGCCCGTCCCCGCGGGCGTTCACGTTCGCCTCGGCGTACACCGCCGAGGAGGCCGAGGAGGCGGGGGCGTCCGGGGCCGAGCCCGCGCCCGCGCCCGCGCCCGCCTGAGGCTCAGCCGAGCAGGGCGGCGGTGTGGCGGCCCGCGGCGGCGGCGGTGAGGAAGTAGGGCAGGTCCTCGTCGAGGCGGCGGCCCATGGTGGACATGCGGACGCCCCAGTCCTTCTCGGCGGCCCTGAGGGTCTCGTGGAGGCCGTCGACGGGGACGGGGACGAGGCGGTGCCGCTCGCCGAGGGGGGCGGCCT
>NZ_SMKM01000550.1 GCF_004348665.1 Actinomadura sp. GC306 | reverse complement strand
GCGCCCGTGGTGACCTTCGCGAACTTGCTGGAGAACTCGCCGAACGCGAGGTGCTGCGACCGCTGCCGGACGAGACCGAACGCCGCGGCGTCCCAGAACGCGGTGGTGCCGCCGTTGCCGAGCAGGACCTCGTACCCCTCGGGCAGCGCGAACAGCTGCGCCAGCCCCTCGCGGACCCGTCCCACAAGGGACTTGACCGGCTTCTGCCGGTGCGAGGTCCCCATGTAGGTGGAGCCGGACTCGGCTAGCGCGGCGAGCTGCTCCGGACGGACCTTCGACGGGCCGCATCCGAAGCGGCCGTCGGCGGGCTTGAGATCGGCGGGAATGGCGATGTCGAGATGAGCGCTGTCGGTCACTCGAAAAGGCTACTTCACGCGCCGTACGGCCCACGCAACCAGGGTCACCAGCGCGATTGTGCAAATGCCTGCTATGACCAGCGGCGGGTAGATCCAATTATCGCCCCTGGAGCGCGCCGTCAGCGCCGTCCGGGCGGAGTCGTAGGCCAGGAACGCCAGGAGCAGCGCGGCGAGCACGGCGGCGATCCGCCCCGCCAGCGCGTTGGTGCTCCGTCGGCGCTCCTCGCGCTCCGCCTCGTACCGCCGCAGCTCAGCGGCGGCGTCGGCCCTGGCATCGGCCTCGGTATCGGCCCTGGCATCGGCCCTGGCATCGGCCTCCGGCGGCCCGGACGTCCCGGCGGCCCGTGGCCCGCCGGGGTCCGCGGCGGGCCCGATATCGCCGTCGAGCGGTTCGTCGTCCGCAGCCACACCCATGCCGCCAATCATGGCAAAGGGGGCAAGCCACCCGACTTTCCGCCCGGCGGCGTGGACGGCGAAGATCTTCCGAAACGTTTTCCGGGGGCGGGGGGACCCTCG
>NZ_SMKM01000549.1 GCF_004348665.1 Actinomadura sp. GC306 | reverse complement strand
CCCCGCGACCGCCCCGGATTAATACAACTCAGGTTTGTTTATATAGGAAGAATGGTGCAAAATAGGCGGTCCGACACCGGCGCCGACCGAGGAGACCGCTGTGACATACGTGATCGGTGAGCCGTGCATCGACGTCATGGACCGCGCCTGCGTCGAGGAGTGCCCGGTCGACTGCATCTACGAGGGCGAGCGGGCGCTGTACATCCACCCCGACGAATGCGTCGACTGCGGCGCGTGCGAGCCGGTCTGCCCGGTCGAGGCCATCTACTACGAGGACGACCTCCCGGCGGCGCTGGAGCCCTACCGGGACGACAACGCGCGCTTCTTCGCCGAGCCGCTCCCCGGCCGCGACGCGCCCCTGGACTCGCCCGGCGGCGCGGCCAAGCTCGGCCCCCTCGGCGTGGACACCCCGCTGGTCGCCGCCCACCCGAAGCCCGGCGAGGAGTAGCCGCGGGATCTTTCGGTCGTGGATCTTGGGGAAGGGGCGTCTAGTGTCGAGGTTGACTTCGAGTTGGAGGTGACGGCCATGGCGGCTCCGATCATCGTGGGAATCGACGGTTCCGCGCATTCCTGGCAGGCCCTGGACTGGGCGGCCGACTACGGCGCCCGGCACCGCCTGCCGCTGCGGCTGGTGCACGCGTCGCGCGCCCTGGAGCCGGGCGGGACGATCCCGGACGACGCGCTGCGCCGGCTGATCGCCGAGCGGGAGGACATGCTGGCCGAGGCCCGGGACCACGCGCTGAAGCGGCACGCCGGCCTGGACGTCACGACGGTCCTGAGCGAGAGCGACCCGGGCGGTGCGCTGGTCGACGGCAGCGAGGAGGCCGCGCTGGTGGCCGTCGGGTCGCGCGGGCAGGGCGGGTTCGAGGGCCTGCTGTTCGGGTCGGTCGGCCTCTACACCGCCGCCCGCGCCCACTGCCCGGTGCTGGTGGTGACC
>NZ_SMKM01000548.1 GCF_004348665.1 Actinomadura sp. GC306 | reverse complement strand
GCGCAGCAGCTCGCGGATCGCGCGGACGACCAGGTCGTCGGCGCGGGTCTCCGCGTACAGGCCCTTGGGGCCTGCCTTGCCGAACGGCGTGCGTACGCCGTCGACGAACACGACGTCGCGTGCGGTGCGAGGCACGGTGTCGTCCTCCCTGCGGTGGGCTCCGGTGAAGGGTGTCGAGGCTCGCGCCGCCCGGCTCGATGCCTGCCTGTGCCGGGCGGCACGAGTACCCGCGGCAGCGATGCTACTCGCTGGTAACCACAAATGCTACTCGTCAGTAACCACTGACGCGGCCCCGGCACCGGCGCCCTTGTCCGGCCGGTGGCGGCTGGGTACCGTGGCTCGACGGAGGAGGGCGCGGTGACGCACGCGAGGCCCGCATACCGGCCGGGGATACGGCGCCGGACCGGGCACATCCGCGACCTCGCCGCGCTCTTACTGCGCACCGGTCTGCTGTTCTCCGGCGGCCCGCGGCGCGTCCTCCGGCAGATCGGCGCGCTCCGCCGCTGGGGCACCACGCTCGCCGGGCTCGTCGCCGCCTCCGCCGCCCGCTCCCCGGCGCGCCCCGCGCTGATCGACGACGCGGGCTCCCTCACGTTCGGCGAACTCGACGAGCGCGCCGCGCGGCTGGCCGCCGGGCTGCCGCTGCAGGGCCCGCGCCCCCGCGTCGGGGTGCTGTGCCGCAACCACCGGGGCATGGTCGAGACGCTCGTCGCCTGCAGCCGGCGCGGCGCCGAGGTCGTCCTGCTCAACACCGGGTTCGGCAAGGGGCAGCTCAGCGCCGTCCTCAGCGAGCTGCGCCCCACCCTGATCGTCGCCGACGCCGAGTTCGCCCCGCTGCTGCGCAGCGTGCCGGTCGCGCTGCGCCGCAACGTCCTGTGGGCCGACCGGCGGCCGGGCCCCGCGCCGGCGATGCCGCTCGCCGCGCCCGTCCCGCTCGACACGCTGCCGCCC
>NZ_SMKM01000547.1 GCF_004348665.1 Actinomadura sp. GC306 | reverse complement strand
GGGGGTGGGCGATCGTGGGGACGGGGTCCTACCTGCCGGCCCGGCGCGTGCCGAGCGGGGAGCTGTCGCGGACGCTGGGGCTGGCGCCGGGGTGGATCGAGGAGCGCACCGGGATCCGCAACCGGCACGTCGCCGCGCCGGGGCAGGCGTCCTCGGACCTGGCCGCGGCCGCCGCCGACCGGGCGCTGGCGCGGGCGGGGGTGAGCGCCGCCGACATCGGCCTGATCGTGCTGGGGACCTCGACCCCCGACGAGCTCGGCCCGTCCACCGCCTGCCGCGTGCAGGCGCTGCTCGGCGCGGGCCGCGCCGCCGCGTTCGACGTGTCGGCGGCCTGCACCGGGTTCGTGTACGGGCTGTCGGCCGCGGTCGGGTGGCTGTCGGGCCGCCCCGACCCCGCCCCCTACGCGCTGGTCATCGGCGTCGAGGTGTACTCGCGGTTCCTGGACTCCGGCGACCGCGCCACCTCGGCGCTGTTCGGGGACGGCGCGGCCGCCGCGGTGGTCGGGCCGGTCGCGGCGCCCTACGGGATCGGGCCGGTCACGCTCGGGTCGGACGGGTCGCGGGCCGGTGAGGTGCTCATCCCCGCGGGCGGCAGCCGCGCCCCCGCCACGGCCGGCACCGTGTCGGGGCGGGAGCACACCATCCGCATGGACGGGCGGGCGGTGCGCGAGTTCATCGCCGGGGTGTTCCCGCGGCTGGTCGCCGACGCCGCCGAGGAGGCCGGGATCAAGCCCGCCGACCTGGCGCTGGTCGTCCCGCACCAGCCCAATCCGCGGCTGGTGGCGGCGCTGGCGGGCGAGGCGGGCCTGGACCCGGCGCAGCTGGTGATCGCCGGGCACGACGTCGGCAACATCGGCGCCGCCAGCCTCCCCTACGCCCTGGACCGCGCGGTGCGGGACGGGCGGATCGCGCCGGGGGACCTGGTCCTGCTCGCCGGTTTCGGCGCGGGCGTGACGTGGGGC
>NZ_SMKM01000055.1 GCF_004348665.1 Actinomadura sp. GC306 | reverse complement strand
GGGCATGAGGGCGCAGACGATCTTGCGTTGGCCGGTGGCGGAGGGGCGGATGTGGCTCGTAGCAGGTGTGGCGAGTTGGATCTCGTCGGGATGGCTTCTGACTGACTAGGAACACTTGGGTCAGTGGGTGCGGGCTAGGCGGAAGCCCAGGTCGTCTATGCGTAGGGTCGGGTGGCTTTTGCGGCGGCAGGATGCTCGGCAGCCTCGGGGCGGGTCCTGCCAGCCTCCGCCGCGAAACACGCGATACGGGCCGTAGACGTCCGGGTCGTAGCGGTCCCAGCACCATTCCCACACGTTGCCGATCATGTCGTGGAGGCCCCACGCGTTCGGGGTCCTGGTCGCGACGTCGTGGACTTCGCCGCCCGAGTTGTCGCGGTACCAGGCGATCTCGTCCAGGTCCCCGTAGCGGACGCCGGAGGTACCGGCCCGGCACGCGTACTCCCACTCGGCCTCGGACGGCAGGCGATAGCCGTCCGCCTCCCAGTCGCACTCCACGTCCTGCGCGTCCGGGTCGTCGCTGAGTGAGTAACAGGGGGCGAGTCCTTGCGCCTTCGAGAGCAGGTTGCAGAACTGCACCGCGTCCACCCAGGACACTTCGGTCACCGGGGTTCGCGGCCCGGCCGGGCTCGGCGGCAGTCCGCCCGCGACGGCTTCGTAGAACTCGCGGGTGACGGGATGGCCCGCCAGGCGGAAGGCCCCGACCCTGGCCGTCCAACTTCTCTTCGACCCCTCGTCCCGCAGGACGATCTCCCCGGCGGGGATGTCGATCAGCACGGCTTCTTCTTACCCGACTCGGCCGAGTCGTCTGTCGTATGCAGTTCGTCCAGGTGGGCGGCTATTGCGGCGCGCATCCGGGGCGGGGTGGTGGTTCGGGGGTGCAGGGCGGCGTGGACGGCCAGGCCGTCCACGAGGGCGTGCAGGCGGTCGGTCTCCCTTTCGATGTCGGTTTCCGGGGCCAGGGACTCGACGAGGGCGCGGCAGCCTGAGCGCAGGGCCTCGTGGGCCTCTTCGCACAGGGCGCGCAGTTCCGGGCTGACGAGCGCGCGGGCGGTGAAGGCCAGCCAAACCTGGTTCTCGGCGGCGCGTTCGGCGTCCATCGGGAGGAGTTCGTGCAGGACGCGGGCGGCGCGCTCGCGGGGGTCGCCGTCCGCCGGCAGGGCGGCGGCTATCCGTTCCTCGATCCGTTCGATGATCGTGCGGAGGGTGAACGCCAGCAGTTCGGGCTGGGTGGCGAAGTAGTGCCGCAGCGAGCCCGTCGACAGGCCCGCCTCGCGTGCGACGTTGCGCACCGAGGCCCGGTCCAGCCCGTCCTCCCGGATGACCCGCCACGCGGCCGCGACCACTTCCCGCCGGCGCTCGGCCGGATCCACCACCTTCGGCATGGCGCTTTTATAGCACGACTGTGTTACGTTCATGGTTCGTAGCACAGTCGTACTAAAAAGGGATTTATCATGAAGCGTGGCCTGCTCGGCGTCGTGATCGCGGTTCCGCTCCTGGTCGCCGGTTCCGGGTTCGCCGTGGCGGGAGGCGCGCAGGCCGCATCCGGTGGAGCTTTCGGAACCTCGGAGCAGCGCTTCACCACGTCCACCGCGGTGCTCAAGACCGATGAGATCGAGGTGGGGGCGGAGACGGCCCGTGCCGGAGACCCGATGCCCGATGCCGGGGAGCTCGCCGAGGTCGCGATCGTGGTCCGGCCGGTCGATCCCCGCGTTCCGCTGTTCGTGGGGGTGGGGCCGAAGGCGCGGGTCGAGAGCTATCTGCGCGGGGTATCGCACGAGGAGTTCGTGTCGGCCGACCTCAGCCCGTTCGTCCCGGTCTTCCGGCGGATGCCGGGTACGTCCGAGGTCGCTGCGCCGGCACAGCAGCCGTTCTGGGTGGCGAGTTCGTCGGGCACCGGTACGCGAACCCTCAAGTGGGACAAGACCGGCGGCGCCTGGTCTGTCGTGGTGATGCGCCTGGACGGCCGTCCCGGTGTGGACGCGCACGCCTCGATCGGCCTGCGGTTCGGCTTTCTGACGCCGGCCGCGTTCGCCGCTCTCGTCCCCGGGACGGCCCTGCTCGTGTGGGCGCTGGCCGCCCGCCGCCGCACCGCTTGACCCCGTCGAGCCCGGGTGCGCGGTCTTCGCAGCGGCCTGGCCGTGGACGCGTGTGGGGCGTCGCCCGGCGAGTAACGCGGGCAGCCTCAAGCCGCGTTGCGGGGGAGAAAGGTTCGGGCGGCTGTACGGATGCGTGCAGGGCCTCCGGGCGCCAGGGGTGGTCGATGTCAGGAGGGAGGGCCCCGTCCGTGGGCTGATGCGTGATTGCGTTCGTGGCCGCTGAGCGGGTGACTCCTTTGTTCGGTCAGTGGCACTTCGTGGGCGGTCGGCCATTTTGCGAATCCCTCCTCGGTGGACTCGCTATGGTTCATGATCATGTCGCAGTGGAGCAGGCGGACGCAGTTATGTTTGTGGGTGGCCGCGGTCGTGGTGAGTTTGCTGCCGGCCGCGGTCGGCGTGGCCGCTTCGCTGCTGGGGGTGAACTCTCAGGGATACGGCAGGGGATTCATCCTTTCCCCCGGTCAGTGCGGTGGCTGGTGGCACCAGGCGGACGTTTTGAATTTCCCGGGCTATGGATACCTGAGCGCCAAGCCGTACCTCGTCATCGTTCCGGCGTTCCTGGTATGGCTGGTCACCGGGCGGCGCGCGGTGGGGTGGGCGGTCGTTGCGATCCTGGTCCCTGTGGCGCTCGCCGAGCCGGCGCTGCTCGGGTACGACGTGGCGCGATGGGGACGGACGTGCCTGCATTTGTGGCAGCCGCTCCTTCCGGCTGGCGCATCCCGTGGTGGACATGGCGATTGGTGCTCGTGGCCCTGGTCCTGGCGGCGGTCCACCGGCCGGGTGCGCGGATGGTCCGCGCGGTTTCCGGAACTATGGTGCTGGTAATGGTGCTCGGCGTCGCCGGCGATCAGGAACCGCCCCGGGTGGTGATGGAGAGTCCGGACGACTGTCGCAATGTGCAGCCGGCGCTTTCCCAGAACTCCCGGACGTTGGTGCCGGCGATGGAGCGGCTCTCAGAGCAGGAGAGGCGGCTCGCCTACCTGTGCTCTGTGCGCGGGTATCCCGAAAAGGAGCTGTTCAGGAGGTATCCGGCCCCGAAGGACCCGTTGTCCGATGCGGTCCTGCTCGATCAGGGACGGCGTGCGTGCCGTGGGGAAAAACCTCCGTCGCCTATTGAACTGGGACGGCGCGGGGTTCACTGGCCGTCCCTTGAGGAAATGGCTTACCTGTGCCCGCGAACGGCCGCGCGGTGGTTGGGCGAGCAGGAACGCGAGCGTGCGGCGCGCAGGGCGGAGTATGAGCGAGAGCAGGCGAGGGCCAGAGCATATTGCGAGCGGACCGTGTCGCCGGGGTCCGAGCCGGTCAAGGAGGGCACCGAACTCGCCTCGGGTGGTGAGAGCGGCAGCTATCTCGTCGGGGACGTAGGCGGCGCCGCGCCCACGGACGGGCTGGTCGAGGCGGCGGGCGGCTCCGCCACGGTGAGCACGGGCACGCAGGGAGATTTCTGCCTGACCGTCCGGGCGTATCGGAAGAGGCCGCCGCTCGCGCTCAAGGGCTGGGATCGGGTCGTCGAAGTCGGCATCGAGAGTCCGGACGGACGGTTGCGGGTCGGCTCGGACACGGGACCGATGGCACTGCCGGCCGTCACTGTTTCCGGCCCGGGCTCGTATCGGCTCCGCGTGTACGTGCGCGGAAGGGACGAGCCCGAGACGATCTCCCCGGAGTTGCCTGCGGAGCGGCACCTGCTCGTCGTGTTTCCCGGCAGGTCGAAGGAACGCAAGGTCTTCAAGGACGAGGAGAGGTAAGGCAGGTCAGGTCGCGTCGATGGTCTCCGGGGCGAGGATGTGGTCGAGGACCATCGTGGCGCAGCCGGTGAGGCCGGCGGACTCGCCGAGGCGGCTCGGTTCGATGCGCAGGTTGCGGGTCGCGAGGGCGGTGGAGCGCTGGTAGACGACCTCGCGCAGGCCGGCGATCAGCGGCTCGTCGGCGCCGACTAGGTCGCCGCCGAGGACGACGACGGCCGGGTTGAGCAGATTCACGGCGGTGGCGACGACCTCGCCGATGCGGCGGCCGGCGTCGCGGAGGAGGGCCACGGTCGCGGGGTCGCCGGAGCGGGCCAGCGCGGCGAGGCCGGAAAGGTCGTGCGCCCGCGAGCGGGCCAGGAGGGCGGTGCCGCCCGCGAGGGCTTCGACGCAGTTGACGTTGCCGCAGCGGCACGGCGCGTCCACCGGGGACGGGACGGGGACGTGCCCGATCTCGCCGGCGGCGCCCAGGGCTCCGCGCTGGATCCGGCCGCCCGCGATGAGGCCCGCGCCGATGCCCGTCGAGACCTTGACGAACAGGAGGTCGTCCACGCCGGGGTGGGCCCGGTGCTCGCCGAGGGCGGCGGCGTTGACCTCGTTGTCGAGGTAGGCGGGGACGCCGAAGCGGCCGGAGATCGGCGGGCCGATCTCGACGTCGTCCCAGCGTCCCGCGGCGTGCTCCACGGCATCGGGCACGCCGAGGCCCACGCCGCGGACGGTGCCCGCGTCGATCCCCGAGGTCTCCAGGAGCGACGCCCACTGGTCGAGGAGGCGGGGCAGCGTCTTGCCGGGGGTCACCTCGGCCGGGGGGCCGTCCGCGCCGGCCAGGATCGTGCCCGCGAGGTCGCAGACGGCGACCTGGCCGCGGGACTGGCCGAGGTTCGCGACGAGGACCGTCCCGCCGGCGGCGTTGAAGGCGAGCCGGGCCGGGGGCCGTCCGCCGGTGGACGGGCCGTCCGCGCGTTCGACGACCAGGCCGCGGGCGATGAGGTCCGCGACGCGGGACGCCACCGCCGGACGGGAGAGGCCCGTGACGCGTCCCAGCTCGGCGCGGGTGGCGACGCCGTTCTCGCGGATCAGGCGCAGCATGTCGCCGCTCGTGGAGGGGCGGACGGCGGGACGCGGCATCCGGTCAGTCAAGCACGATCGTGTTCAGTGCGTCCAGTTGGCGCAATAGCCCGACTTATGTAAAAGAAAGTTCGTAAGTAGGGTTGTCGTGCTCACCAATGTCTCGGTAGCTTGATCGCGAAGGTCCCCCTGGTCTGGAGCGTTCGATGGCCGTACATCCCGTGCTGGCGGAAGTGACCCGGCGAGTCGCCGAGCGGAGTGCCGCGACACGCGGTGCCTACCTGGAGCGGCTCCAGAACGCGCGCACGGAAGGCCCGGTGCGCGGGGGCATGGGCTGCGCGAACCTCGCCCACGGCTTCGCCGCCTGCGGCGTCCAGGACAAGCTCTGGCTCAGGGGCGACGTCACGCCGAACATCGCGATCGTGTCGGCGTACAACGACATGCTGTCCGCGCACCAGCCGCTCCAGGACTACCCCGCCCTGCTCAAGGCCGCGATCCGGTCGGCCGGGGGAACGGCCCAGTTCGCCGGGGGAGTGCCCGCGATGTGC
Organism: Actinomadura sp. GC306; assembly: GCF_004348665.1. Lineage (GTDB taxonomy): Bacteria > Actinomycetota > Actinomycetes > Streptosporangiales > Streptosporangiaceae > Spirillospora. The sequence goes on along the minus strand of NZ_SMKM01000055.1, from coordinate 23,476 downwards.
GACGGCATCACCCAGGGGCGCGCCGGCATGGAGCTGTCGCTGTTCAGCCGGGACGTGGTGGCGATGGCGACGGCGGTGGCCCTGTCCCACGACATGTTCGACGGCGCGCTGCTGCTCGGCGTCTGCGACAAGATCGTCCCGGGGCTGGTGATCGGGGCGCTGTCGTTCGGGCACCTGCCGGTGATCCTGGTCCCGGCCGGGCCGATGGCGTCCGGGCTGCCGAACGGCGAGAAGGCCAAGGTCCGCAAGCGGTTCGCCGCCGGGGAGGCCGGGCGCGACGAGCTGCTCGCCGCCGAGGCCGCGTCCTACCACTCGCCCGGCACGTGCACCTTCTACGGGACGGCCAACTCCAACCAGCTCCTCATGGAGGTCATGGGCCTGCACCTGCCGGGCGCGAGCTTCGTCCCGCCGGGCAGCAAGCTCCGGGACGCCCTCACCGAGGCGGCCGGACGGCGCGTCCTGCAACTGACCGACCTGGGCGACCACTACACGCCCATCGGTGAACTCCTCGACGAGCGCGCGTTCGTCAACGGCATCGTCGCGCTGCTCGCCACGGGCGGCTCGACGAACCACACGCTCCACCTCGTCGCGATGGCGGCGGCGGCCGGGATCGAGCTGACCTGGGACGACTTCGACGAGCTGTCCCAGATCACGCCGCTGCTCACCCGCCTGTACCCGAACGGGTCCGCCGACGTGAACCACTTCCACGCGGCCGGCGGAACCGCGTTCCTCATCGGCGAGCTGATCGACGCCGGGCTCCTGCACGAGGACGCCAGGACGGTCGGCGGCGACTCCCTCGCCGACTACCGGCGCGTCCCGGAGTTCGACGGCGGCCGGGCCGAGTGGCGGGAGGCCGTCACCGCATCGGGCGACACGGACGTCCTGCGCCCCGTGGCCGAGCCGTTCGACACGCACGGCGGCCTGCACACCGTGCGCGGCAACCTGGGGCGCGCGGTCATCAAGGTGTCGGCGGTCAGCCCCGGGCACCGGACGATCGAGGCCCCCGCCCGCGTGTTCGACTCGCAGGAGGGCCTTCAGGACGCGTTCGCCGCCGGGGAACTCGACCGGAACGTGGTGGCGGTCGTCCGCAACCAGGGGCCGCGCGCCAACGGGATGCCGGAACTGCACCGGCTCACCCCGCCGCTGTCGGTCCTGCAGGACCGGGGGCACCGCGTCGCGCTGGTCACCGACGGCCGCATGTCGGGCGCCTCGGGGGCGGTGCCCGCCGCGATCCACGTGTCGCCGGAGGCCGCCGCGGGCGGGCCGCTCGCCCGCGTCCGGGACGGCGACGTCGTCCGGCTCGACGCGGACGGGGGAGTGCTGGAGGTCCTCGTCCCGGACGAGGAGTTCGCCGCCCGCGAGCCCGCGGCCGTGGCCGCAGACCAGGTATGGGGCACCGGACGCGAGCTGTTCCAGGCGTTCCGGAACGCGGTGGGCCCGGCCGAGCGCGGCGCGGGGATCTTCTCGTGAGCGGCGCGCGCCCGCCGTGGCTGGTCGCGGACGTCGGGGGGACGAACGCGCGGTTCGCGCTCGTGGACGGCCCGGACGGCGACCCGTACCGCGTCCACTGCCTGCCCACCCGCGACCACGCCGGGCTGGCCGAAGCAGCCGCCGCCTACCTGAGCCGATACGCCCCGGACGTCCGGCCTTCCGCGGCCTGCCTCGCGGTCGCGGGGCCGGTCACGGACGGGAGGTTCCACCTGACCAACGCGGGCTGGCCGAAGGGGACCCCCGAGGAGGTCCGCGCCCACCTCGGCCTGCCCCACCTGGAGGTCATCAACGACTTCGAGGCGCTCGCCCTCGCCCTCCCGCGCCTCCGCGCCGACGACCTGATCCCCATCGGCACCGGCAATCCGTCCACCGCCGGAACCCTCGCCGTAGTCGGCCCGGGCACGGGCCTGGGCGTCGCGGGCCTCGTTCCCACCTCCTCCGGATGGGTGCCCCTGCCCGGCGAAGGCGGCCAGGTCGACGTCCCCGCCGCGACCGACCGGGAGATCGAGGTCGCGCGGCGGCTCCGCGACGAGCACGGCTCCGCCACGGCCGAGCTCCTGCTGTCGGGCAGCGGCCTGACCCGCATCCACCGGTACCTCGCGGCGATCGACGGCAGGCCGGCCGAGCGGCTCACCGCCAAGGAGATCTGCGAACGCCCCGGCGACCCGGTGTGCCGCGAGGTCCTGGACATGTTCTGCGCGCTGCTCGGGTCGCTCGCCGGGAACGTCGCCCTGACGCTCGGCGCCCGGGGCGGCGTCTATCTCGGCGGCGGCATCCTCCCGCGCATCGCGGACGTGCTGCGCGCCAGCGCGTTCCGCGCCCGCTTCGAGGGGAAGGCCCCCGTCGAGGACTACGTGCGCGGCATCCCGACCGCGCTCATCGTCCATCCGCGCCCGGCCCTGGCCGGCGCCACGATGCGGATCGCGCAGACCCCGCCCGTCCCCGACACCTTGGAACCCGCATGATCGCCGAAGACCTGTTCGCCCTCGCGCCCGTGATCCCCGTCGTCGTGCTGGACGACGCCGCCGCGGCCGTCCCGATGGCCCGCGCGCTCGTCGACGGCGGCCTGCCCGCGGTCGAGGTGACGCTCCGCACGCCCGCCGCGCTGGAGGCGATCGAGCGGATCGCCGCCGAGGTCTCGGGCGCGGTCGTCGGCGCGGGGACGGTCGTCCGGCCCGAGGACGCCGAGCGATCGGCCGCCGCCGGGGCGCGATTCCTGGTCAGCCCCGGCTGCACGCCCCGGCTCCGGACCGCGATGGCCGCGACCGGCCTGCCGTTCCTGCCGGGCGTCGCCACCGCGTCCGAGGCCATGGCTCTGCTGGAGGACGGGATCACCGCGATGAAGTTCTTCCCCGCCGAGGCGGCGGGCGGCGCGACCGCGCTCAAGGCGCTCGCCGGGCCGCTGCCGCGGATCCGGTTCTGCCCGACCGGCGGGGTCAGCCCGCGCAACGCCGCCGACTACCTCGCGCTCGGCAACGTCGGATGCGTCGGTGGTTCGTGGCTGACCCCGGCGAGCGTCGTCCGCGCCGGCGACTGGGACCGCATCCGCAAGCTCGCCTCCGAGGCGGCGGCCCTGCGCACCGGGTGACCGGCGGCGCTGCTCGTGCGGGACGCGGATCTACGCAGACCCGCGCGAGCGGCGGGTGGTGAAGGCGAGGGCGGCCGCGCGGACGATCCAGACGGCCAGCGCGATCTGCAGGACCACGAGGAGTCCCGTGCCCGGGCCGGACGTGAACGCCAGCACGAGGAACACCGCCAGCAGCAGCGGGAACGCCGGGAACGGGCCGCGCCGGCGGTGGTGGCGTGCCATGTGCCGGTGGTGGCGGCCGTGCCACGCCGGGTGCCCGGGACCGCCGAACAGCACCGCCGCGCCCTCCGCCGGCCCCTCCATCGGGGACGGCGTCCGCTGATCGGGCAGGCCGGTCGGCGCGGGCAGGTCGCGGACGAGGGGACGCAGGTCGCCGCGCGTCTTGGCGGACAGCACGGCGTCCATGCGCGCGTCCAGTTCCGCGCGGTCGAGCCGTCCCGCCGCGAAGTGGTCGTGCAGGGCGACCATGACCGCGTCCCGCTCGGCGTCGCCGATGCGCATCTCGTCCTGGGGTGCCATGGTCACTCCCGGTGGTCGGCGGCCGTCGGGCCGGCGTCGTCGGCGTCATCGCCGGTGTCGCCGCCGGTGTCGTCGTCGGCGGCCGCGTCGTGCGTGCCGTCGATGTCGTCGGCCAGGATCCGGTAGAGGTCGCGCCGCGCGTTCGACAGGACGTCCCTGGCCTGCGCGACCTGCCCCCCGGAACCGGAGTGGACGATCTGCATCACCGCGGCGCCCATCTGCGCTGCCTGCCGGAACAGATCGGGGACGCCCTCGCCGTACTCGGGCGTCATCTCCGCCCACGGCTCGGCCAGCCGCTCGGCGTTCTCCTCGACGTGCGCGCGGCCCTCGCCGGTGAGGTGGAAGGACCGCCGACCGGCGGCCTCCTGCCCCGCGATGAGGCCCTCGTCGGCGAGTTGCTGCAGCGCCGGGTAGACCGCGCCGGGGCTCGGCTTCCAGGCGCCGCCGCTGCGCTCGTGGATCTCCTGGATGATCTGGTAGCCGTTGCGCGGCTCCTCGGCGAGCAGGACGAGGATCGCCGCGCGGACGTTCCCCTTGCGCGCCTTCGGGCCGCGCCCCCACGGCCCGCCGCGCCCGCGCGCCCACGGGGGGCGCCCGCCGGGGCCGGGCGGTCCCCACGGCCCGGGACCGGGGCCGGGCCCGCCGCGGAACAGCCAGTCGAGGTTCATGAAGTCGCCGCGTCCCCGGGGGCCGCCGTGCGCGTGCCTGTGTCCCATGTTCTGCACCACCTTCTGCGAGCTCTCTTTGATCTTTCTCTGATCTCTCGCGATACGACAACGATATATCGTAGACGGCCGGGCGAGCCAGATCGTTCCCGGGAATTTCTCGTTCCCCGCCCCGGACGATCCGGGCACCGTCTCCGGTTCCGGACACCGCCGTCTGATCACCGGAAACCTGGGTAGCAGCCGTTATGGGGAGGACGATGGGCACTGGGGAAGCGGTCACCGTGCGGGACACGGTGCTCACCACCGGTTCGGGGGTCCGGGCGCGGCCGAGCGCCCGGCGCGAGCTGCTGATCGGCCTGCTGCTGTTCGCCGTCTACCTGGTCGTGGCCGGCCTCTCGGAAGAGGCCAGGATCGACCGGGCCCGGCGGCACGGCGAGGCGATCTACAGCCTCGAACGCGTCCTGCACCTCGACATCGAGCTCTCCCTGAACAGGTGGCTCGCCGACCAGGGCGTCCTGCGCGTGCTGGCGAACTACGAGTACGCGATCACCTACATCGCCAGCGCGCTCGCCCTGCTGCTCTGGCTGTTCTTACGCCACCCCGAGCACTACCGGACGGCCCGCAACTCGTTCGTCCTGCTGAACCTGGCCGGCCTGACCTGCTTCGTGCTGTTCCCCGTCATGCCGCCGCGCCTGATGCCCGACCTCGGCTTCATCGACACCGTCTACCTCGGCGGCACCTGGGGGTCGTGGGGGTCGCCGCTGGTGGAGCACGCCGACCAGCTCGCGGCGGTGCCGTCCCTGCACATGGCCTGGACCATGTGGGTCGGCGTGGAACTCGCCCGCGTGAAGGCCGCGCGCTGGGTGCAGGTCCTCAACATCGTGCACATCCTGGTGACCCTCTACGTCATCATGGCGACCGCGAACCACTTCCTGCTGGACGCCGTCGCCGCGGTCCCGTTCGTCGCGATCCCCGTCTACATCGCCGGGCGCGGCGCCCGCCCGCCGGCCGCGGAGGTCGAGGGGCCGGACGCGTTCTTCATGGCGGTGGAGACGCCCGCCGCCCCGCAGCAGGCCGGCGGCCTGATCATGCTGGACACCGCCGACCGCGAGATCGGCCGCGCGGACCTCGTCCGGGAGATCCGCGCGCGGCTCGGCGGGCTGCCGCGGTTCCGGCAGCGGCTCGCCGGACGCGGCAGATGGCGGCGGCCCCTGTGGCGGGACCACGACCCGGTCGACTGGGAGTGGCACGTCTCCGAGCGGCGCGTCGACGGCATGGCCGGCGTGCGCGCGGCCGTCGCCGAGCTGCAGGCCGAGCGCCTGCCGCTGGACCGGCCGCCGTGGCGCATGGTCGTGCTGAAGGGCGCCGCGCCGGGCCGCACCGCCGTCGTGTACCTGATGCACCACGTGGTCGCCGACGGCGTCGGCATCGTCGCGCAGGCCGTGCACCTGATGGAGCCGCCGCCCGAGCCCGTCCCGGCGCCGCCGCGCAGGCCGCTGCGCAAAGCGGTCGCGACCGTGGTCGGGCTCGCGCAGCTCGCCACCGCCGTCGGCCGCCCGGAGCGGCTCCCGTCGTCGGGCACTTCGGAGCGCCGGTTCGGCACCCTGTGCCTTCCGCTCGCCGAAGTGCGGGACACGGGCCGCCGGTACGGGGCCCGCGTCACCGACGTCGTCCTGTGCGCGTTCGCGGGCGCCCTGCACCGGGTCCTGGACGAGGAGCACGGGCGCCCCGCCGCCGTCCGCGTGGCGGTGCCGCTGATGATGCGGCCGCCGGGCAGCGCGATGGTCGGCAACCACACCACCGCCGTCATGGTCGACCTGCCCCTCGGGACGATGACCGAGGCGGACCGGCTCGCCGTGATCTCCAGGCGCGCCCGGGTGCTGCGGTCCGGGACGCGGGGGCAGGCGGCCTGGTTCGTGATGCGGCAGGCGGGACGCCTCATGCCCGCGCCGCTGCACAGGCGCTTCGCCCGCATGTCCTACAGCGACCGGTTCCTCCAGGGGACGGTGTCGAGCCTGCCCGCCACGACCGGGCCGCTGCGGCTGGCCGGGGCGCCCCTGACCGCCGTGTACCCGATCGTCCCGCTGGCGCCCGGCACGGCGTTCGCGATCGCCGGGCTGGGCATCGACGGCGAGCTGTGCTTCGGCCTGTCCCTCGATCCCGGGCTCACCGAGGACGCCGACGCGCTGATGGCGGCGTTCGGCGACGTGTTCGAGGAACTGCGGGACGGGCCGCGCTGACCGGCGCGGAAGCCAGCGCGGCCCTGCTCAAAGTGGCCCTGCTCAGGGCGGCCCGCTCAGATGCTGCGGACGGCGCGCAGCGACTCCTTCAGCGACCCCATCGTCGCGAAGACGGCGGTGGGCTCGTAGCCGCAGTGCGCCATGCAGTTCGCGCAGCGGTCGTCGCGGCCCCGCCCGTAGGCGTCCCACTCGGTGGTGCCGAGGAGTTCCTGGTAGCTGTCGGCGTACCCGTCGTCCATCAGGTAGCAGGGCCGCTGCCAGCCCTTCAGCGAGTACGACGGGATCGCCCACGCCGTGCACGGGAAGTCGGCCCTGCCCTCCAGGAAGTCCAGGAACAGCGGCGAGTGGTTGAACCGCCAGCGCTCGCGCCGGCCGTCCGCGAACGCCTTGCGGAACAGGTTCCGGGTCTCCTGGACGCCGAGGAAGTGCTCCTGGTCGGGCGCCTTCTCGTACGCGTACGCCGGCGAGATCATCATCTGGTCGACGGCCAGCTCGTCGTTGAGGTAGTCGAGGACGTCGATGACGGTCTGCGGCGTGTCGGTGTTGAACACCGTCGTGTTGGTCGTGACCCGGAACCCGCGCTCCTTGCACATTCTGATCGCCTCGACCGCCTGGTCGAACACGCCCTCCTTGCAGACCGACGCGTCGTGCCGCTCGCGCAGCCCGTCGATGTGCACGGCCCACGCGAAGTAGCGGGACGGCTCGAACAGGTCGATCTTCTTCGGGATCAGCGCCGCGTTCGTGCACAGGAACACGTACCGCCGCATCCGGATCAGCTCGGCGGTCAGCTCCCCGATCTGCGGGTGCATCAGCGGCTCGCCGCCCGCGATCGACACCATCGGCGCGCCGCACTCGCGGACCGCCGCGACCGCCTGCTCGACCGGCATCCGCTGCTTGAGCACGTCGGCCGGGTGCTGGATCTTCCCGCAGCCCGCGCACGCCAGGTTGCAGGCGTACAGCGGCTCCAGTTCCAGCAGAAGCGGGAACTTCTTGCGTCCCGCCAGCCGGTTGCGCAGCACGTACCCGCCGACCCGCAGGCTCTGGCGCAGTGGCATCGCCATGTCTCATGAACCCTTCAGGTACCGGCCCAGCGCCGAGAGCGGGAACACCAGGCGGTACAGGTGGTAGTTGATGTAGAAGTCACCGGGGAAGCCGGTGCCGGTGAAGTGGTCCTCGTCCCACGTCCCGTCGGGGCGCTGGTGCTCGGCGAGCCACCGGACGCCGCGTTCGACGGCCTCGCCGCGCTCCCCGGCGGCGAGCAGCGCGAGCAGCGCCCACGCGGTCTGCGACGGCGTCGAGACGCCGCGCCCGATCCACGCCGGGTCGCGGTAGGAGCGCAGGTCCTCGCCCCAGCCGCCGTCGTCGCGCTGGTGGCGCTCCAGCCAGTCCACCGCGCGGCGGATCTCCGGCCGGCCCGGCCGGACCCCGGCGGCGATCAGGGCGGGGACGACGGCGCCCGTCCCGTAGACGTGGTTGGCGCCCCAGCGGCCGAACCAGGACCCGTCCGGCTCCTGCGCCTTCAGCAGCCAGACCACGGCCCGCTTCGCCGTCAGCGAGTCGGCCATGCCGCGGTGCGCCAGCGCCTCCACCGCGTGGGCGGTGACGTCGGCGGACGGCGGGTCGATGACCTCGCCGAAGTCGCAGAACGGGAGCCGGCGGCACAGGCCGCGGGTGTTGTCGGCGTCGAACGCGCCGAAGCCGCCGTCCCGGGACGCCATCCCGGCCAGCCAGCGCACGCCCCGCTCGATCGCGGGCTCGGCCCGCGGGTGCCGGACGCGGTTCAGCGCGATGACGGCCTCGGCGGTGTCGTCGACGTCGGGGTAGCAGTCGTTGTCGAACTCGAACGCCCACCCGCCCGGCGGCAGGTCCGGGCGCCGCACCGACCAGTCGCCGGGGCCCTTGACCTCCTCGCCGATCACCCATTCCGCGGCCCGCTCCAGCGCCGGGTGCCCCGCCGGCAGGCCCGCGTCGGCGAGCGCGTTCATGGCGAGGACGGTGTCCCAGACGGGCGACTGGCACGCCTCGATGCGCCGGCCCTTCTCGTCCCGGATCGTGAACCGTTCGAGCCCCTCCAGGCCGCGCCGCATGACCGGGTGCTCCACGCCGTAGCCGAGCAGGTGCAGCGCGATCAGCGAGTACACCATCGGCGGCTGGATGCCGCCCCACGACCCGTCCCGCTCCTGCCGCGCGATGATCCACTCGCCGGCGCGGCGCAGCGCCGCCCGGCGCAGCCCCTTCACAGGCCGCCGCTCGTACACGTGCAGGGCCTTGTCGAGCGTCTCGAATGCCGTGTCCCACCCCGGCAGGCCGCACCCCGCCAAGCCGCGCCGCCGGTCCCGCGGGACCTCGTCGCTGGGCTCCAGCTCCGCGAGCCCGAACGGCAGCGGCCGGACGGGACGCAGCGCCCCCGCGACCGCCAGCGGCACGATCGTCTGCCGCGCCCAGCACGCCCAGTCGTAGACGTTCAGCGGGAACCAGCGCGGCAGGAACATCATCTCCGGCGGCAGCACCGGCAGCTCGTCCCACGGCCACCGGCCGAACATCGCCAGCCAGAAGCGGGTGAACACGCGGGTCGCCGGGACGCCGCCCGCGCCGCGGACGTAGGCGGCGGCGCGGGCCATGTGCGCCGCGTCGGGCGCGTCGCCGGCGAGCCGCAGCGCCACGTACGCCTCGACCGTGGTGGACAGGTCGGGCGGGCCGTCGTGGAAGGTGGCCCAGGTGCCGTCCGGCGCCTGCTGCGACCGGATCCAGCGGGCCGACTCCGCCGTGTCGGCGTCGGTGCGGATCCCGAGGAACTCGCGCAGCAGCAGGTCCTCGGCGTCCATCGTGACGTTCGTCTGCAGCTCGCCCTTCCACCACCCCTCGGGCGACTGCAGGAGCAGCAGGTGCTCCTGCGCGGCGGCCAGCGCCTCGGCGGCCGTCCGGGTCCGCGTGCCCGTCTCCACCGCGGTCATCAGTGGTCCCTCCCGGTGACGAAGTCGGCGATGTGCAGGAAACCGGCGCGCACCGGCTCCGGGATGCGGGCGGTGACCAGGTGCTCGGCGGCGCGCTGGATGCGGCTCTCGGCCTCCAGCTCGGCCCAGGCGCGCCCGCCGGCCGCCTCGACCAGCGCGGCGGCCTCCGCCAGGTCCTCCTCGGACGGCTCCGGCCGCGCGTACAGCTCGGCGAGCCGCGCCGCCTCCGGCGTGCCGGAGTTCAGCGCCGCCACGACCGGCAGCGACATCTTGCGGGACCGCAGGTCCGACAGCGCGGGCTTGCCGGTGGCGGCCGGGTCGCCCCAGATGCCGAGCAGGTCGTCGGTGAGCTGGAACGCGATGCCGAGGTCGGCGCCGAACGCCTCCAGCGCGGCGCAGAGCGGCTCGGACGCCCCGTCCAGGACGGCCCCGATCGCGCAGGAGCAGGCCAGCAGCGCACCGGTCTTGTCGGCGGCCATCCCCATGCACTCGTCCAGGCCGGGCCGCTTGCGGTGCGTCTCCAGCTCCATGTCGAGGGCCTGCCCCGCGATCAGGCGCCGGGTGGCCGCGGCCAGCGCGCGCGCCGCCGGCGCGGAGCCCTCGCCGGGCGCCTCCAGCACGATCTCGCCGGCGAGCGCGAGGAGCGCGTCCCCGGCCAGGATCGCCGACGCCTCCCCGAACACCGTCCACGCCGCCGGCCGGTGCCTGCGCGTCCGGTCGCCGTCCATGATGTCGTCGTGCAGCAGGGAGAACGCGTGGACCAGCTCCACCGCGACCGCCGCCGGGAGGGCGCTCTCCTGCGGCGCCACGGCGGCGCGGGCCGACAGCAGCGCCAGCGCCGGGCGGAGCGCCTTGCCGGCGGGCGCGGTGCGCGGCCGGCCCTCCTTGTCGGTCCAGCCGAGGTGGTAGGCGGCGACCCGGTAGGTGCGCGGGTCGAGCCGGCCGACCGCGGCGCGCAGCGCGCCGTCGACGAGCTCGCGGACATCGGTCATCGAGCCGGGAGCAGCCGTCACCGGTCCCGCACCCCCTCCAGGTGGCGGCGGGTCAGGCGGGCGGCGGTGAGGCCGCTGCGCACTGCCCCTTCCATGGTGTCGGGCCAGCCCGTGTCGGTCCACGCGCCGGCCAGGAACAGGCCGGGCGCCCGCGTCGCCGCGCCGGGGCGGGCGCCCGCGGTGCCCGGCCGCTGCCGGAACGTCGCCCGCCGCTCCCGGGTGACGAAGAAGTCGCGGATGCGGGCGTCCCGCGCGGCGGGCAGCAGCCGCCGCAGCTCGGGGACGAACCGGGCGCGCAGCTCGGCGGTCGGCATCTCGACCCAGCGGTCGGCGGCCGACAGCGAGACCGCGAGGTACTGGCCGTCGCGCAGCCCGCTCACGGCCGTCCGGTCGAACACCCACTGCGCGGACGACCCGGCGGTGGCGGCGAACGGCTCGTCCAGCACCGGCCGGTCGTAGACGACGTGCACGTTCACGATCGGGCTGGCGTCGAGCTCCGGCCAGGTCAGCGGATCCGGCAGCGCCTGGTCGGGCAGCAGCCGCGCGGCCGCGTCGTGCGGCACCGCCATGATCACCGCGTCGGCGGCCATCGGGACGCCGTCCACGACGACCTTCGGGTCGGTGGTGACCGCCTCGACCCTGGCCTTGAGCCGGACGGTCGCGCCCATCTCCGCCATCCGGCGCAGCGCCGGGCCGCCGTGCAGCTCCTCCAGCGGCACGAGCGGCACCCCGATGTCGGCGGCGTCGGCGCGCCCGAACAGCGCGTTCCGGCACACCATCGCCGACAGCCCGAGCGCGGCCTCGTCGACTTCGGCGTTCAGCGCGGAGGTGAGGAACAGCCCCCAGAGCGCCTGCCTGGCCCACGGCCGCTGCCCGTGCTCGGCCAGCCACGCGCCGGCCGACACGGCGTCGGCGGCCGGGTCGGCGGGGTCGACGCGGCGCAGCGCCGCGGACGCGCGGACGGCCCGGAGCCGGTCGGCGGGCGACAGCGGCGAGTACCGGGCCAGTGCGGGAAGCATGTGCAGCGGGCTCGGCAGCCGCGACCGCCGCAGCCTCGCCCGCCCCATGCCGGGCACCAGGACGGGCACGTCGAACCGGTCCTGCGTCTCGACCAGGTGGTCGGCGCGCAGCCTGCGCAGCAGCCCTTGATAGGCGGAGCAGCACCGCAGGAACACGTGCTGCCCGTTGTCGATGCACAGCTCGCCCCGGGTGAACGAATGCGTGGCCCCGCCCAGCCATGGACGGGACTCCAGGAGCGTGACCGGCACGCCCGACTCCCGCAGCGCGATCGCGGCGCTGATGCCCGCGAGCCCGCCGCCGACGATCACGACGCTCACCGCTCCACCCCCGACAGCGCACGCGCGGCCACGACCGCCTTCTGCCACGTCGGCAGCGACATCCGGGTGTTCAGCGCCAGCGCCGGATTCGCCGCGATGCTCTCCAGCAGCCGCCGGTAGATGCCGGCCATCGCCGCCGTGCAGGCGGCGCTGCGCCGGTCCAGCAGCGGCAGCAGCCGCAGCCCCTCGGCGTACCAGGCGCGGGCCCGCTCCGCCTGGAACCCGACCAGCTCGTTCAGCCGCCACGGCGGGTCGACGAACATGCCGGACTCGTCCAGCTCCAGCGTGCACTGGAACCGCTTCAGGTCCTCGGCCGGGATGTAGACCCGCCCGGCCAGCCGGTCCTCGCGCACGTCGCGCAGGATGTTGGTGAGCTGGAGGGCGACGCCGAGCGAGTCGGCGAGGCCCTCCGCGCGCTGCCGCCCGTCCGAGCCGAACACCCCGAGCGACAGCCGGCCGACCGTCCCGGCGACCCGCTGGCAGTACCGCAGCAGGTCGTCGAACGTCTCGTAGTCGGCGCCGCGCACGTCGTCCTCGCACCCGTCGATCAGCTCGCCGAACGCGTCCAGCGGGATCGGGTACCGGTTCGCCGCGTCCGCCAGCGCCGTCAGCACCGGGTGCCCCTCCAGCGCGGACACGTCGGCGCGCCGGCGCAGCACCGCCTGGACGGTCTCCAGCCGCCGCCGCGACCGGTCGAGCAGGTCGAGCCGCACGCACGCCGGCTCCGGCCCGTCCCCGACGTCGTCGACGCCGCGCGCGAACGCGTAGACCGCGCTCATCGCCCGCCGCTTCGGGGCGGGCATCAGCCGTATCCCGTAGGAGAAGTTCCGGGCCTCCGCGCGCACCACCCGCTCGCAGTGCCGGTATGCCTCCAGGACCTGTTCGGAACGCGCACCGGCCTCCGAAACCGCCGTCATCTCGCTTCCCCCTTTCCAGCGGCGAGCGCCCACCATCGGGCCGCGAGCTCCGCCCGGTGCGGGCGCAGCGGCCGCGCGAGCACGTCGTAGCGGCCGCGCGCCAGGGCGGCCAGCGCCGCGCGGCCCCCGGCCACATAGCCCGCGACCGCGAACCGCGCCCATCCCGTCAGGCCGGCCAGCAGCGGCGCGGCCCCCCGGTCCAGCAGCTCCGCGGCGCGGCCGGCCTCCAGCGCCAGCACCCCGCGCAGCCGCGTCGGCGTCACCGGGCGGGCCAGGTCGTCCTCCGCGCAGCCGAACCGCCGCAGGTCCTCGCCCGGCAGGTAGATCCGGCCGTTGCGGTAGTCCTCCCCGGCGTCCTGGCAGTGCTCGACGAGCTGCAGCGCGGTGCAGACGTCGTCGGACGCCGCCGCGAGCGCCGGCCGGTGCGCGCGGAACAGGTGCAGCACGATGCGCCCGACGGGCGCGGCCGACAGGGCGCAGTAGCCGGCCACGTCCGCGAACGTCTCGTACCGGTGGACGGCCTGGTCCTGCCGGTTGGCCCGGACCAGGTCGCGGAACGGCTCCTCCGGGAGCCGGCGGGCGTGCACCGTCGCCGCCAGCCGCCGTAACTGCGGCAGGTCCGGCGTCCGTCCGGCGAACACGCGGTCCAGGTCGTCGTCCACGAGGCCGAGGAGCTTGGCGCGCTGCTCGGGCGGGGCCTCGTCGCCGATGTCGTCGACGAGCCGCGCGAAACCGTAGACGGCGCGCAGCCCGGCGCGGTGCCGGGCGGGCAGCAGCCGCGCCGCCACCGGGAAGTTCTCCCGGGCGGCGAGCCGGTCCAGGGCGCGGTCGTGCTCGTCGGCGCTCCAGGGCGATTCAATGATCACCTTCAAGAGATCGACCGGACCGGCACCGGAAAAACTCTGGCCGAGGTATGGACTTGGTGAAGCGCAGCGTGGCGGGAACCCGGCCGGTTCCGGACCGCGGGCGCGCCGGCGGTTGACCTTGTCCCGCTTACATGGGATAACGTCGTTACGTCCAGAAAACACTGTTTTGGCGAGGAGGGCCGATGGCGGCGGACCCCCCGGCTCCGAGCGCGTTCGAGCTGGCCCAGCGGCAGGGCGACGAGGCGATCCGCACGTCGCTGCTGGACGCCGCGAGCCGCCTGCTGGCCGCCGAGGGCCCCCAGGCGCTCGCGCTGCGCCGGATCGCCGGCGAGGCCGGCTGCTCCACCACCGTCCTGTACCGCATGTTCGGCGGCAAGAACGGACTCATCGAGGCGCTCTACATCGAGGGCTTCGAGCGCTTCCGGCGGCGCCTGGCCGCCGTCCCGCGCGACCCCGACCCCCGCGAGCACGTGCGCGAGCTGGGCCGCGCCTACCGGGCGGGCGCCCTCGCCGACCGCAACTACTACGGGCTGATGTTCGGCGCGCCGATCCCCGGGTTCGCACCCGGCGAGGAGGCGCGCGCCACGGCCATGTCGACCTACGCGATCCTGGAGGACGCGGTGGCCGCGTGCGCCGCGGCGGGCCTGCTGATCGACGCCAGCCCCCGGGCCATCGCCGCCGCCTTCTGGGCGGAGGTCCACGGCTTCGTCAGCCTCGAACTGAACGGCCACCTGGCCGACCCGGACGCCGTCCTCGACACCCTCATGGCCGGCGTCTCGTCCGGCTTCTTCAGCACCCCCCGAGAGTGAGGTCATCATGGCCAGCCCCTACCTGGAAGGGCTCCTCGCACCCGTCACCGAGGAGGTCACCGTTCACGACCTCCCCGTCACCGGACGGATCCCGAGCGGACTGCGGGGCCGCTACCTGCGCATCGGCCCGAACCCGCTCGTGGTCGAGGACGAGTCGGCCTACCACTGGTTCCTCGGCGACGGCATGGTGCACGGCGTCCGGCTCCGCGACGGCCGCGCCGAGTGGTACCGCAACCGCTGGGTCCGCTCGCGGAAGGTGGCGGAGCGGCTCGGCGAGGAATGGCCCGCCGGGCCCGTGCTCGACAACTTCGACTTCTCTCCCAACACCCACGTGCTCCAGCACGCCGGGGACACCCTCGCGCTCGTCGAGGCCGGGGCCAGGCCGTACCGGCTCGACCACGAGCTGAACACCCTGGGCCCGAGCGACTTCGGCGGCACCCTCAAGGGCGGATACACCGCCCACCCCAAGGAGGACCCGGACACCGGCGAACTGCACGCCGTCGGCTACCACTTCGGCTGGGAGCATCTGGAGTACACCGTCCGAAGCACCTCCGGTGAGATCATCCGCTCGGTGGAGATCCCGGTCACGGACGGCCCGATGGTCCACGACTTCGCGCTGACGCAGAAGTACGTCGTCATCTACGACCTGCCCATCACCTTCTCCATGGCGCTGGCCGAGGCCGGGGCGGGCCTCCCGTACGCCTGGAACGACGCGCACCCCGCCCGCGTGGGCGTGCTGCCGCGCGACGGCGGCGCCGCCGACGTCCGCTGGATCGACATCCCGCCGTGCTGGGTCTTCCACACCCTGAACGCCTACGACGACGGCGACCGCGTCGTCGTGGACCTGGCCCGCTTCCCGAGCTTCATGCACGGCGGCCGGCTGGAGGGCAACCCGGCGGCGGTCCTGGACCGCTGGACGATCGACCCCGCGGCGGGGAAGGTCGTGCAGGAGACCGTCGACGACCGTGCGCAGGAGTTCCCGCGCATCGACGAGCGGCTCACCACGCGCCGCCACCGGTACGGCTACACCGTGGGCGACAGCGGCGTCGACCCCCAGGGCGGCACGGGCCTGATGAAGCACGACTACGAGCGCGGATCCGCCGAGAGCCGCCCGTTCCCGAAGGGGGCGGGCGTCGGCGAGGCCGTGTTCGTGCCGTCCGCGCCGGACTCCGCCGAGGACGACGGCTACCTGATGACGCTGGCGTTCGACCCCGTCCGGCAGGGCACCGACCTCGTCATCATCGCCTCGCAGGACTTCACCGGTGAACCCGTCGCGACCGTCCACCTCCCGGTCCGCGTCCCGCTGGGCTTCCACGGCTCCTGGGCCCCCGACCTCCGCTGACGCCCCCCGGCGGCGCGGTCGTTAGGCTCGGGGCATGCCGACCCACGAACGCGAGATCACCGAGCCGGTCGACCTGTGCCTGCCGGACGGGCGGCTCAACCAGGACGCGGTCGGCTGGACGCGGCGCCCCCTGCACCGCGCGAACCTGCGCGGCTGGGGGCGGGCGAAGCGCTGGGAGTACTGGGGCATCGTCACCCCGCGGCACATCATCGGCGTCGTCGCCTCGTCGATCGACTACGCCGGGGTCCACGGCGTCTACGCGCTGGACCGCGAGACCGGCGAGGAGACCGCCCGGGACGCGGTCGTGCCGTTCGCGCGCGGCGCCGTGTTCCCCGACCGCAGCGGCGAGGGCGAGGCGTCGGTGCGCGGCGGGGGAGTGGCGGTCGGCATCCGCCAGCACGCGGGCGGCTCGCACCTGCGTGCGCTCGCGCCCGCCGCGGGTTTCGACCTGGACGTCGAGATCCCGCTGGAGGACGGCCACGAGTCGCTCGGCGTAGTGATCCCGTGGGGGCGGCGGCGGTTCCAGTACACGGTGAAGGACGTCGGGCGGCCCGTCACCGGACGGCTGCGGCTGCCGTCCGGCGAGCACGAGATCGGCGGGCATGAGAACGGCGAGGACGCGTTCGCGGTGCTCGACCACGGGCGCGGCAAGTGGCCGTACCGGATGACGTGGAACTGGGCGGCGGCGAGCGGGCCCGGCGTGGCGCTCCAGCTCGGCGGCAAGTGGACGGACGGCACCGGCATGACGGAGAACGCGGTCTTCGTCGACGGGCGCCTCCACAAGATCGGCGAGGAGCTCCGCTGGGGCTACGACCGGGACGACTGGCTGCGCCCCTGGACGATCAACGGCCCCCGCGTCGAGGCCGAGTTCCGCCCCTTCCACGAGAAGGTGTCGCGCACCGAGCTCGGCATCGTCGGCACCGAGACCCACCAGTGCTTCGGGCACTTCAGCGGGCGCGCCCGCACCGACGGCGGGACCTGGATCGAGTTCGACGGCCTCACCGGGTGGGCGGAGGAGGCCCGGCAGCGCTGGTGAGGCGCAGCCGCGCGTTGACCGACCGGACCAGCCGCTCGGGCAGCTTGCAGACCGCGCGGTCGTAGGTGAGCAGGCCGTTCAGCTCGTCCTCGACGTCCGACAGCTGCGTGTAGACGGTCGCGCTCAGCCCCCGCGGGATCGCCGGGACGATCTGCTGCGCGTGCAGCCGCGCGAACGCGGCGCCGAGGCGTTCGGCGGAGTCGTAGCGCTTGTAGCCGAAGTCCTCGTCGTTGAAGGTGTGGCCGTCCACCCGCAGGTTGTACCCGCCGTATTCGGACAGGACGAGCACGCGCGGGTCGTCGCGGCGCGGCACGCGGAAGCGCCGGAAGTAGACGTGGAGGCTGCGCAGGTCGCCCGCGCCCTGGTCGTGCCAGCCGCTCGCGTGGTCGACGGTCCGCGTCGGGTCGAGCGCCTTGACCTCCGCGGCGACGGCGGCGGCGTCGAACTGGCCCCAGCCCTCGTTGAACGGCACCCAAACGGCGATGCTCACCACGTTGCGGAGGTGCTCGACGGTCTCGCGCATCTCCGCGCGGAACCGTGCGCGGCTGCCGGGGTCGGCCCGGCCGAACCGGCCGTGCTTCGCGTCGTTCAGCCGCAGCGGCGTCACGGCCGGTGCGGTGACGACCGCCGGATGGTACGGGCCGCCGCCGTTCACCATGTCCTGCCACACCAGGATGCCGAGCCGGTCGCAGTGGTGGTACCAGCGCAGCGGCTCCACCTTGATGTGCTTGCGCAGCATGGTGAAGCCGAGCCGCTTCATCGTGGCGATGTCGTGCACCAGCGCCTCGTCGGACGGCGCGGTGTACATGCCGTCCGGCCAGTAGCCCTGGTCGAGGATTCCGGCGTGGAAGTAGGGACGGCCGTTGAGCAGCAGCCGCGGGACACCGTCCTCGTCGGGGCCGACGCCGAACGACCGCATGCCGAAGTAGCCGTCGACGCGGTCGTCCCCCAGCCGGACGGTGACGTCGTAGAGGAACGGGTCTTCGGGGCTCCAAGGGTGCACGTCCGGTATGGGAATCCGGATCGGCTCGCCTGGGGTCGCGTCGGCGTTCGCGACGACCTGGTCTTCCGCGCGGACCTCGATGCTCGCTTGCCGGTCGGTGCCGGCGTGCACGGTCACCTCGACGCATGACTCGTCCAGGTGTGGCACGAGCGTGAGCCGCTCGACATGGACCGCGGGCACGCACTCGATCCACACGGTCTGCCAGATCCCGGACTGCGCCGTGTACCAGATGCCGCCGCGATCGAGCTTCTGCTTGCCCCACCCCAGGTCGCCCGTGTCGGACGGGTCGCGCACCTCGACGACGAGCGTGCCGGACCCGTCGTGCAGGGCGTCGGTGACGTCGAGACAGAACGGCAGGTATCCGCCCTCGTGGCGACCGGCCTCGATGCCGTCGATCAGCACGCGGCAGGACTGGTCGACCGCGCCGAAGTGCAGCAGCACGCGGTGGCCGTCGGGACGGAATCCGTCCGGGAGGACGACGTCGCGCCGGTACCAGAGCGTTTCGTCCGGGCGGAGCTGCCGGCCCACCCCCGACAGCGGCGACTCGGGGGAGAACGGCACGATGATCTCGCCGTCGTACTCCGCGGGCTCCTCGTCGGCGAACGCGTACTCCCAGCGCCCGTTCAGGTTGAGGTAGCTGTCGCGGACGAGCTGCGGCCGCGGGTACTCGGGCAGCACCGCGTCCGGGTCGAGCTCGGCACCCCAGCGCGTCAGCGGCGTCACCGGACGGCCTCCCTCCTCGTCGCGTCCCGCCGCAGCGCCAGCACCGGCGGGACGATCAGCACCAGCACGGCCGCCGCCGCGATGAAGATCCCCGGCGTCGGGACGTGCTTGAGCACGCCCAGGTCCGCGTAGCGCTCGTCGGCGCCCTTGATCACGGCGGCGCCGAGGTACGGTCCGATGATCATAGGGACGAGGATCGCGAACACCATCCGCAGCCCCTGCACGTGCCCCGCGCGCCCCGGCGGCGTGTAGTCGCGCACAAGCGCCCCGATCGGTGCGAGCACCAGCATGAACCCCGACATCAGCACGAGTCCGGCGCCCATCACCGCGAGCATGTCGCGGGCGAGCGGCATCAGCAGCAGCCCCGCCGCGTACACCGCGATCGCCGGCGGGAGGAACCGGACCTTGCCGACCCGGTCGATGACCCGCCCGAACAGGACGCTCACCGCGGACGCGCCGGTCAGCACGACGGCCAGGACCAGCGCGTACCCCTCGATCTCCAGGTACCGCTCCAGGTAGATGATCAGATACGGCAGGAACACCTGCGTGGAGATGCCCCACACGCACCAGGCCGAGAGCGCGAAGTACAGCCCCGGGTTCGCCCGCATCGCGCTGGGGCGCAGCCCGTGCACGAGCGCGTTCAGGTAGCCGCCGCCGTGGCGCTCGACCGCAACGTCCCGCACGAACAGCCACGCGACGACCCCGGCCGCGGCGATGATCAGCCCGATGGCGAGGAAGAACAGCGACCAGCGCCCGTCCCTCGTCAGCCAGTCGAAGCCGCCGAACACCACCAGCATCGACATCAGCGGCATGACCGCCAGCACGGCCTCGACCCGCCCGCGGTTCGCCGGCCGCGTCACGTCGGTCGTCCACGCCTGGAACGCCGCGTCGTTCGCTCCCGAGCCGAGGAACGACATCACGCAGTCGAGCAGGATCACGGTGACGACCGCGAGCGCGACCGCGTCGGCCACGGGCGCGACCGCCGCCACGGAGTCGACGCTGACCAGCCCGAACGCCGCCGTGCACAGCCCCCACGCCACGTACCCGCCGGCGATGAAGGCGCGGCGCCGGCCCAGCCGGTCGGACAGGGCGCCGATCGTCAGCGTCGCCACCGTGGCCGCCGCCGCGCTCGCCGCGACCATCGCCGCGATCACGTCGGGGTTCCCGCTGATCTCCTCGTGCACGAACACGTTGAGGTACATGTTCTCGACGGTCCAGGCGAGCTGGCCGACGAAGCCGAGCACGATCAGCATGGTCCAGAGCCGGCGTCCCAGCGGACCGGCCGAATCGTCCTTCACGGACGAGACACTACAAGTGGTACTTACCGTGCGCGGGCGGCGCGGCGGGCCGAGCGCCGCGAGGCCGGCTTGGGGGCGGTGCGCAGCCAGACCTCGATCTGGGCGCCGCCCAGCGGCGAGGTGCCGACGCGCAGCGAGCCGCCGGTGGACTCCGCCAGCCGCCGCGCGATGTCCAGGCCCAGCCCCGTGGACCCCGCGCCGCTCGCCCCGCGCCGCAGCGCCGCGTCGCCGTCCGCGATGCCGGGGCCCGCGTCGCCGAACAGCAGGCCGGTGGAGCTGCGGCCGCGGTGGACGGTGAGCCGGAAGGCCGTGCCGTGCGGGGTGTGCCGGAAGATGTTGCCCATCAGCGCGTCCAGGGCGGCGGCCAGCTCGGTCTCCGGGACCGGGACGGGCGCGGGGGCGTCGGCGCCGACCAGGTCCCAGCCGCGGTCCTGGTCCTCGGCGAGCGCCGACCAGAACGCCAGCCGCCGCCGGACCACCTCGGACGCGTCGCAGCCCGCGTCCGGGCCCGGCCCGCCGGCCGCCGCGCCGGGCGGGCCGCCGGTCGGGCCACCGGGCCGCCGGGCGGCGGCGATGATCTCGTCGACGGCCGTCTCCAGCCGGTCCAGCGCGCCGCGGCTCTGCGCCAGCCGGGCCGGGTCGCCGGGGTTGGCCGCCAGCCCGTCGAGGTCGACCCGCAGCGCGGTCAGCGGGGTCCGCAGCCGGTGCGACAGGTCGGCGCCGGCCTCCCGCTCGGCGGCCAGCAGCCGGGCGAGCCGGTCGGCCATGTGGTTGAACGCCTCGCCGGCCGCGCGCAGCTCCGGCGGCCCGTGCGGCTCGACGCGCGCCGCCAGGTCGCCCGCGGCGACGTGGGTGACCGCGCGCACGAGCCGGTCGGTGGCCCGGACCACCCGCTTGGCCAGCCGGTCGGCCATCGCCACCGACACCAGGACCAGCGCGAGCGCCACCAGCGCGAGGATGAGCCACGAGCGGGCCACGCCCCGGCTCAGCTCCTCCTGCGGGACGTACACCTCGATGACGGCGAAGGTGCCGGCCTCCAGCAGCACCGGCCGCAGCAGCACCTTCCCGCCCGCGGCCTCGACGGTGGACGTGCGGCCCAGCCGGCGTGTCTCGGCGAGGTCGGCGGGCGGGGCGTGCGGCGCCCCGAGGGCCTGTCCCGTGGGCAGGTGCAGCGCCAGCCGCCCGGCCGTCCCGGCGGGCACCGAGCCGACCGCGTCGGCCAGCGCGGCCGGGTCGCCGGTCACCGACAGCACCGGAACCAGGGAGGCCGCCTGCCGCTCGGCGGCGGCCATCGCCCGGTCGTGCGCCATCTGGCCGTTCAGCAGGCCCAGCGGGACGACGAACGACAGCGCCACCATCGCCGTCACCGCGGTGGCGATGCGCGCCAGCGAAGATCTCATCCCGGACGTCCTCCCGGCGGGTACTACGGCGAAGCGGCAGTGTAAGGACCACGAATTATGCTCTTATGGGACGTATGAGGCCCATGCGAGGACGAGTCGGTTTCATTGCGGTGTGGACGGCCACCACGCTCACCGGCATGGCGATCAGCTGGGCCGGGGTGAGCGGCGCGCTGCGCGGCACCGCCGAGGCCACCCCCGACCTGGCCGCCGAGGTCCCCGTCCGGCAGGGGCGGCCGCCCTCCCCGGGGTCCTCCGCCGCGCCGTCCGCCTCGTCCACCACGGCGGCCCCCTCCGCGGCCCCCTCCGCGTCGCCCTCCAGGCCGGCCGCGTCGCGCTCCGCCGCACCCGGCGCCGGCCGGTCGCCGGAACCGCGGACCTCCCGCCGCCCGGACGAGCGGGTGCGGACCTACACCGTCAAGTCCGGACGCGTGGTGCTCGCGCTGTCCGACGAGTCGGCACGGCTGGTGTCGGCCACGCCGGACGACGGCTTCCAGGCGAAGGTGTGGCGGCAGGAGAAGTGGCTGCGCGTCGATCTGACCGACGACGTCCACGGCTCGGCCGTCTTCGCGACCTGGCACGACGGCGCGGTGCGCGTCCAGGTCTACGAGTACTGAGCCGGGGTCTACGAGTACTGAGCGGGCCGCGGGAGCGCGGGTCATTCCGGTGCCGTGAGCATCACGCCCACGCCCCGCACGGTGTGCAGGTAGCGCGGCGCCGTGGAGCGTTCCCCCATCTTCCGGCGGAGCCAGGACAGGTGGACGTCGATGGTCTGGTCGTCGCCGTAGGGCTGCCGCCACACCTCCGACAGCAGTTCGCGCCGGGTCACCACGCGCCCGGCGTTGCGGGCCAGGAACGCCAGCATGTCGAACTCCAGCCGCGCCAGTTGCAGGACGTCGCCGCGCAGTTTCGCCTGCCGCCGGTCGAGGTCGATGTTCAGTTCCCCGACCACCAGTGCCTGCCGCCGGGGTTCCGTCCGCGTCCGGCGCAGCACCGCCTCGATCCGCGCGTGCAGATGGTTCGCGGAAAAGGGCTTGACCAGATAGTCGTCGGCGCCCGACTGGAGCAGGCGGATGATCTCCGCCTCGCCGTCCCGCGCGGTCGCCACGATCACCGGGACGTCGGAGACCGCGCGCAGCATCTTCAGCGCCTCGCCGCCGTCCAGGTCGGGAAGGCCCAGGTCGAGGACCACGACGTCGGGGGCGTTCGCCGCCGCGTCGCGCAGCGCGTCCAGCGCCCGCGCCGCGCTGCGCACCGCGTGGCCGAGGTCGCGCAGTTCCCGCAGGAACGCCTGCCGGACGTGGTCGTCGTCTTCAACCAGCAATACGGTAGCCACGATCGGACGATAGCCTAAAGTTAATGGACGGAATGGTCCGTCCCGTTGTCGGGTCATGGCGCCGGAATTCCGCCGCGCACCGCGTGCAGCCGGGCGGACCGAGGCCGTCGCGGCCTCGCCCCGCCCGGTGCCCGGCTCCGCGGGGAGCCCGGCCGGTCTCAGCTGTTGAGCATGCCGAGCATCTGCCGGATCTGGTCGGTCCGGGACTCCTTGACGCGCTCGGCGAACGCCTTCGCCTCGGCGTCCCCGCCCTTGCTCGTCTCCTCCTCCGCCATCTTCACCGCGTTGTGCTGGTGCGCGACGAACAGGTTGAGGAAGGCGGGCTCGAAGGCGGCCCCGGTGGTCTTCTTCAGGGTGCTGATCTCCTTCGGGCCGGTGGCCGGCAGGCCGCCGTGCTCGGCGTGCGAGCCCGGCGCGTGGTGGGTCGTGGCCGGCTCGGACCACTTGCGGAGCCAGGAGGTCATCGTCTTGACCTCCTCGGCCTGCGTCGCCGCCACGGCCGCCGCGAGGTTGCGCACCTCGGCGCGCTTCGCGCGGTCCTCGGCCACCCGCGCCATCTCCACGCCCTGCTTGTGATGGGCGATCATCATCTGCAGGAACATCACGTCGTGCTCGTTGTGGCCGGCCGGGGCCGGCGCGTCCGAGGCCGCGCTCGCCGGCTCGGTGGACGCCTGCCGCTCCTGCCCGCCGCCGCACGCCGTCAGCATCAGCGGGAGGACGAGCAGCGCGGGCAGCGCGGCACGGCGCAGGGACCGGCGGCTCACAGCGCGAGCCACAGGGCGGGGGTGAACACCGGCTCCCAGCTGCGGATCGTCGTGTGACCCT
The DNA here is from genome assembly GCF_004348665.1 of Actinomadura sp. GC306. GTDB lineage: Bacteria > Actinomycetota > Actinomycetes > Streptosporangiales > Streptosporangiaceae > Spirillospora. Next base: position 138 of record NZ_SMKM01000055.1, on the reverse strand, counting down.
GCCGGCAGCGGTACCGGGTGCCCTCGTAGGTGACGACGTCGCCGACCTTGTACGTCACGCCGGGCCGCCACGCCGCACCGTCGGCGGGCGCGCCCGTCGGCTGCGGCCGGGACGACGCGGGGGCGGAGGGCGCGGGGG
>NZ_SMKM01000546.1 GCF_004348665.1 Actinomadura sp. GC306 | reverse complement strand
GCCTGCGGCGGTGTCGGGGAGGATCTCGGGGGTCAGGGTCCAGCCCGCGCCCACCCAGGAGTCGCCGATCATGCCCTCGCTGGACGGGAGGTCGTTGCAGGACTGGCGGACGCGGATCGTGCGCACCGTCTCCGCGGCGGGGGTGTCGGTCTCCACGAGCAGCACCGGGACGCCGGCGAGGGGGCCGTCCTCCACGAGGCGCAGCAGGTGGTGCGCCTCCTCCCCCGCGACCGCGGCGCCCGCGTCGAGGATCACCACCAGCCGCACCGGGGGGCCGTCCGCCGCCGCGGCGGGCAGGTCGCCGCCGATGCGCCGCAGGTCCACCAGGTCGAGCAGGCGCCGAAGCCGCTCGGACGCGGCCGGGCCGGTGGCCACCCCGCCGCCGAGCAGGCGGGCACTGGTGACCGGGTCGAAGCCGTGCAGCCAGCCCGCGCCTGACAGGCCCGCCGCGTCGATGACCTCCAGGCCGGCGAGGCCGGGCGGGACGGCCGCGAGGAAGCGGGTCACCAGCGACCAGGCGTAGGCGGCCGAGTCGCCCGGCATCGTGCCGCGCGAGATCCACACGCCGCGCCGCCAGGGCATCCGCAGGACGAGCGGGATCCGCAGGCCGGGCAGCTCCTCGGTGGACAGCCGCCCCACCAGCATCCCCTCGGCCAGGTCGGTGCCCGGCCGCCAGGTCAGCCACGACGGCGCGTCGAACGGCGCGACCTCCGCGGTGACGTGCGGCTCCACCCGGGCGAGCTCGTCGCGGAGCTGCGCGGCGTCGGCGCGCAGCCGCTCGTCGGCCGCCTTCATCAGCTCGTCGAACCGGCCGCGCGGCGCCCGGCCGGCGATCTCCTCGTTGCGGAGCCGCAGGGCGTGCTCGGTGGCGGCGCGGAACGAGGCGAGCGAGCGGCTGGCGTCCTCCCAGATCAACCAGCACCGTTCGAGGTAGCCGACCTCGGAGGGGGACGGCGGCAGCGGGGGCGGCTGGGGC
>NZ_SMKM01000545.1 GCF_004348665.1 Actinomadura sp. GC306 | reverse complement strand
GCCCCGCCCTTGCAAGCACGCACTTACGGTGGCACAGTGAGACGAAAATCGACTCTATGTCTCACCGGAAGTGGGGTCAGTATGACCGTGACACTGGAGGAGATCCCCCCGAAGACCGTCCGGGACTCCATCAGCGGCCTCGCCCTCGCCGCCGCCGCCGCGAACGTGGTCATGCAGCTCGCGCGGCTGCCCGTCGGGCACGGCGTCGCCAACAGCACGGTCGAGAGCGGCCGCGTCGACAAGCACCCGATCAAGCGGACCCGCACGACCCTCACCTACATCGCCGTCGCGCTGCTCGGCACCGACGAGGAGCGCAAGGTGCTGCGCGACGAGGTCAACCGCGCGCACCGGCAGGTCCGCTCGAAGGAACCCGTCCCCTACAACGCGTTCGACCCCGAGCTCCAGCTCTGGGTCGCCGCGTGCCTCTACCAGGGCGTCGAGATCATCCACGACGTCCTCTACGGGGAGCCGTCCCCCGAACTGGCCGAGGAGCTGTACCGCTACGGCTCCCGCCTCGGCACGACCCTGCAGGTCAAGCCGGACATGTGGCCGGCGGACCGGGACGCCTTCGAGCAGTACTGGCAGGACGGCCTCAAGAAGATCGAGATGGACGACGTCACGCGCAAGTACCTGCGCGACCTGACCGAGCTGCGCTTCCTGCCGGCCCCGGTCTCCGTGCTGCTGCGCCGCCACCACACCTTCATCACGCTCGGCTTCCTCCCGCAGCAGTTCCGCGACGAGCTCGGCTACGCGTGGACCCCCCGCGACCAGCGCCGCTTCGACCGCCAGACCCGCTTCCTGGGCCGCCTCAACAGCGTCCTGCCGGCCCCGGCCCGCCTCTTCCCCTTCAACTTCTACCTCGCCGACTTCCGCCGCCGAGTGAAGAAGAACCGCCCGATCGTCTGACCCCCCGCCGCCACGGGCGGGGGGCGGGCCGCCGGGTCAGCCGGTTCCGCGCGGTGTCTTGGGCGGAGTCGCGGGC
>NZ_SMKM01000544.1 GCF_004348665.1 Actinomadura sp. GC306 | reverse complement strand
ACTAGAGCTGGAGAACGAGATACTCAAGCGGGCGGCGGCCTACTTCGCCCGCGAGAACGTGCTCCCAAAATAAGGTACTCGCTGGTCCATGAGCTTGCCGATAACGACATTCCCGTCGCGGTGGCCTGCCGAGTGTTAGGGGTTTCCCGGTCTGGTTACACCGACTGGTTCGGCAGGCCCGCCTCCATCCGCGAGCAGCGCAATACCGAGCTGGTGAAAATGATCAGAGAGATCCATGAGGAGTCACGCCGAAGCTATGGCTCGCCGCGGGTGCACGCCGAGTTGACGCTCGGACGGGGCGAACAGGTGAGCCGCAAACGGGTCGAACGGCTCATGCGGGAAGCCGGGATCCAGGGGATCTATCGGCGCAGGGGACGCCGGAACCCGGTCAACGAGCCGACCGAGGAGGACCTGGTCAAGCGAGCCTTCGACGTCCAGGCGCCCGACCTGCTGTGGGTCACCGACATCACCGAGCATCCGACCGAAGAGGGGAAGTTGTACTGCGCGGCCGTGCTGGATTGCTTCTCCCGTCGCATCATCGGCCATTCCATCGATATCCGCCAGACCACCAAACTTGTGGTCGATGCGATGGCCGCCGCAGTAGCCCGCAGAAAGCCCGCAAAGGATGCCACGATTCTGCACTCAGACCATGGCACGCAATTCACTTCCTGGACGTTCGGGAAGCGGCTCCGGGACGCAGGACTCCTCGGCTCGATGGGCACGGTCGGGGATTGTTTCGACAATGCCATGATGGAGTCGTTCTGGGGCTCGATGCAGCTCGAACTCCTCGACACCAGAAAATGGCAAACAAGAGCCGAACTCGCGGCCGCGGTGTTTGAATGGATCGAGTGCTGGTATAACCCATTCAGAAGGCATTCCAGCCTCGGAATGCTGAGTCCGGTGGATTACGAGGAACGACACCGAACCTCGAACACGACCACCTGACCCATCTCACCCCAGCTGTCCGTGCTACGGGGGGAACCTCAC
>NZ_SMKM01000543.1 GCF_004348665.1 Actinomadura sp. GC306 | reverse complement strand
TGAGGTTTTGTCAGCGACTTTCAGCTGATCCGGCGGTGCTCGAAGAGCGTGAGGACATGCGCGGAGCGGACGAGGTCGCCAATTCTGCCGGGGCTCAGCGTGGTGTGCTTGAGTGCGGTCCAGCGTTCACCGACAAGAGCGAAGCCGCGTTCACCACGGCAGCGTAGGAAGCGTTGTAGACGGTTGCGGCAGCGGTCGTCGATGGACAGGACGTTGCCGTCGGCGGGGTTCTTGAACGGGACGATGATGCCGTGACCTGCACCTTGGTAGCCGGGGTCGGCCAGGACCGGCATCGTCTTGGCGTAGGGGTAAACGGCCGGCAGCACCAGCGCCCGGGCCGCCTCGATGTCGACGACTCCGCCGGGGAGGACGTCGCTGAACCAGATAGGGAACCCGTCCGGTTCGCATAGCATCTGGACGTTGCCGCCGAATCCTCCGGTCTTCCCGGAGAACCAGGCGTCGATCGCTTCGCCCTTTACGCTCACGGTCTTCTCCCGGCACCGGTCGCTCGGGTAGATCTTGCCGTCCAATTCCAGATGCGGCAGGCCGTCGGCGACGGCCTTGTCCAGGGCCTGATGCAGGTCCGGGGCCTGGTCGGCCAGGACGTCAACGGCCTCGTGCAGGTACCGGTAGGCGGTCGACTGCGACAGCCCGAACGCCAGGCCGTGCCGGGTGATGTTGGGCTTGTCCCGGAACCACGCGATCACGAATAGGGCCTGCTTGGAGCAGGTCAGGCAGCGTGTGCGCCTCCTGGTTCCGCGGGCTCGTCGCTCGGCTCGCAGCAGCCGGGCGACGAAACCGATCAGCTCGCGGGGGACGTCGAGCATGGCAGGATAGGTGACCACGTGGAGCCTTCGGGTAGCGGATGGGTTCTTTGGCGAGACCTCTTCTACCGGGGCTCCACGTCCCGTTTCCGGCCGGTCCCGTCTGTCCGCGAGTCTTCCCGAACATGCTCGATCATGTCCGAGAAGTAGCCACTGTCCGGATCATTCTTGCTGGCAAAACCTCA
>NZ_SMKM01000542.1 GCF_004348665.1 Actinomadura sp. GC306 | reverse complement strand
CCCGGGAGAGAGGCTACGGACGGTCGAGGCCCCCGGAGGATGGGTCCAGCACGCCGATCGGGGTAGGCAAAACCTTGCCTTCGCCCCCGCGGACACGCGGATCCGTCGGTCAGGCTGGGGGGATGGAAGCGGTACCTGAGGACTGGGAACGGGCGCTGACGGTCGTGGCGCACCCCGACGACCTGGAGTACGGGACGTCGGCGGCCATCGCGAAATGGACGAGCCAGGGCAAGACGGTGACGGAGGTGCTGGCCACCCGCGGGGAGGCGGGGATCGACTCGATGGACCCGCGGGACGCGGCGCGGGTCCGCAGCGCGGAGCAGATCGAGGCGGCCCGCCTGGTCGGCGTCGACAACGTCGAGTTCCTCGACCTGCCCGACGGCATGCTGGAGTACGGCCTCGCGCTGCGGCGCGCGATCGCCGGGGCGATCCGGTGGCACCGGCCGGAGGTCGTGCTGTCGGTCAACTTCCGGGAGGAGTGGCCCGGCGGCGGGTTCAACATGGCCGACCACCGCGTGCTCGGCCTCGCCGTGGCGGACGCGATCAGGGACGCCGCCAACCGCTGGGTGTTCCGCGACCTCGACCTGGAACCGTGGCAGGGCGTCCGGTTCGCGCTGTTCGGCGGGTCTCCGCGCGCGACGCACTACGTGGACGTCACCGGCCACCTGCAGGCCGGCATCGACTCGCTGCTCGCGCACCGGGTGTACTTCGCGACCCTCGGCGCCGACTTCGACGCCGCCGCCGTGCTCACCGGGGCCGCCGAGGAGAGCGGCCGCGCCGCGGGCGTCCAGCACGCGACGACGTTCGAGATGATCGAGTCCTAGCGGCGGGCCGGATCCTAGCCGCGGGCGTTGGGGCGTTTGCCCGAGTTGGCCTTGCGGCGCTTGCGGGCCCTGCGTTTGCGCGCTCTTCTCGACATGTTCCGATTCACCCCCCTCAAGGGTCGCGAAGGCAAGGGTCATGCCCTCCGGCGCACAGCAGGAACCCGCCGGGCCGCACGACCGTAATGG
>NZ_SMKM01000541.1 GCF_004348665.1 Actinomadura sp. GC306 | reverse complement strand
GCCGGGGACGGCGGGGCCGGTGGCGGCGGTGGTGCCGAGCCACAGCCCGGGCCGCGCGCCCTTCCAGACGGTGTCGCAGAACAGCCAGAGCGCGCGGCCGGGCGAGCCGGGCAGCGCGGCGCTGAATCCGCAGTCGCGGTCGACGCTGTTGCCGGGCGCGGCGGTCTCGTAGGCCGACAGGACGCGGGCCGGCGGCGCCGCGCCGGGCGGGCCGGAGGACGTGCCGACCGCCACGGCCGCGACCGCCGCGGCCAGCACGGCGGCGGCGGCCAGGGCGATGAGCGCGGCGCGGCCGCGGGGGAGGCGGCGGTCCAACGGGCCCCTCCCTCCTGCGGCGCGGACACGGCCGCGCCGGGGGGCCGGGCGGCCGGTCTCACAGCCTGCCCCGCCGCCGCCCGGCGATCAACCCGGCCGCCGCGTCCGGCGGCCCCGGGCGGGCGGGGCGCATGTTTGCGCGTGTCGGTCGGGGTAGCGCTGTAGTGGCCCGGTTCCGCGTCCCCGAGCCGCCACGGCGAAGGGACGCGCACGGGGCGGCTACCCCCCGATGGAAGGAATGACGATGGACACCCCCTCGGCGACCGGAGACGGCACCGGCAAGGCCAACGGAAGCGCGGCCAAGAGCGCCGCTTCCACGGCCAAGGCGGGCAAGGCCGGGAAGGCGGGCGCGGGCACCGCGCGCAAGGCCGCCGGAGGCGCGGCCAAGAGCGCCGGCGGCACCGCCAAGAACGCGGGCGGCGCGGCCAAGGGCGCCGGAGCCAAGGGCGGTGCGACCGCCGCCAAGGGCGCCAAGGGCGCCAAGGCGGGCGCGGCCGAGGGCGCCAAGAGCACCGCCGAGGGCGCCAAGGGCACGGCGCGGGGCGCCGGCAAGGGCGTCGCGCAGGCCGGCGGCCAGGTGGCGGCGCTGCCCGGCCGCGCCGCGGGCCTGGCCAAGCTGATGACGCTGGGCCGACTGCTGCGCGCGGTGCCGGTGGCCGGAGCCGCGGCGGCGGGCGTGATCGTCGACTGGCAGTCGGCCCGCAAGCGCTGACCCCCGCCCCCTACC
>NZ_SMKM01000540.1 GCF_004348665.1 Actinomadura sp. GC306 | reverse complement strand
GGCCGGGTCAGGGGGTGGTGGCGAGCAGGTGGTCGCGGAGGCCGGCGCCGTACGGGGTCGGCGTGCCGTCGTAGGAGCTGATCAGGGAGGGGCCGCTGGAGCAGTCCCAGGTGTTCCACGTCCAGCCGAGGTAGGACGCGCCGTGCGCGTCGAGCCACGCCATCAGCGTGTCGACGTAGCCGTGGCCGCAGGTGTTCTCGCCGAACTCGCCGGCGACGAGCGGCACTTCCGCGGCGACCGGCGCGATCTGCTCGTCCCAGCAGGCGGCGTCGCTGCAGTAGTTGAAGTTGTAGGAGTGCCAGGACGCCGCGAGGTTCCCGGCCGGGTCGGCGGGCCGCTGCGCGAGCCAGCGGCTGAGGTCGTTGCTGTAGCTGTTGCCGCCGACCAGGACGACGTTCTGCGCGCCGGTGCCGCGGACGGCGTCGAGGAGGTCCTGCATCCCGGCCGCCTCGAAGGTCAGGCCCGGGCAGGCGTCCCCGCCGTCCCGCCAGCACCGCCACGCCTGGTCGTAGTCCATGACCTGCAGGTTGTTCGGGTACGGCTCGTTGAACAGGTCGAAGACCACGGCCCGGTCGTCCTTGAACGCGTCGGCCAGCTGCCTCCAGAACTCGGGCGCGTACCGGGCGTCCGGCATGGGCTTCAGGCATTCGGCGGCCGCCGTGTCGCAGTGGCTGTCGTAACCCGTCCACAGTCCGTGGCTCCAGTGCAGCTCCAGGATCGGCGTGATGCCGTTCTCCGTGAGCAGGGCGACGTAGTCCTTGACCGCGTTCTGGTACGCGGTGCCGCGGTAGGCGGGTTCGACGTTGTCCAGGCCGAGCCAGCAGTCGGAGTTGAGCGGCACGCGGACCGCGTTGACGTTCCAGCTCCTGATCGCGGCGACCGACGCGGCGTCCATCGGGCCGTCCCAGAAGGCGTAGCCCTGCACGCAGGCGAACTCCCCGCCGGACCTGTTCACCCCGCGCAGCCGGACGGTCCCGCCGCCGGCGTCCACGAGCCTGTTGCCCGAGACGCTCAGCTCGGGGGCCGTCCCGCCGGGCGGGGGAGTGGTGGGC
>NZ_SMKM01000054.1 GCF_004348665.1 Actinomadura sp. GC306 | reverse complement strand
CGTCACAGGAGATCTCTCATCCGGCGTAGGCCGCGGGTGGTGCGGGCCTTCACGGTGCCCAGGGGGATGCACAGGCGGTCGGCTATTTCCTTCTGGGTCAGCTGCCCGAAGTGGGCCAGGACTATCGCCTGGCGCTGCGGGGCGGGGAGTCCGGCCAGTGCTTCGCGGATGTCGCATGCGGCGTCCACGGCGGAGGTGCGGTCGGGTACTCCGGCGGTGTCCTCCAGCGGGACCGATCTCCGGGAGTGCCGGGCCTCGGCGCGCAGCTGGTCGATCGCGCGTTTGCGGGCGATGGCCAGGACCCACGGCTCCAGGCCGCGGGAGGGGTCGAAGCGTGCGCGGGATCGCCAGACCTCCAGGAAGACCAGCTGGACGACGTCGTCCACGGCGTGGTCCGGTACGAGTCGTCCCGCGTGGCGGCGGACGAGGGGGCCGAGCGCGGTGTAGCACTCGGCGAGCGCTGCCTCGTCGCCGTCGGCGAGCCGCTGTTCCAGTCTCATGCGGCCCAGGTCCCCGGAAAAATCGCTGCAAAACTTGTGCATAGTCCAAAGTGGGGCAAAGGGAGCGGATCAGAAGGCTCCGGGGAGGGACGCCAGGGCGGTGACGGCCTCGGGGAAGGCGGCCACCCGGGTGATGTGCGGCGGTAGGCGGTCGCGGTTCCAGCCGGGTCCGCCGACGACGAGGCGGTACGGCGGGCGGGCCGCGGGCAGTTCCGCCAGCCAGGCGGGGTCGCCGGTCTCGGTGGTCTGCGACCAGACGAAGACGGCGTTCGGGCCGGTTCTGCGGATCGCGGCGGTCAGGGCCGGGGGCGGCACGCGCGCGCCCAGGGTCAGCGTTTCGACGCCGGTTTCGGCGAGGGCGGCCGCCAGGGCGTGCACGGGGAGGCTGTGTTGCTCCTCCGGCGCGCAGGCCAGCAGGACCGGACGGCCGTTCGGCGGCGCGGCCGGTGTCTCCGCCAGGCAGCCGAGCACCACGGCGGACAGGAGGTGCTCGACCTCCACGCAGTCGCCGGACGCCGCGTGCTTGCGGCCGATGCCGATCAGCACGGGGGCGATCAGGTCGTCCCATGCGCGGACGACGCCGTCGCGGCGGAGGGCGTTGCGCACGGTCTCGGCGGTCGCGGAGGCGTCCAGCGCCATCGCCGCGCGGGCCAGGCCCCGCACCTCCGTGGCCTGGCGCTCGTCGTGGTCGGCCCGCAGCGGGACGCGGTTGCCGCCGGCGCCGTGGGCGCGGGGGGCTGGCGGTTCGCCGGGGGGCGCCTCAAGCGCGACCCGGGCCGCCTCCTGGGGCGGGACGCCGGTGAGGATCTGGCGCTGCATCGTCTCCAGCCGGGCCACGTCCGCCGGGGTGTAGCGGCGGTGGCCGCCCGCGCTGCGGCCGCTCGGGCCGATGCCGTAGCGGCGGTCCCAGGTGCGGAGGGTGGACGGCGCCACGCCGAGGCGCTGCGCCACCGCGCCCACGCCGAGCTGGGCCTCCCGCATGCGTCCGCTCCCCCATGTCGTCCCGGACCGCACAGCGTACGCCCCCTCACCTGAGCGGTCGTCGCCCCAGTTCAGCCCTTCCGCCGGCGCAGGGCCGACCCCTTGTGGACGGCCTTCTTGCCCTTCTTGTCATTCCTGCCCATGGCCGTCGCCTACCCGCCGTTGCCGCGGTTGTCACCACGAAAGTCCTGGTCAGACGGTATTCATCCGCGGCCGCCCGGGGCGGCGCCATCCCGGGGGCGGGAGGCGGCAAAATCCGTTTCATACGTGCTTGTGCAGGTCAGCGGAGGGTACGGGGCCGATCGACCAAAGGGGGAAACATGATCGGCAAACTGCACAGCTGGGGCATGAAGTCCAGCCACATGTACTCGGCGGGCATCGCCTCCATCGGCCTGGCGTTCGCCTCGTGGGCGGCGTCCAACCGCCTTGAGGCAGCGGGCGTGGACCGGGCCGACCGGTGGGGGATATTCATCGGCGAATGGGCCCCGACCTTCTTCGCCATGGGGGTCGCCCTCCGCCTGGAGGAACAGCACGACCAGGCGGCGATGGAGGCGTCCGGGCAACGCGGCCGGGCGGAAGAGAGAGTCGGCGCGGCGCATTCCACCATGCGGTAGCGGCCGCGGATCGCGGCGGTTTCGGCCACGCCGCCGGGCATGGGTGCAACCGATCGGCCACCGGGTTCCGAAGAACGGTGCACAACCATTCGGACGACGATGGAGGAACCGTGCACTCCCGACATTCTGGGCACAGTCGTTGAGGGCGGCGGACGGCCGGGTCGTCGTGGTCGGGGCGGGACTGTCCGGGCTGTCGGCGGCGATCCACCTCGCGGCGCGCGGCCGAGAGGTCGTGGTGGTCGAGGCGCGCGACGAGCCGGGAGGCTGCTGCGGCTCGGCGCACGCCGGCCCCTACCGGTTCGACACGGGCCCTTCGGTGCTGACGATGCCGGGGGTGCTGGCGGACACGTTCGGCGCGGCCGGCGAGGACATAGAGAACGTGCTCCCGCTCCGGCGGCTGGACCCCTTCTACCGCCTGTCCTTCCACGACGGCTCCCGGCTGGACGTGGTGGCGGGCGCGCAGCGGATGGCCGAGAACGTCCGCGCGCTGTGCGGGCCGGACGAGGCGGCGCGGTACCTGCGGTTCCGGCGGCGGCTCGGGGCGATGTTCGACGCCGAATGGCCGGCGTTCATCGACGCGGACATGACGCGGCTGCGGAGCATGGCCCGCCCGCTCGCGCTGCTCAGGCTGGCGGCGTCGGGCGGGTTCCGGCGCCTCGACCGGTTCGTGGCGGCCCAGCTCACCGACGAGCGGCTCGTCAGGGCGCACACGTTCCAGGCACTGTACGTCGGGCTCCCGCCGGGGAAGGCGCTGGCCATCTACGCGGTCGTCGCGCACATGGACACGGTCGGCGGCGTGTACTTCCCCGCGGCCGGCGGAATGCACGCCATTCCGCAGGCCCTCGCCGCCGTCGCCGAGAAGGCGGGCGCCACCGTCCGGTACGGGGTGCGCGCCGAGCGGGTCGAAACGGACGCGTCCGGGGTGACGGCGGTTCGGCTGGACGGCGGCGAGCGCATCGCCGCCGGGAGCGTGGTCGTCGCCTGCGACCTGGCGCGGGCCCACCGAGGGCTGCTGCCGGAGGCGGCGGGCGACTGGCGGCTGCGGCGCCCGCGGTACTCGCCGTCCTGCCTGGTCATGCATTTCGGGCTCGACCGCCGGCTGGCGGACCAGGCGCACCACACGCTGCACTTCGGCCGGACGTGGTCGAGCACCTTCGCGGCGCTGGCGCGCGGGCGCCCGCAGCCCGATCCGAGCGTGCTGGTCACCTATCCCGAGGGGGACGGCGCCGCGGCACCCGCCGGGCACGCCACGCTGAGCGCCCTCGAACCCGCCCCGAACCTGGCGGGCGGCGCCGACTGGGACCGGCTCGCGCCGCGGCTGGAACGGCGGCTGCTCGGCCGCCTGGCCGACCTCGGGTACGGCGACCTGGCGGCGGCGCCGCGGCTCACCTTCGACCCGCGGGACTGGTCCCGGCTCGGCCACTCGGCCGGCACCCCGTTCGCGCTGGACCACCGGTTCGGCCAGACCGCCTGGTTCCGGCCCGCGGGCCGCAGCCGCCGCGTCCCCGGACTGCACTTCGCCGGGATGTACACCGCGCCCGGTGTGGGCGTCCCCACGGCTCTGATCTCCGGGCGGCTCGCCGCCGCCCGCATCCTGGAAGGCCGCCGATGACGCTTACCGCGAGCTACGAACACTGCCGCCGCCTCAACGCCCGCCACGGACGTTCCTTCTACCTGGCGACACTGCTCCTTCCGGCGTGGAAGCGCCGCCACGTGCACGCCTTGTACGGGTTCACCCGCCACGTGGACGACATCGTCGACGCCTATGGCGATGAGGCCACGGACCCGGAGGTCCGGGCGAAGGCACTCGACGATGTCGCCCAGCGGCTGAGTGCGAGCCTGGAGGGGGAGGACATTCCCGACCCCGTCCTGCCGGCCTTCGTGCACACCGTCCGTTCCTTCGGCATAGAACGCCGCGACATCGACGTCTTCCTGCGGTCGATGCGCACCGACCTCACCGTGACCCGGTACGAGACCTACGACGACCTGCTGGTGTACATGGAGGGCTCGGCCGCCGCGATCGGGCTGATGATGCTGCCCGTCCTGGAGACGGTGCCGGGCGCGGGGCGGCCGGCCCGCGAGCCCGCGCGCGAGCTGGGACGCGCCTTCCAGCTGACGAACTTCCTGCGGGACGTCGCCGAGGACCTGGAGCGAGGCCGCATCTACCTTCCGCTGGAGGACCTCGCCAGGTTCGGGGTCACCGAGGACGACCTGCGCTCCGGCGGCCGGGAAGGGCCGCTGCGCGAACTGGTCGCCTTCGAAGCCGACCGCGCCCGCGCCCATTACCGCCGCGCGCTGGACGGCGTGGAACTGCTCGCGCCCTCGTCGCGGCCGTGCATCCGCGCAGCGCACCGGTTGTACGGCGGCATCCTGGACGAGATCGCCGCCGCGGGCCACGACGTGCTGAGCGCGCGGGCGCGGGTGCCGCGCCGCCGCCGGGCCGCGATCTTCGCCCGGCACCTGCTGGCCGCGTCCGCCGCGGGCCGCGCCGAACGGCGGCTGCCGGCCGGGGCGCTCGGATCCGGGGCGCTCGGGGACGGGCGGTTCTGAGATGGATGCGGTGGTCGACGGCGGCGGGGCGGCGCGGCGCCCGGTGGTACTGGACGCGATGGGCGGCGATCACGGGCCGGCGGTGACGGTGCCGGGGGCGCTGGCGGCGCACCGCGACCACGGCGTCCCGGTGGTCCTCGCCGGGCGGGCCGACGAGGTGACGGACGAGCTGCGCCGCCACGGCGGTACCGGGGAGCTGGAGGTCCTGCACGCGGACGAGGTCGTGCCGATGGCCGAGCGCGGCGCGGGGGCCGCGACCCGGCGCAAGTCGAGCCTCGTGGTCGGGTGCGCGGCGGCGCGGCGGCGGGGCGGCTCGTTCGTGTCGGCCGGGTCCACCGGGGCCGTGGTGACGTGCGCGGTGCGGGCGTTCGCGCGGCGGGAGGGCGTGCTGCGTCCGGCGCTGGCCGTGGCGCTGCCGACGCTGACCGGTTCGACGGTGCTGGTCGACGCGGGCGGGACGTCCGACCCGACCCCGGAGATGCTCGCGCAGTTCGCCCTGCTGGGTGCCGCGTACGCGCGGAACGTCCTCGGTGTGCCCGACCCTTCGGTGGGGCTGCTGTCCATCGGGACCGAGCCGGGGAAGGGCAACCGGCTCGCGCGGGGCGCGGCGGCGCTGCTGCCGGGCCTGCCCGTCCGGTTCCACGGCAACGTGGAAGGCCACGACGTGCTGGCCGGGACGGTCGACGTGGTCGTGACGGACGGTTTCACCGGCAACGTCGTGCTGAAGAACATCGAGGGCTGCGTCCGGACCACCCTGGACATGGTCGCCAAGGCCGGGATCGCCCCGCCCGCGCGGCTGGCGGAGGTAGCGCGGCTCTACACGGCGGACACGCACGGGGGCGCCGCGCTGCTCGGCCTGACCGGGACGGTCGTGGTGACGCACGGCTCGTCCGGGCCTACCGCCATCAGCCGAGCGTGCGTCGTCGCGTCCGAGCTCGGCGAGGCGGACGAGCCCGTGCCGGCGGACCCCGTGCCGGCAGACTCCGTGCCGGCGGACTCCGCGCCGGCGGACCGCGCGCCGTCGCCCGACGGCCGTGCATCCGTGGGGCCCGTCGCGTGAGATGGTCAGTCCGGGCCGTCGGCGCGCAGGGGATCCCGGCCGTCCCACGTGCCCCGGCTCCCGTAGGGGACGAACCGGGCGAACAGCTCCTCGCTGTACCAGTCCTCGGCGCGCACCCGGTCGATGACGGTGCGGTGCGCGTCGCCGCGGTAGGCGAACCGGGCGACGGCGTCCTGGTCCGCCCACAGCGAGAAGGTCGCCTGCCGGGCCAGCGGCCACTCCCCCACCCCGATCGAGGCGAGGCAGCCGTCCTGGCGGCGCAGGTCGAGGTCCACGCCCGCGATGGACCGGTAGAACGCCACCAGCCGGCGCGGGCGGATCGACGCCCTGGTCAGCACCGCCACCGGCCCGCCCGCGGGCTGCCCGGCCGGGGCGGCGGCCGCGAACGGGTCGCGGCCGCCCCACCGGCCCCGGGAGCCGAGCGGGGCGAGCCGGACGTGCCACGACTCCTCGGCCTCGTCCCGCCACCGTGCGGCCACCGGGGAACGCGCGAGGAACTCGTCCAAAGCGTCCTCCCCGTCCCACACGGCGAACAGCGCCCAGCGGCGCAGGTCGGCGCCGAGGCTCATGGACCGGCCGCGGCCCGTGCCGAGCAGCCGCCAGAACGGCAGCCCGGCGGTGCGGCGCAGCTCCGGCCGGTCGAACGCCATGTACCGCATGGCGTCCGCACTCCCGTACCTGATGAGGTGGAACGAGGCGATGACGCTGGACTCGTTGGCTCCCCTGCTCGTCGCGGTCATCGGCGGCTACCTGCTCGGCTCGGTGCCGGTCGCGGTGCTCGTCGGGCGCGCGCACGGCCTGGATCCGCGGGAGGCGGGCGACCGCAACCCCGGCTTCTGGAACATGATGGAGCAGCTCGGCTGGAAGGCCGCCGTTCCCGTGTTCGCCGGGGACATGCTGAAGGGCACGGCGGCGGGGCTGGTCGGGCTGGCCGTGTCGGGCGGCGAGACCGGCACGCTCGGGACGGTCGCCGGCGCGAGCGTCCCGCCCGTGTACGCGGCCGTCGCCGCCGCGATGGCCGGGCACGCCTGGCCGGTGTTCGCGGGACGGCGGGGCGGCCGCTCGATCCTCACGTTCAGCGGCGGGTTCGCCGTGCTCTGCCCGCCGGCGTTCGCGCTCGGCATCGCGCTGCTGATCGGGACGAGCCTGGCGCTGCGCTCGTTCGCCTGGGGCACCCGCGTGGCGGTGTTCTCCCTGCCGGCGCTGCAGCTGCTCTTCGCGCCCGCCGTGCACGTCGCGGGGACGGGGCTGCTGATGTGCCTCATCGGGCTCCGCTTCGGGCAGGCCGCCGTGGCGTCGCGCCGCGCGTGACGGCCGGACGCCCGTAGCCGCGGCCGCGCCAGGTGCGCGCCGGACGCAGCACCGACCACGTCAGGCGGACGGCGGCCGGCGGATCGAGGAGCGGGGACAGCGCCAGGCCCGTGCGCGGACGCGTGTAGCTGCCGCGCAAGGCCGCGAGCAGGAGCGTGCGCTGGGCGAGGAGGCCGAGGTCGAGCGGGGTGGCGCGGCCCGTCGCCAGCCGCAGCGGCGGCAGGGCCAGGGTCAGCCAGACGACCGCGAGGTCCGCGGCGAGCGCACCGGGGGCGGTGACGTCCCGGAGCGCGATCGACCGGCCCCACTCGCGCCACACGCCGGCGGCCGAGTCGTGCATGTCGACCTCCAGCAGGGCGCCGGCGTCGCGGAAGGCGACCGTCCAACCGTCGCGGGCGAGCAGCCGGCCGAGCGCGACATCGTCGGTGAGGTGGCCGCGGACGCGCTCGAACGCGCCGGCCCGGAGCATGGCGTCCTTGCGGAAGGCGGTGCACTGGCCGTTGAGGAGGAGCCGGTCCGGGGACGTGGCGGGGCCGACCGGCCCGAAGCGGTAGACGAGACCGGCCAGGAGCGAGGCGTGCAGCGCCTGCTCGGCCGCGCCGCCGCACACGAACCGCGGTGCGGCCGACACCAGGTCGGCCGTTTCGAGCAGCGCGGCGAGCTCGGCGCAGAGGCCCGGCTTCGGGCGGGTGTCGGCGTCCAGCAGGACGACGATGGGGCCCGCCGCAGCCGATACGCCCTGGTGCAGCGCCCATTGCTTGCCGACCCATCCGTCCGGCAGCGGCGCTCCCTGGATCACCTTGGCGCCGAGGTCCGCCGCGAGCCGGGCCGTGCCGTCGCGCGACTCGTCGTCCACGACGATCACTTCGGACACGCCGGGGTCGACGAGGAGGGGCCGGAGGCAGCCCTCGATCCGGGCCTCCTCGTCGCGCGCCGGGATCACCACCGACACCGGCCGGGGCGGCGGCCCCGAGGCGCCGGGGGCGAGTGGTGCGGGCCGGGTCCGGCCGCGCGACAGCCGCGCGGCGACCACTCCCGCGGCGACCGCCTGGCATGCGGTGAGCATTCTCATCTCGCCTCCGTGCCCGTCCGTGCCGGCATGTCCTGCTGGACGAGGGAGGCCACGATCCGGCCGCCCATCGCGACCAGCGGCAGCCCGCCGCCCGGATGCGCCGACCCGCCGACCAGGTACAGCCCGCGCCGCGGCCCCCGGTTGCCGGGCCTGCGGAACGGCGCCAGCGCGCCGCGGTAGGCGGTGCCGTAGATCGCGCCGCCGGGCGCGCCGTACCGCTCGCTCAGGTCGGCGGGGGTGAACGTCTCGGTGAACCGCAACCGCCCCGAAAGGTCGTGGCCGCGGCGCGCCAGCGTCTCCAGGACGCGGTCCCCGTAGGCGTCCGGGGTCATCGGCCAGCGGCCGGGGTCGCCCGCCGGGACGTTGACGAGCATGACCCAGTTCTCGGCGCCGGCCGGGGCCTGCGACGGGTCGTCCACGGCCGAGCAGCCGATGTAGACGGTCGGGTCATGGGGCGGCACCCGGCGGCCGAAGATGTCGGCGAACTCGCCCCGGTAGTCGGCCGAGAAGACGACGGAGTGGTGCGGCAGCCCCTCGGTGCGCCCGGTCACCCCGGCGAGCAGCAGGAACGCCGACGAGGACGGGCCGAGCCGGGCCATCCGGCGCAGCCTGCGGCGGTCCGGCAGCAGGCGGCCGTACAGGGCCGCGGCGTCGGCGTTCACCACCACCGCGTCGGCGGCGACGCGCTCGCCGGAGGCCAGCACCACGCCCGACACCGCCGACGGGCCGGCGGTCACCTCCGCCACCTCGGCGCCCGTCCGGACGTCGACGCCCGCGCCGAGCAGCAGGCAGGCGAGGTCGTCGGCGAGGCGGGGCAGCCCGCCGCGCACGTACCAGCCGCCGTCGCCGTGCTCGATCGCCGGGACGCAGCCGAGCGCGGCCGGCGCCCGGTACGGGCTCGACCCCGCGTACGTCGCGTACCGGCCGACGTACTGGCGCAGCCGCGGGTCGCGGAAGAACCGGCGGGCCAGGCCGTCCAGCGTCCGGCCCGGCGCGACCGCGCGCAGGTCGCCGAGCCGCGCCTGCTCGGGGCGGCGGCCCAGCGGCCCGGCGAAGAACGTCCGGCGGGACGCGTCCAGGCAGGTCGCGGCCCACTGGTGGAACGCCCGCCACGAGGCCCCCTCCCCCGGGGCCAGCCGCTCGACCTCGGCCGCCATGCGGGCGGGGTCGCGGTACGCGCGCAGCTCGGAGCCGTCGGCGAAGCGGTAGCGGCACAGCTCGTCCAGCTCCACCAGCTCGCGGGTGACGCCCAGCTCGCGGAAGACCTCCGGGAGCGTGAGCAGCGACGGCCCGAGCGAGAAGGCGAAGCCGTCGCGCTCGCGTTCGGCGAGCTTGCCGCCGAGCCGGTCCAGCTTCTCGTACAGCCGGACGCGGTGCCCGCCGCGCGCCAGCAGCAGCGCGGCGACCATCCCGCCGACGCCGCCGCCCACCACGATCACCTCGGCCATCGACGCCTCCACGCCAGGACGGCGAACGTCCCCATCGCGATCCCGCCGGTCACCGCGACCAGCCGGTCGGGCGGCTCGAACACCGCCGCGAACGCCAGCGTCTCCATCCCCGCCATCACCCCGTAGATCGCCAGGAGGCCGCCGGGCGGCGCCGCCTCCGGCCGACCCACGATCATGTCGATCATGCCCATCACCAGCAGCGACACCACCAGCCAGCCCGCGAAGTTGCTGACCGGCACGCCCCGGTACGGGCCTTCCTCCACCCACGTCCACAGGCCCAGCCGGAGCATCTGCGGGTCCAGGAACAGGTCCCACGCCGTCAGCGCGAGCGCCCCGGTCACCCAGCGTTTGGGCCCGCCCTCCGGGACGATCTCGGTCGCGACCGCGTGCGCGGCCAGCCCCATGCCGCCCCAGGCCGCCGCCACGATGACCGGTACCCCGCCGAGCTGGGGCTGGAGCACCGACGTGTAGGAGTACTCGCCGAACGGGACGCCCGTGCGGATGCCGATCCACTCCGCCGCGTAGCCCGCGCCCACCGCGGCGCCGAAGGCCGCCGATGCGCGGCGCCCCCCGTCCCGCCCGGCGAGGAACGCCACGGCGCTCGACCCCAGCAGCACCACGACGACGCTCGTCAGCCGGATCGGTGCGGGCCGGATTCCCGACAGGACCTGCCCCACCACCATCGACCCCAGTAGCCCGGCTCCCGCGAGCGTCCACGCCCGCGACCGCCGCGCGGCACCGGCCACGCGCCACCCGGCGGCGTTCACGTGCCGTCCGAGCCATCGCCCACGCACATCCCCCATGCACAGGTTTCGGGCAAAGGCACCGCCATGGATGCATCCGTGTTCGCCGCTTCCCGTTCTCCGGGATTCGGCCTGGTCACGTGGGGTAGGGCCCGGCGCGACCCCCCAGTAGGCCGAGCGCGAGGGCGATCGCGCGAACGACCGGGGGGACGCGGTGCGAGGACGGTGGCTGTGGCGCGCGCGGGCGGTGCGCTGGCCCGCGGGCATGGGGCTCGCGGCGTGGCGGTGGCTGCTGCGCTCCCGCCGTACACCGCGGCGCAGGCTGAGCGACGGGGCGCTCATGGACGTCGACCGGCTCCCCCGCCACGAGGGGGACCGCGTGCAGGACGCGCGGCACGGCGTGGGGCCGGTCTTCCAGCGGCGGTACATCGTCCGGATCTCCGGCAGCCCGCTGACCCCCGCGGAGCTGATCAAGCGGGTGGGCGACGACCTCAACGCCGCGACGCCGGTGGAGGTCGCCGTCTTCGACAAGATCTCCGGTGCCGCCGGGTCGCTGCAGGTCGGGGACGAGTACGACGTCCACATGCCCGGCCCCTGGAACTGCCCGGTCCGGGTGGTGGAGCAGGCGCCGGAGTCGTTCCGGTTCGCGACCCTGCACGGCCATCTCGAAGCCGGCGAGATCGAGTTCCGGGCGGTGCGGGCCGGCGACGGCGACCTCGTGTTCACGATCGAGTCCTGGGCGCGCAGCGGCGACCGGCTGGCGGAGATCCTCTACGCCAGGGTGGGCATCGCCAAGGAGATGCAGCTGCACATGTGGGCGCACTTCTGCGGCCGCGTCGCCGAACTCTCCGGCGGGCGGATGGTCGGTGACGTGACCGTCGAGACCGAGCGGACGGACGTGCCCGGCGACGGGAACCCGCTGTCCCGGGCGGTCGCGGCGGCCTTCACCGGGGCCTTCACCCGGACCTTCGTCCTCGCGACCCGGCTGCGCGGCGACCGGCCGCTGCACCCCGAGGGGCTCGTGTTCGACGCGACCCTGAGCCTGACCGGGACCGGCCGGCACTGGGGCGTCCCGTTCCTGGACGACTTCGCGGAGGTGCGGGGGCACGCCCGCCTCTCCCGGGCGGTGGGGCTGCCGGAAGCGCTGCCGGACATCCTGGGCCTGGCGCTGCGCTGGCCGCAGGCCGACAGCGGCGACGGGGCGACCGCCGAACTGCTCCTCGCCACGACCGGGCGTTCCGTGCCGGGCCGCCGCCTGCTGCGCCCCGGCAACCGGTGGAGCCCCGCCTTCTTCGGCTCGCTGCTCCCCTACCGGGCCGGCGACCGCACGGTCCTGCTCGGCGCGGTCGGACGGCGGGAGCCCGCCGTCCCCGCGCGCCTCACCGCCCTCGCGCACGCCGTGGACGAGCGGCCGCTGCAGTTCGACCTCGTGGTGGCGACCGGGCTCGGCCGCTGGGAGCGGTTCGGGGTACTGCGGCTCACGGGCCCTGCCCGGGGCGACGACGAGCGGCCCATGCGGTTCAACCCGGCCCGGCACCCCATCAACGGGCTGGTCCCCGCGGGCCTGCCGCAGCAGGTGCGCGGCCCCGTCTACGCGGCCGTCCAGGACACCGCCCGGCGGATACGGGCGGCGCGCGAGGCGCCGGGGGACCGCCCCGGACACGACCGGCGGCCGGTGAAGTCGTCGCGATGAGACCGGGCAGGCTCAAACGGCGGCGGATGCGGCGGCTGCACGACGGACTGCCGCGGCGCCCCCTCAACTTCGACCCGGGGCGGTACGACATGCACCGCCCGCAACGCGGCTGGCACGTCGACGACTACCGGCAGCCGCTGCCGGCCGAGCCGCCCGGCCCGCCCGTCCCCGGGGGGAGCTGGGAGACCGCCCGCCGCCTCGTCCGGGACTACCAGTACGCCGATCCGGCCATCATCCGGCGGATCCGCCACTCGGGCCCGCCCGAGCCGGGCCGCGACATGCTCCTCGAAGGCCGGTTCTACGGGCTGCGCTTCTACCTCGGGCTCCGCATCGGCCGTGTCGTCGACGGCGTCGTCGAGGAGAACGGGCGCCTGGCGCGGGTCTACGGCTGGAACTACCGGACGCTCAAGGGGCACCTCGAACGCGGCCAGATGGACCAGGAGGTCCGCAAGTGGCTCGACACGGGCGAGGTGGAGTTCCACGTCCACGCCTTCTCGCAGCCCTCGTCCGACCCGAACCCCATCGTGCGCCTGGGGTTCCGGATGTTCGGACGGCACATGCAGGTGAAGTTCTACCGGCGGGCGTGCCGCCGCATGGAGGCGCTCACGAAGGCCAGGCTCGACGCCCACCGCGACGAGCCCAGGAAAGAACCCCGGGAGGAACTCCAGTGACGCCGCGGCCGGCGGTCACCGCTCCGGCCGCACGTCGCTGTCCTCCTCCTCGCCGCCGGGCCCGGCACGGCGGGCCTTGTTCTCCCCCGGCACGGGCGGCCCGCCGGGTACGGGGGCCGGCGTCACCGGCGTGGCGGCGTCGCCGCTGTCGGTCTGCCCCTGGAATGAGGTGTAGGGCACGGTTCCTCCTGCTCGGACCCGCCGGGCACCCCGGAGCCGGCGGTTCGTTGCCCAGTGCCCTCGATTTTGCGGAACATTCAGGGAACGTGCAGGAATTCTTGAAGTCTCCGGCGGTGACCGGGAAGGGCGGGGGTAGGCACCACCCGACACCTGCACACGGGGAGTACCGATGCCTTCACAAGCCGATGCCGAGCGCTACGAGTTCGCCTTCGACGAGCGGTTGCGGCGACCGCTGTCGCTGCTCGGGATCCGTCCCGACACATGCCATGCCCTGATCACCGCGTCCCGGCTCGTCGTCCGATTCGGGCCCTGGACGGTGCGCTCGCCGCTGGAGAACATCGCCGGCGCCGAGGTCACCGGCCCCTACGCCGCCTGGAAGGCGACGGGCGTGCGCATCTCGTGGGCCGACCGCGGACTCACCCTGGGCACCAGCGCCGCGCAGGGCGTCTGCATCCGCTTCCACAAGCCGATCCGCGGCGCGGAGCCGACGGGCCTGCTGCGCCACCCCGGGCTGACCCTCACCCTCGCCGACTCCCCGGCCGCGGCGCGCCGGCTGGAGGAGATCGCCGCGTCCCTGCGTCCGCGGATTCCGGTGGCGGCCTCCGGCGGCTCCGGCCCGGACGCCGGTCGTTAGAGCCGGGTCTCGCCGGGTAGCAGCGCCGTGCCGGGGGAAGCACCGGCGACCCATCCGCGAACAAGAGGACGGAAATATGACGACTCCGGAGGAGAACGCTCCGAAGACCGACGACACCGACCAGGTCGTCATGAAGCCGGGCGGAGACCCTGACCGGAACCCGGACCAGGAGCCCCGTCGGCAGCCCGACACCCGGTCGGAACTCGCCGCCGAACTGGAGGACAAGATGTCGGAGAAGGGGCTGTCGCGCGACGACTTCTCCGAGTCCTGAACGCCGTCACGCTCAGCCCGTGCTGAGTCGGCCGTGTTGAGTCAGCCCGTGCCGAGTCAGCCCGTGCCGAGTCAGCCCGTCTTGAGGGGGACGCGCCAGACCAGGACGGTGCCGCCGCCCGGCCGGTCCCGGGTGGCGAAGTCGCCGCCCAGCCCTTTCGCGCGGTCGGCCATGTTGCGCATGCCGCTGCGCCGGCCGCCCTGCGGGATGCCGACGCCGTCGTCCTCCACGCGCAGGGTCAGGTCCTCGTCGCCGACGTCGATCACGACGACGGCCTCGGTGGCGTTGGCGTGCCGGGCCACGTTCGAGAGGGCCTCCCGGACGACGGCCAGCAGGTGCTCGCCGGCCGCGTCGTCCACGGCGGTGTCCAGCAGGCCGTCCAGGCGGACCGACGGCGCGAACCCCAGCTGCCCGGCCGCCGCGTCGACCAGGGCGTGCACCCGGCTGCGCAGCGACTCGTCGTCGGCGGGGGCCTGCAGGGCGAAGATGGACGAGCGGATCTGCCGGATCGTGTCGTCCAGGTCGTCCACCGCCCGCTGGACCCGGACGGCCACCTCCCGCTTCTGCGTGATCTTGATCGCGGCCATCAGCGTCATCGCGGTGGCGAACAGCCGCTGGATGACGGTGTCGTGCAGGTCCTTGGCGATCCGGTCGCGGTCCTCCAGCAGCGCCAGCCGCTCGGTGTCGCGGCGCCGGTCGCCCAGCTCCAGCGCGACGGCCGCCTGCCCCGCGAACGCCTCCAGGATGCGCCGGGTGCCGTCGCTGAACGGCGCCCCGCCGGGCGGGTTGATCACCGAGATGACGCCCCGCGCGGCGGCCCCCACGCCGAGCGGCACCGCCACCACCGGGCCGACCACCGGGTCGCCGGACGGGATGCCGATCTCGCGGGCGGCCTCGGCCCCGTCGTCGAGCACGAGCGACACGCCCTCGTCGTAGACCTTCCCGATGACCGAGTGGTCGCGGGGGACGCGCAGGCCCTGCAGCCGGTCGGCGCCGTCGCCGTCCGCGGCCTCGATGACGAACCCGGTCCCGGACTCGTCGGCGAACGCGACGTTGCCGAGCGCGCCGCCCGCGACCTCGCGGGCCCGCTCCGCGACGAGCGCGGTCACCTCGTGCGGGGCGGTCCCGGACAGCAGCGCGGTCGAGATCTCCGCCGACGCCTCCAGCCACCGCTCGCGCCGCCGGGTCTCCTCGTACAGCCGGGCGTTCTCGATCGCGACGCCCGCCGCGGTGGCCAGCGCGGTCACCACGATCTCGTCCTCGTCCTCGAAGTCGCCGCCGCCGGCCTTCTCGGTCAGGTACAGGTTGCCGAACACCTCGTCCCGCACCCGGATCGGGACGCCGAGGAACCCGCGCATCGGCGGATGGTTCGGCGGGAACCCGCTGGAGTCGGGGTGCTCGCCCAGGTCCGAGAGCCGGATCGGGCGCGGCTCACGGATCAGCAGCCCGAGGATGCCGTGGCCGTGCGGCCAGTGGCCGATCGCTTCGATCTCCTCATCGCCCACCCCCACCGTGACGAACTGCACGAGCCGCTCGCCCTCGTCCCCGATGACGCCCAGTGCCCCGTAGCGGGCGTCGACCAGCGTCGTCGCGGCCTCGGTGATCCGCCGCAGCACCGTCTCCAGCTCCAGGTCGCTGCCGATGGAGACCACGGCCTCCAGCAGCGCGTGCACCCGGTCGCGGGTGGCGCGGGCGGTCTCCAGCCGCGCCTTCAGCTCCACCAGCAGGTCGTCGAGGTGCATCTGGGGCAGGATCAGCTTCGCCGGGTCCGCACCGGAACGGGATTCGTCAACCACACGGCCAGTATCCCCGCAAATGGCAACGGACAGCGGTGGGGGCTTCGTCCCTTCTGCGGGGCTCGGTCCGAGTGCTGTGCGCGGGACGTCCGGCGGGTAACTTGTGATCCGGAACCACCGAGGAGGGACGATCCGATGACGGACGCGGGCGGCACGAAGCCGATCAGGGTGTTCCTGCTGGACGACCACGAGGTCGTGCGGCGCGGGGTCGCGGCCCTGCTGTCCGCCGAGGACGACATCGAGATCGCCGGGGAGGCCGGCACCGCCGAGCAGGCGCTGGCCCGCATCCCCGCGGCCCGGCCCGACGTGGCCGTGCTGGACGTCCGGCTGCCCGACGGCGACGGCGTGAGCGTCTGCCGCGAGCTGCGGTCCCAGATGCCCGGCCTGGCCTGCCTGATGCTGACCTCCTACGACGACGAGGACGCCCTTTTCGAGGCGGTGATGGCCGGGGCCGCCGGCTACGTCCTCAAGCAGATCCACGGCTCCGACCTGGTCGGCGCCGTCCGCACGGTCGCCACGGGCCAGTCGCTGCTGGACCCCCGCTCCACCGCGCGGATGCTGCAGCGCCTCCGCGAACGCCAGGAGAAGAAGGACCCGCTCAAGGGGCTGACCGAGCAGGAACGCCACATCCTTGAGCTCATCGGGGAGGGGCTGACCAACCGGCAGATCGGCGAGCGGATGTTCCTCGCGGAGAAGACGGTGAAGAACTACATCTCCAACCTGTTCGCCAAGCTCGGGATGAGCCGCCGCACGCAGGCCGCCGCGCTCGCCGCCCAGCTCAAGGCGGACGCCGCCAAGCCGAAGGGGACCTGGGAGTGAGGCCGGCCGGGGGACGTTCGGCGGGACCAAGGACCCTGACCGTGCGCCACCCGCCGCCGGAGACTCGGGGCATGGACCTCGACCAGAGCGACCTGGAGAAACTCGACCGGGACGCATGCCTCGAACTGCTGTCGCGCGCCGTCATCGGGCGGATCGTGTTCACGCACCAGGCGCTCCCGGCCGTCCAGCCGGTCAACTTCGTGTTCGACGGCACGCACATCGTGATCAAGGTGTCCCGGGCGGCGCGGCTCGCCACCGCCGCCACCGGCACGATCGTCGCGTTCGAGGTCGACGAGTTCGACGCCGGCGCCCGCACGGGCTGGTCGGTCGTCGCGGTCGGCCCCGCCCGCCACGTCACCGACCCGGACGAGCTGCGGGCCCTCGAAGGGCTCCCGCTGCGCACCTGGGCGCCCGTGGCGCGCGACCGCTACATCTGCCTGCGCCCCGAACTCCTCACCGGGCGCCGCGTCCCCGCCTGGGACCTGCACAGGAGCCCGGCGAGCGCGACCGCATGACGGGTGCCGAGGCGCCGCACGGCCTGCCCGCGGACGAGGTCGTCCGCGCCCTCGGCGGCGACGCCGCGCGCGGTCTCACCGCCGCCGAGGCGGGCGACAGGCTGGAGCGGGACGGGCCGAACACGCTCGCGGCCGACGAGGGCCGCGGCGCGGTCCTGCGGTTCCTGGCGCAGTTCCACAGCCCGCTGATCTACGTCCTCCTCGGGGCGGCCGGGGTCACCGCCCTGCTGGGCGAGCACGTGGACGCGCTGGTGATCCTCGGCGTCGTGCTCGTGAACGCGGTGGTGGGGTTCGTCCAGGAGTCCCGTGCCGAGAAGGCGCTCAACGCGCTCGCCGTCCTCGCGCAGACCACCGCGACGGTCGTGCGGGACGGGAAGCGCCGGAACGTGCCCGCGTCCGACCTCGTCCGCGGCGACCTGGTCGAGCTCGCCGCGGGCGACAAGGTCCCCGCCGACCTGCGGCTGCTGCGCGCCGACGAGCTGGCCGCCGACGAGTCGGCCCTGACCGGCGAGTCGGTGCCGGTGCGCAAGGACACCGCCGCCGCCCCGGGGGCGGATCTCGGCGACCGCACCGGCATGGCGTTCTCCGGGACGCTGGTGACCCGCGGCCAGGGGGCGGGCATCGTCGTCGCCACCGGGGAGCGCACCGAACTCGGCGACATCCACCGCCTGGTCCACGGCACCAGCGCGGTGCAGACGCCGCTGACCCGCAAGATCACCCAGTTCAGCAAGTACGTCACGGTGGGGATCCTCGTGCTGGCCGCGGCGACGTTCCTGCTCGGCGTGGCGCGCGGACGCGGGACGACGGAGATGCTGACCGCCGCGGTCGCCCTCGCGGTCGGCGCGATCCCCGAGGGGCTGCCGGCCGTCATGACGGTCACGCTCGCACTGGGCGTGGCGCGGATGGCCCGGCGCGGCGCGATCGTCCGGCACCTGCCGGCCGTCGAGACCCTCGGCGGGACGACGGTCATCTGCACCGACAAGACCGGCACCCTCACCCGCAACGAGATGACGGTGACCGCCGTCGTCGCCGGGGGCCGCGAGTACACGGTCACCGGCAGCGGCTACGCCCCCGACGGAGCCGTGCACGCCGACGGCGAGCCGGTCGACGTGTCGGAGCATCCGGTGCTGCGCGACATCCTCACGGCCGGTTTCGCCTGCAACGACGCGGAGCTCGTCCAGCGCGACGAGGGCTGGCAGGTGGCGGGCGACCCGACCGAGGGCGCGCTGGTGACCAGCGCCGCCAAGGCGGGCATCGACGCGGTCCCCGAGCGGCTCGCCACGCTGCCGTTCAACGGCGACCGCCGCTTCATGGCCACCCTCCACGCGGACGGGGTCGTCCACGTGAAGGGGCCCGTCGAGCGGATCCTGGAGCTGTGCGACGACCAGGCGGGCCCGGACGGCGAGCCCGAGCCCCTCGACGCGGACGGCGCCGTCGCCCGCGCCGAGGCGTACGGCGGGGAGGCGCTGCGCGTGCTCGCCTTCGCCCGCGCGACCACCGGCGCCACCGGCCTGGACGAGCTGCCCCGGCTGACCTTCCTCGGCCTGCAGGCGATGATCGACCCGCCGCGCGACGAGGCCGCGCGGGCGGTCGCAAGCTGCCACCGGGCCGGCATCGACGTCAAGATGATCACCGGTGACCATGCCGCGACAGCCCGCGCGATCGGCTCCCGCGTCGGCCTGGCGGGCGAGGTGCTGACCGGGGCCGAGCTCGAAGCCGGCGTCGAGCCGGAGCGGATCCGCGCCACCACCGTGTTCGCCCGCGTCTCGCCCGAGCAGAAGCTCCGGCTCGTCCAGGCCCTCCAGGACGGCGGCCACGTCGTCGCCATGACCGGCGACGGCGTCAACGACGCCCCGGCGCTCAAGCAGGCCGACATCGGCGTCGCGATGGGCCGGACCGGCACCGACGTCGCCAAGGAGTCCGCCGACATGGTCGTCACCGACGACGACTTCGCCTCGATCGAGAAGGCCGTCGAGGAGGGGCGCGGCGTCTTCGACAACCTGGTGAAGTTCATCGTGTGGGCGCTGCCGGCCAACATCGGGCTCGGCCTGGTGCTCGTCGCCGCGATCGTCGCGGACACCGAGCTGCCGATCCTGCCGCTGCAGGTGCTGTGGCTGAACATGACCGCGATCCTGGTGCTCGGCCTGCCGTTCGCGGTGGAGCCCAAGGACGACGCGATCATGCGGCGCCCGCCGCGGGACCCGTCGCTGCCGCTGATCACCCCCGCGATGACGGCCCGGATCATGGCGGTCTCGGCGGTCCTGCTCGCCGGCGCGTTCGGGCTGCAGAACTGGGAGCGGGCGAACGGCGCGTCCCCGGAGGCGGCGCAGACCATCGTGGTCAACGTGTTCGCGGTGACGCTGCTGACCTACATGTTCAACTGCCTCTCGCTGGACCGCCCGCTCCTGTGGCGGGGCGTCCGCCGCAACCCGTGCGTCGGGGTCAGCGCGCTGGCCCTCGTCGCGATCCAGCTCGCGTACACCTACACGCCGGCGATGAACGACGTCTTCGGGTCCGCCCCGCTCGGCCCCGCCCACTGGCTGCGGATCGCCGCGGTGGCCGTGCTGTCCTACGTGCTGCTCGAACTGGTCAAGCTCGTCCAGCGGGCCCGTTCCACCGCGTCCAGGCGGTCGGCCATGACCTCCGCGAACCGGCGCGTCAGCTCGTAGCCGAAGGACGGGTCGACCGCGCACAGGGTGCGGACGAGGCGCCCGTCGAACTCGACGGCCTCGACCGGCGTGCTCGCGACCGCGCCGCACCGCCACTCGTGCGGCCGGAACAGCCACGACCACCCGAGCACCGAGCCGGGCCCGAGCGTGTCGATGACGGTCCTGCCCAGCTCCGGCAGCCACAGGTCCACGGCCACCACCCCGCGGCGGACGAGCCAGAACCGCTCCGCCGGAGCGCCCTCGGACACGATGCGGCGGCCCGCCTCGAATCGCGCGGGGCGCGCCGCGGTCGCCAGCCGCCCGAGGTCGGCGCCGCGCATGCCCCGCAGGAACGGCTCCCGGCCCAGTTCCTCGACGGTCGTCGTCCGCACCGCCACCACCCCCTTCCCTTCCGAGCATCGCGGGCGGCCGCGCCGGATCTCAGGGGCGAAGGTCCCCGCCGGGAGGGCCGGTGCGCCCGGGTTCCGGCCGGGACCTTCGTCCGGAGATTTGGGGCCTGCGGCCCGCGGGTACCCCTCCGGGCGCTGGTTGACTGGGCAGCGATTGGGCGATGTGGACCTCGACGGACGGGACGAGATGCTGGGAGTGGACGGGATGAACGCCGCGGCCGTGAGCGAGACGCACATCGGCGTCGTCTTCTTCGTGGGAGACCGGGCGTACAAGCTCAAGAAGCCGGTCGACCTCGGCTTCCTCGACTTCAGCACGCGCGAGCTGCGGGAGCGGGCCTGCCGGGAGGAGGTCCGGCTGAACCGGCGCTTCGCGCCCGACGTGTACCTCGGGGTCTCCGACGTGCACGGCCCCGACGGGGAGGTCTGCGACCACCTGGTGGTGATGCGGCGGATGCCCGCCGACCGGCGGCTGGCCCGGCTCGTGGAAGCGGGCGAACCGGTCGAGGACGCGCTCCGCGACACCGCGCGCATCCTGGCGTCCTGGCACGCCGAGGCGCCGCGCGGGCCCGAGGTCGCCGCCCAGGGCACCCGCGACGCGCTCCTTCGCCGCTGGACCGACAGCTTCGAGCAGGTGCGCCCCTTCCACGACCGCGCCATCGACGGCGCGGCGGCCACCGAGATCGAGGACCTCACCACCGCCTTCCTCGCCGGCCGCGCGGAGCTGTTCGACGCGCGCATCGCCGACG
The DNA here is from genome assembly GCF_004348665.1 of Actinomadura sp. GC306. GTDB lineage: Bacteria > Actinomycetota > Actinomycetes > Streptosporangiales > Streptosporangiaceae > Spirillospora. The sequence continues at coordinate 8,501 of NZ_SMKM01000054.1, read as the reverse complement.
GGCGCGTGGTCGACGGGCACGGCGACCTGCTGACCGGCGACGTGTTCTGCCTGGACGACGGCCCGCGCATCCTCGACTGCCTGGAGTTCGACGAGCGGCTGCGCAGCGTGGACGGGCTCGACGACGCCTCATTCCTCGCCATGGACCTCGAACGCCTCGGCGCGCCCCACCTCGCCCAGCGCTTCGTCGACTGGTACTCCGGGTTCGCCGCCGACCCGGCACCGCCGTCGCTGCGCCACCACTACGTCGCCTACCGGGCGTTCGTCCGCGCGAAGGTCGCGTGCCTGCGCTACGGGCAGGGCGTCCCGGAGGCCGCCGAGGAGGCCCGGTCGTACGCCGACGTCGCGCTGCGCCACCTGCGCGCCGGGAAGGTCGACCTGATCCTGGTGGGCGGGCTCCCCGGCACGGGGAAGACCTCGCTCGCCGGGGCGCTCGCGGACCGGCTCGGCTGCTCGCTGATCAGCAGCGACCGCGTCCGCAAGGAACTCGCGGGCCTGCCGCCCGAGGAGTCCGCCGCCGCCCCCTACGGCACCGGCATCTACACCCCGGAGTGGAGCAGGCGCACCTACCGCGAGCTGGCCGAGCGCGCCACCCGGCTGCTCCGGCTCGGCGAGACGGTCATCCTCGACGCGTCGTGGTCGGCCAAGGAGGACCGGGACCTGCTCGCCGCGGTCGCGGACCGCGAGCACGCGGACCTGACGGCGCTGCGCTGCGCGGCACCGTCCTCCGTCACCGCCGAGCGGATGCGCGTCCGCGCGCGCGGGCGCAGCACCTCCGACGCGGACGCCGGTATCGCCGCCGCGATGCGCGCGGAGGCGGCCCCGTGGCCGGAGGCCGCGGAGATCGACACCGGCGGGGCGCTGGAGGACGCGGTGGCGCAGGCCCTCGCCGCCGTCCGGCCGGCCGGCGCCGAGCACGTCTGGCACCGCCGCCCGCTGCTGTCCCCGGGCTGACAGACTCGTCGGGCGGCGGCCCGCGGGGGCCGGGAGGCGGAACACCGGAGGGTTCATCTGATGCGGGTCATCTCGGAGCGGCAGCTCGCCGCCGTCCTGTCCGGGCTGCCGGGCCGGCCGCGGGTCGTGGCCGGCGGCAACTTCGCCGCGCCGGCGCGGGCGCTGGCGGTGCTGGACGAGGCGCTCGCCGAGTACCGGCTGTTCATGCTCAACGGCCAGGACGGCCTGCCCGACCGGGACGGCGTCGACCTGGAGACCCCGTTCGTCGGCGCCGGGCAGCGGGGCCGCGCCGGCCTGCGGTACTACCCGTCGCGGCTGTCGCTCGTCCCCAACCTGCTCAAGGACCTGCTCCCGCCGGACGTGGTGGTGATGCAGACGTCCGTGCCGTCGGGCGGGACGGTCTCGCTCGGCATCGAGGTCAACATCCTGCCCGCCGCGATCGAGGCCGTCCGGGAGCGCGGCGGGCTGGTGATCGCCCAGCTGAACCCCCGGATGCCCTACACCTACGGCGACGCCGTCCTGCCCGTCGACGAGATCGACTACGCCGTCGAGTCGGACGAGCCGCTCGCCACGCCCGTGCCGCGGCCGCCCGGCGAGGTCGCGCGGGAGATCGGCGGGCGGGTCGCCCGCCTCGTCCCCGAGCACGCGACGCTGCAGCTCGGGATCGGGGGCGTCCCCGACGCGGTGCTGGCCTCGCTGCTGGAGCGCAAGGGCCTCGGCCTGTGGTCGGAGATGTTCAGCGACGGCGTCCTCGCGCTGGAGAAGGCGGGGGCGCTCGACACCACCACGCCCGTCACCGCCTCGTTCGTGTTCGGCAGCCGCGAGCTGTACGACTGGGTCGACCGCAACGAGCGCGTCCGGATGCTGCGCACCGAGAAGACCAACGACCCCGCGCTGATCGCGCGCAAGGCCCGGATGGTCTCGGTGAACTCCGCCCTCCAGGTCGACCTGTTCGCCCAGGCGAACGCCAGCCGCGTCCGCGGGGTCATCTACTCCGGGTTCGGCGGCCAGACCGACTTCGTCGTCGGCGCGCTGCACTCCCCGGGCGGGCGCGCCGTCATCGCGCTGCCGTCCTGGCATCCCCGCGCGGACGTCTCCACCGTCATCCCGCGCCTGGACGGCCCCGTCACCTCGTTCCAGCACAGCTTCATCGTCAGCGAGCAGGGCACCGCCGCCGTCTGGGGCCGCGACGCCACCTCCCAGGCCCAGCAGCTCCTGGACGAGGTGGCCCACCCGTCCGCCCGCGACGGGCTGCGCGAAGCGGGCCGCGAGCTGGGCTTCGACCTCCGCTGACCCGCGCCGCAGGTCCCGCCCGGCCGGCCGCCCTTCGGCCCCGGGCGGAGGGACCTTGGTCCCTGGGGCGCGCGTCTGCGGCGGGCGAGGCTGTCGGTAAAGCGGCAGCACCCTGGAGGGACGCCATGCCTCACCCGTTCGAGACGTATGCCGGGGTCCGGCGGCTGGTGACCGCGGCCATCGCGGCGCCGTCGGTGCACAACACCCAGCCCTGGCGCTTCCGGCTGGCCGGCACGACGGAGCTGGAACTGCACGCCGACCTCGGCCGCGCGCTCCCCGTCATCGACCCGCGCGGCCGGGCCCTGCACGTCAGCTGCGGCGCTGCGCTGCTCAACCTGCGGCTGGCGCTGCAGACGGCCGGGCACGAGGCGCTCGTCCGGCCGTTCCCGGACGCCGGGCACGACCCGGCCCTGCTGGCGTCCGTGCGGGCCGTGGAGGCGCCCATGCCGCCGGCCGCCGTGTCGGAGCTGTACGCGGCGATCCCGCACCGGCGCACCAACCGGAGCCCGTTCGAGAAGCGCGCCGTCCCGCGGGCGGTCCGGGACGCGATGGTCGCCGCCGCGCGGGCGGAGGGAGTCGCGCTGGGCCTGCCGGGGCCACAGGCCACGTCCTACCTGCTGAGCCTGGTCGCGGCCGCGGACGAGCGGCTCGGCGGCGACGACGGCTACCTCGCCGAGCTGGCCCGCTGGACGCCGGGCGACACCCGCGGGATCGGCATCCCCCCGTACGCGTTCGGGCCGCGGCCGAGCGGGCGCGGCCTCCCGCTGCGGGACTTCGGCCTCGCCGGGCCGGCGGCCGCCCGGCCGGTGGCGGACTTCTCCGCGCGGCCGCAGCTCGCCGTCCTGCTCACCGGGGGCGACGGGCCCGCGGACTGGCTGCGGGCCGGGCAGGGCCTGCAGCGCGTCCTGCTGACCGCGACGCGGCACGGGGTGGCGACCTCGCTGCTGTGCCAGCCCCTCGACATGCTGGGCACCGAGCGCACCGGCGCGAACGGCCACATCCAGGCGATCATCCGGTTCGGGTACGGGCCGCCGGTCCCCGGCACGCCCCGCCGCCCATTCCCGGAGGTGTTCACCCGGACCCCGGACGTTCGCGGCAACCGGGCCGAGCCGTCAATCGCCGGCCGCGGGAAGTAGCTCCCACGGCCCGGCCGACCGCGTTGACTTGCGGCGTGTTGCCCTGTGGAGCGCTCCCATAAGGGCAACACGCCGCAAGTCAACGGAGGGAGCGGGTGCGCAGGTGGCGTAGGTGGTGCATCACCTTGCCGTCTGCGAACTGGTCGTGGAGGGTTCGGTAGATCTCGTAGAGGGAGTCGTAGGCGTCGGCGCGGGCCGGGTCGGGGACGTAGGCGTCCGGTACGCGGCGGCCCATCGCGGCGGCGGCGGACGTGATGTCGGGGTGGGCGCCCGCCGCGACGGCGGCGTGGATCGCGGCGCCGAGCGCCGGGCCCTGGGACGAGCCGATCAGCGACAGCGGGCGGCGCAGGACGTCGGCATAGACCTGCATGAGGAAGCGGTTCTTCAGCAGGCCGCCCGCGACGACGAACTCCGCCACGGGGACGCCCGCCGCCTCGAACGTCTCCACGATCATGCGGGTGCCGAACGCGGTGGCCTCGATGAGCGCGCGGTAGACGTCCTCCGGCCTGGTCGCGAGCGTCTGGCCGACGACGAGGCCGGACAGGTCGTGGTCGACGAGGACGGAGCGGTTGCCGTTGTTCCAGTCGAGCGCGACGAGCCCGTGCCGCCCGACCGGCTGCCCGGCGGCGAGCGCGGTCAGGTGCTCGTGGACCGACACCCCGGCCGCCGCGGCGGCCGCCGCGTAGGAGGCGGGCACGCAGTTGTCCACGAACCAGGCGAAGATGTCGCCGACGCCCGACTGCCCGGCCTCGTAGCCCCACAGGCCGGGGACGATGCCGTCCTCGACGACGCCGCACATGCCGGGGACCTCGGCGAGCAGGCCGGACGACATCACGTGGCAGGTGGACGTCCCCATGATCGCGACCATCTGGCCGGGCCGGACGGCGTCGGCCGCGGCGGCGGTGACGTGCGCGTCGACGTTGCCCACGGCGACGGCGATGCCCTCGGGCAGGCCCGTCCAGGCGGCGGCCCGCGCGGTGAGCGTCCCGGCGAGGCCGCCGAGCGGGGCGAGGTCGTGGCCGAGCTTGGCGGGGAAGTCGGCGAAACCGGGGTGCAGGGCGGCCAGGAACTCGCGGGACGGGTACCGCCCGTCCTGGTAGACGCCCTTGTACCCGGCCGTGCAGATGTTGCGCGACTCGCGGCCGGTGAGCTGCCAGACGATCCAGTCCGCGGCCTCGATCCAGCGGTCGGCGAGGCCGTAGAGGTCGGGGTCCTCCTCCAGCAGTTGCAGCCCCTTGGCGAACTCCCATTCCGAGGAGATCTTGCCGCCGTAGCGGGGCAGCCACGGCTCCCCGCGCTCGGCGGCCAGCGCGTTGATCCGGTCGGCCTCCGGCTGGGCGGCGTGGTGCTTCCACAGTTTCGGCCAGGCGTGCGGCCGTTCCGGGTGCAGGTCGGACAGGGGCGTGCCGTCGGCGGTCGCCGGCAGGACCGTGCAGGCGGTGAAGTCCGTGCCGATGCCGATGACCTGGGACGGCCGCACGTCCGCCGCCGCCAGCGCCTTCGGGACGGCGGACCGCAGCACGTCCAGCCAGTCCCCGGGCGCCTGCAGGGCCCAGTCGGGATCGAGGCGGACGCCCGCCGGGAGCGCCTCGTCGATCACCCCGTGGCCGTACTCGCAGACGGCGTCGCCGGCCTCGGCGCCGTCCCCGGCCCGGACCACGACCGCCCGCCCGGACAGCGTGCCGAAGTCGACGCCGACGACGTAGCGTTCGTCCTCGCTCATGGGCCCTCCTCGTCACTCATCGTTACAGCTCGCTCGTCACAGGCCCCCGGCGAGGCGGTAGTACGCCTGGTTCCAGCGGATCTCCTTGGTGAACTGCCGCAGCGTGGTATCGGCCTCGATCGTGAGCAGCTCCACCCCCGCCATGTCGGCGAGGTCGGTCAGCTCCTCCGTCCCGAGCGCCGCGGTGAGCACCGTGTGGTGCGGCGCGCCCGCGGTCAGCCACGCCTCGGCGGACGTGCGCAGGTCCGGCCGGGGCCGCCACACCGCGCGGGCGACCGGCAGCATCGGCAGCGGCTCCGGCGGCGGCACGACCTCGATCTCGTTGGCGACCAGCCGGAACCGGTCGCCCATGTCGGCGAGGCCCGCCACCACGGCGGGGCCGGGCGCGGCGTCGAACACCAGCCGCACCGGGTCCGCACGCCCGCCGATGCTCAGCGGGTGGATCTCCAACGCGGGCCGCCCGGCGGCGATGGACGGGCAGACCTCCAGCATGTGCGCGCCGAGGATCAGCTCTTCGCCGGGTGCCAGGTGGTAGGTGTAGTCCTCCATGAACGAGGTGCCGCCCGGCAGCCCCGCCGCCGCGGCCTTCAGCGTGCGCAGCAGCGTCGCGGTCTTCCAGTCGCCCTCGCCGCCGAAGCCGTAGCCGTCCGCCATCAGCCGCTGGACGGCGAGTCCGGGCAGCTGGCGGAGCCCGCCGAGGTCCTCGAAGTTCGTCGTGAACGCCTTGAAGCCGCCCTCGTCGAGGAACGCCCGCAGGCCCAGCTCGATCCGCGCGCCGTAGCGCAGCGACTCGTGGCGCTCGCCGCCGGGACGCAGCTCCGCGGCGATGTCGTAGCGGTCGTCGTACTCCTTGACCAGCCCGGTGATGTCGCCGTCCGGGACGGCGTCCACGAACTCGACCAGGTCGTTGACGCCGTAGGTGTTGACGGAGACGCCGAACCGCAGCTGCGCCTCGACCTTGTCGCCCTCGGTGACGGCGACGTCCCGCATGTTGTCGCCGAACCGGGCCAGCTTCAGCCGCCGCAGCTCGTGCAGGCCCGCCGCCGCCCGCGCCCACCCGGCCGCCCGCGCCCCGACCGAGGGGTCGCCGACGTGCCCGGCGACCGTCTTGCGGGCGACGCCGAGCCGCGACTGGACGTAGCCGAACTCCCGGTCGCCGTGGGCGGCCTGGTTCAGGTTCATGAAGTCCATGTCGATCGTGGCCCAGGGCAGCTCCACGTTCGCCTGCGTGTGCAGGTGCAGCAGGGGCTTCGTGAGCGCGTCGAGGCCGGCGATCCACATCTTCGCCGGTGAGAAGGTGTGCATCCACGCGATCACGCCGACGCACGCGTCGTCGGCGCCGGCGTCCAGGCACGTCCGGCGGATCGCGTCCGCGCCGGTGAGGACGGGCAGCCACCGCACGGCGACCGGCAGCGCCTCGCCGAGCCGCGCGGCGATCGCCGCGGACTGCTCGGCGACCTGCCGCAGGGTGTCCGCGCCGTACAGGTCCTGGCTGCCGGTGAGGAACCAGATCTCGCGGTTCGGAAAGCTCATGGTCGGCCCCTCTGCCCGTAGGCGTTCTGGTAGCGGTCGTACAGCCGGTCGATGTCGCCGGCGTCCATCGGCCGCGGCTCGCCGAGCTGCCGCGACAGGTGGACGGTCCGGGCGACGTCCTCGCACATCACGGCCGCCTTGACCGCGGCGCGGGCGTCGGCGCCGATCGTGAAGACGCCGTGGTTGCGCATGAGGACGGCGGGGCTGCGGTGCCCGTCGAGGGTCTCGACGATGCCGCGGCCGATCTCGTCGCCGCCGATGAGCGCGAACGGGCCGACGGGGATCTCGCCGCCGAACTCGTCCGCCATCGCCGTCAGCACGCACGGGATCGGCTCGTCGCGGGCCGCCCAGGCGGTGGCGTAGGTCGAGTGGGTGTGCACCACTCCCCCGACGTCGGGGCGGTGCCGGTACACGTAGGCGTGGGCGAACACGTCGCTGGACGGCTTGAGCTCCGCCCCGCCGGCCGGCTTGCCCTCCAGGTCGCACAGCACCATCGCGTCGGGGGTGAGCCGCTCGTAGGGGACGCCGCTCGGTTTGATCAGGAACGCGTCGTCGCCGGCGCGCGCCGACACGTTGCCCGCCGTCCACGCGACCAGCCCGCACTCGACGAGGGTCTGGTGCAGGACGGCGAGCTCCGTGCGGAGCGCCGCGATCCCGCCGCCCGGCTCTGGCATCTCGACTCCTATCTGTTAGCGCTAACATGCCGCCGCGCGCCGAAGGCGGACCTTCGGACCGGACGGGGCTAGGTCCCCCGGGGGACCCCGGTGCTCTCCCTGACGACGAGTTCCGGCTCGACGACCCGGCGGGAGCGATCCGCCGCGGTGCCGCCGATCCGGTCGAGCAGCAGGTCGAAGGCCCGCCGCCCCACCTCGCCGAAGTTCTGCCGGACGGTGGTGAGCGGCGGCGGGAAGTAGGCGGCCTCGGGGACGTCGTCGAAGCCCACCACGCTGACGTCGCCGGGTACGTCCCGCCCGGCCTCGCGCAGCGCGCGCAGCAGCCCGAGGGCCATCGCGTCGTTGCCGGCGAACACCGCCGTGACCTCGGGGTCGGCGGCGATCTGCCGGCCGTACTCGTACCCCGAGCGGGCGCTCCAGTCGCCGGCGGGCGGCACCGGGGCCTCCCGCCCGGCGGCCTCCAGCGCGGCGCGCCAGCCGGCGGTGCGTCCGTTGGCGTCCACCCAGTCGGCCGGGCCCGCCAGGTGCAGGACGGTCTCGTGCCCGAGGCTCAGCAGGTGCCGGACGGCGCGCTCGGCACCGGCCCGGTGGTCGACCGCGACGACGGGGAACGGCACGTCGGCGCCCGCGCCGACCGCGACGAGCGGGGTGTCGGCCGGCAGCTCCTTCAGCCCGTCGGCCGCCGACTCGTGCGGCGCGACGACCATGATCCCGTCGGCCGACTGGCCGCGCAGCCGCTCCACGCCCTCGCCGATCGAGCGGCGGTTCAGCGAGCTCAGGCTGACGATGCTGACGGTGTAGTCGTGCTCGCGGGCGGCCTGCTCGATGCTGAACAGGGTGGAGGCCGGGCCGTACAGGGTGGTGTCGAAGCTGACCACGCCGAGGACCCCGGACCGCCCGGTGGCCAGCACGCGCGCCGCCGAGTTGGGCCGGTAGTCCAGCGCCCGCACCGCGGCCATCACCCGGGCACGGGTCTGCGGGCGCACCTTCTCGGGCGCGTTCAGGACGCGCGACACGGTCATCGCCGAGACGCCGGCCATCGCGGCCACGTCCTCCATCACCGCCAGCCGCCGGCCGTCGGGCGCCTCCGGTGCTTCGGCGGCCACATCGCCTCCCCGGGTTCCGCGAGCTTACACGCGAATGTTTGCGCTAACGAGCCACGATGTCAACACCGCCCGCCCCGCGCTCC